>CAYSCA010000001.1:0-80462 GCA_964429465.1 uncultured Rhodospirillaceae bacterium
GTCTTCTGCCAGCTGCTGATGGCCGACGAGATCAACCGCGCCAGCCCCCGCACCCAGTCCGCCCTGCTGCAGGCGATGCAGGAAAGGCAGGTTTCGGTGGCCGGCCACCGCCATGAACTGCCGGCGCCCTTCCATGTCCTTGCGACGCAGAATCCGCTCGAGCAGGAAGGCACCTATCCGCTGCCGGAAGCGCAGCTCGATCGCTTCCTGCTGCAGATCGATGTGCGCTATCCCGACCGGGAAGCCGAGCGGCGCATGCTGTTCGCCACCACAGGTGCGGCGGAGGACGCCGTCCCGACCATTCTTTCGGCCGCCGACCTGATGGCGGCACAGCGTCTGGTGCGCCGCGTGCCGGTGGGCGAAAGCGTCGTGGAAGCCATCCTCAGCATGGTCCGCGCCGGTCGTCCCGAGGAATCGGACGTCGAAGGCATCCGGGATCTCGTCTCCTGGGGCCCCGGCCCCCGCGCCAGTCAGGCCCTCATGCTCGCCGTGCGCGCCCGCGCCCTGTTGCAGGGCCGCCTGGCGCCTTCCGTCGACGACGTGATCGCCCTTGCCGCGCCGGTACTGCGGCACCGGATGGCGCTGACCTTTGCGGCGCGTGCCGAGGGCGTCACGACGGCGGATGTGATCGACCGCCTAACCCAGCCGCTGCGGTGAGACAATCCGGATGAGCGCCGCGATGGCAGCTGGTCCGTCCGCAAATATCCGACGCCAGCGCGCCGAGCAGCTTGCCGCTTTCCTGCCGCCTCTGCTGGTCGCTGCCGAACGGGTGGCGGCCACGGTCGAGCAAGGCGTCCATGGCCGCCGTCGCGTCGGCGCCGGCGATGCCTTCTGGCAATTCCGGCGCTACAGCCCCGGCGATCCGATCACCCGTATCGACTGGCGCCAGACCGCCAAGCGCATTCATCCCTTCATCCGCGAAAATGAATGGGAAGCCGCCGAAAGCGTCTGGCTGTGGCGCGATCCCTCGCCCTCGATGCGCTGGAAATCATCCCTGGGCATGGAGCAGAAGGACGAGAGGGCCGAGCTGCTCCTGCTCGCGCTGGCGAGCCTGCTGCTGCGCGGCGGCGAGCGCGTCGCGCTGCTGGGCAATCCCGAGCGCCCCGCTGCCGGCCGCCTCATCCTGGAGCGCCTGGCCGAGCGTCTGCTTCGGTCGCGCTTCGATACGGCGGAAGCCAGCCTTCCGCCGCCGCAGATGCTGCCGCGCCATGCGCAGGTCGTTCTGATCGGCGATTTCCTGTATCCCATGCCGGAGATCGCCGCTCGCCTGCGCGTCCTCGCGGATATGGGCGTGAAGGGCGTCGTGCTGCGGCTGATCGATCCTGCCGAAGAGGATTTTCCCTATACTGGCCGCACCCGCTTCCTCGGCCTCGAAGGAGAAGCTCCGCTGCTGGCCCCCCGCGCGGAAACCCTGGCCGGCGAATGGCGGACGACCTTTCTCGCACATCAGCAGGAACTGACCGAAGTCTGTCGCCGCCTCGGCTGGCGGCATCTGAAGCATCGTACCGACAGGCCGCCGCAGACTGCCCTGCTTGCGCTCTATCAATCCCTGCAGGGCGAGCGGGCAAAGCCGCACGTGATGGGTTAAGGCAGGATGTTCACGCTCGGCAGTCTCGCTTTTGCCACGCCCTGGGCGCTGACCGCCCTGCTCGCCCTGCCGGTGCTGTGGTGGCTGCTGCGGATCACGCCGCCGACCCCGAAGCAGGTATCCTTCCCGCCGCTGCGGCTGCTGCTGATGCTGCGGCCGAAGGAGGAAACACCCGCCCATACGCCGCTCTGGCTGCTGCTGCTGCGTCTGCTGATTGCCGCACTGGCCATTCTGGCGCTGGCAGAGCCCATCCTGAATCCGCAATCGGCCCAGCGCAGTTCCGGCCCGCTTGTCCTGCTGCTGGACGACGGCTGGACGGCCGCGCCGCGCTGGCGGGACCGGCTTGTTCTTGCCGACAACGCCCTCGAAAGAGCGGAACGCGAAGGCCGTCCGGCACTGCTGATCACCACTGCCCCGGCGAGCGACGGCGCGCTGACGCTGCCGGGCCCGATGATGCCGGCAGCCGAGCTGCGTCCTGTCGTCGCGGCGCTCCAGCCGAAGGCGTGGACCAGCGATCGCGCTGCCTTGCTGCAAAATCTGCTGGACGCCAGACTGCCCCAGGACGCGGAAGTGATCTGGCTGACCGACGGTCTGCGCGATGACGAATCCGGCGAGGCAACTTACGCGCTTGCCGAATGGCTGCTGCGGCTCGGGAGCCTGCGTGTCGTGACGACCGAGCCGCAGGATGCCGCCATTGCATTGCTGCCCCCCGTCACCGAGCGCCAGGACGATGTGATCACAGCCCGCCGGCCTGACGGCGCAGCCGATGAGCGCAGCCTCACCTTGCGCGCCGTTACCGACCAGGGCCGTGTCCTGGCGCGGGAGACGCTGACATTCCCGGCCGGCGCCAGCACCGGCAGCCTCCAGCTCAATCTGCCCGGCGAGATTCGCAATCAGCTTTCGCGGCTGGAAATCGAGGAGCAGCCGAGCGCGGGAACCGTCCAGTTGCTCGATGAGCGCTGGCGGCGCCGGCCCGTAGGCCTGGTGTCGGGCGGCGCGCTGGAAACCAGACAGCCCCTGCTGAGCGATCTGTTCTATCTGGAACGCGCCCTGGGTCCCTATGCCGAACTGCGGCAGGGCCGGATCGCGGAGCTGCTGGAGCGCGAACTCGCCGTCATCGTGCTGGCCGATGTCGCCCAGGTGATTGGCGGCGATGAGGCCCGTTTGCAGGACTGGCTCAACAATGGCGGCGTTCTGCTGCGCTTCGCTGGTCCGCGCATGGCTGAGACCGACGACGACCTGTTGCCGGTCAAACTGCGCCAGGGCGCCCGCCAGCTCGGCGGAGCCCTGTCCTGGGCGCAACCCCAGCGGCTTGGCCCCATACCCGAAAGCAGCCCGTTTTTCGGGATTTCGGGCGGCGACCAGATCACGGTCAGCCGCCAGGTTCTGGCCGAGCCGGAACCCCGGCTGGGCGAAAAGACATGGCTACGTCTGGCCGATGGCACGCCTCTGGTCACCGCCGAACGCCGCGGCAAGGGCTGGCTGATTCTCGTGCACACGACCGCCAATACGCTATGGTCCGATCTGGCGCTGAGCGGGTTCTATGTCGAGATGCTGCGCAAGGTGGTCGATCTCTCCCAGGGCGTTGCAGCGAACAGCGAAACGGCTGACGCACCGCTCGCCCCCCTTACCGTCCTCGATGGCTTCGGCCGTTCCGGCGAGCCCGGACCGGCCGTGCAGCCGCTGCCGGCCCGCAGCACCGAACCGGTAAAGCCCGGGCCGCGGCATCCGCCAGGCTGGTATGGCCGACCGGACAGCCGCCGGGCGCTGAATGCGGCAACGGCGGAAACCGCCCTGCAGCCGGTCACCCGCTGGCCGGCCGACACGACGGTGCAGTCCATGAACGAGACGAGCCGCGAGATATCCCTGCTGCCCTGGCTGCTCAGCGGGGCATTGCTCCTGCTGCTGGCCGACTGGCTGGTCGGCCTGGGCCTGCGCGGTCTGCTGCCGCGCTTGCGCCGATCCGCTTCTGCCGCGGTCGCACTTCTTGCGGCGCTTCTGCTGTTCGCTGCTCACGCCGAGGCGCAGCAGAGCCGCGGTGCCACTTCCTCCCCGGCCGACCAATTCGCACTGACGGCGTCGCTCGATCTGCGGCTGGCCTATGTGATCACCGGGCAGGCCGATATCGACGAGATGAGCCGGGCCGGGCTGTACGGGCTGACCGAAGTGCTGTTCCGCCGCACCTCGATCGAGGCGGCCGAGCCGCTCGGAATCAATCTGGAAAGCGACGATATCTCCCTGCTGCCATTCCTCTACTGGCCGGTCGCACCGACCCAGCCGCAATTGTCGGATGCCGCCCTGCGGCGGATCGACCAGTTCATGAAGACCGGCGGCATGATCCTGTTCGATACGCGCGACCAGGCCATGGGCCTGAGCGGTACCGCGGCCAGCCCGAATACAGAGAAGCTGCGCCAGATGCTGGCGAAACTCGACATTCCGCCGCTGATGCCGGTGCCGGACGATCATGTGCTGACCAAGGCGTTTTACCTGCTGCAGGAATTCCCCGGCCGCTACAGCGGCGGCGCCGTATGGGTCGAGCGCAGTCCCGGCGGCGACAAGGATGGCGTGACCTCGCTGGTCATCGGCAGTCACGACTGGGCAGCCGCCTGGGCGATGGATCCGACCGGACGGCCGCTGGCGGCTACTCTTCCCAACACCCCGCGCCAGCGGGAATTCGCCTATCGCTTCGGCGTGAACCTGCTGATGTACACCCTGACCGGCAATTACAAGGCCGACCAGGTCCACGTCCCCGCCCTGCTGGAACGCCTCGGGCAATAGGCTGACCCGATGAGCAGCGCCTATACCCTCGATCTTGCCCCGCTGGTGCCATGGCCGTTCCTGGTGGCCTGCGCCATCGTCATCCTGCTGCTGACCTGCTACGGCCTATGGCGTCGCGCCCGCGGCACCCTGCTGCGCGGCCTGGCCGCCGCTCTGGCGCTGGCGGCACTCGCCAACCCGGTGGCCCGCCGCGAGGAGCGCGCCGGGCTTCCCGATATCGCCGTGATGGTGGTCGACGAAAGTCCGAGCCAGGGAATTGGCGAGCGGCAGCGGCAGGCGGACGAGGCCGAGGCCGCGTTGCGCCAGAAACTTGGCGAGATCGAAAATCTGGAGGTGCGGGTCGTGCGCGCCGGCAAGGCCGCACCCGAGACGGCCGATCGCGACGAAGGCACGCGGCTGTATTCCGCCCTGACGCTCGCGCTCAGCGACCTTCCCCGCCACCGGCTTGCCGGCAGCATGCTGGTCACCGACGGCCAGGTGCATGACATGCCCGACGTGAGCGCATTGCAGGACATGGCGGGCGCCCCGGTGCATGTGCTGCTGACCGGACGGCTGGATGAGCGCGACCGCCGGCTGGTGGTGCGCAACGCGCCGACTTTCGGCATGGTCAATCAGGATCTGGCGGTCACCCTGCGTATCGATGATACCGGCGCCAGGCCCAACGAGATGGCGCAGCTGCGCTTCCGCCAGCAGGATGCCGCCGACCAGATGCTTTCGGTTCCGGTCGGCCGCGACATCACCGTGCCGTTCAAGCTGCCGCGGGCCGGACGCAGCTTGCTGGAATTCGACGTGGCGCCGATCGAGGGCGAACTGACGCCGCATAACAATCATGTTGCCCTGTCGATCAACGGCGTGCGGGATCGTCTTCGCGTGCTGCTGGTCACCGGCGAGGCCCATGCGGGTGAGCGCGTCTGGCGCAACCTGCTCAAGGCCGATCCCAATGTCGACCTGGTGCATTTCACCATCCTGCGGCCGCCCGACAAGCAGGACGGCACGCCGATCCGGGAGCTGTCGCTGATCGCGTTTCCGATCCGCGAACTGTTTGAACTCAAGCTGAACGAGTTCGATCTGATCATCTTCGACCGCTACCGGCGGCGCGGCATTTTGCCGGCATCGTATTTCGAGAATATCGCCAATTACGTCGAGCGCGGCGGCGCCCTGCTGGAAGTGTCGGGCCCGGCATACGCGACGCCGCTCAGCCTGTATCGCACCCCGCTGGCCGATATCTTCCCCGGGCATCCGGTCGGCACCGTACGGACGGAAGCCTTCCTCCCGCGGCTGAGCAATATCGGCGAGCGCCACCCCGTGACCGCGGGATTGCCGGGCTCGACCGGCGGGCCCGACGGCGCTCCCAGCTGGAGCCGCTGGTTCCGCGTCATCAATGTGACGGCGACAAGCGGCCATACCCTGCTCGAGACGCCGCGCGCCGAACCCCTGATGGTGCTGGACCGGGTCGAGAAAGGGCGCGTTGCCCAGATCTATTCCGACCACATCTGGCTCTGGTCGCGCGGCTTCGAGGGCGGCGGCCCGCAAGCCGAATTGCTGCGTCGCCTGGCGCATTGGCTGATGAAGGAGCCTGACCTCGAGGAAGAAGCCTTGCGCGCCGAGGCGCGGGGCGGCCGGCTCGAAGTCGAGCGGCGCAGCCTGACCGAACGCCGCGAGCCGGTCACCGTGGTGCGCCCCGATGGCAGCGAGACGCCGCTGATGCTGGAAGAACGCGGCCAGGGGCTGGCCAGCGGAGTCCTGCCGGTCGACGTTCCAGGAATCTACCGGGTGCGCGACGGCATACATGAGGCCGTGGCCACGGTCGGCGCGGTGAATCCCCGCGAATTCGCCGATCCGCGCGCCACGCCGTCGGTCTTGAAGCCACTCGCCGATGCGAGTAACGGCAGCATCCATTGGCTGCGCGATGGCCTGCCGGATATCCGCATGATGGACAAGCCGACCCGCAGTGCCGGCCGGGAAGCGGCCGGGCGCAACTGGATCGGCCTGTATCGGCAGAACGATTACGTGATCACCGGCCTCAGCCTCACCCCGCTGGTGCTGCCGCTAGCCGCGCTGGCTGCCCTGCTCGGCGCCATGCTGCTGATGTGGCGACGCGAGAGCCGCTAGTTCTGCAGCAGCCATTCGGCGGCTTCCCGGATGCTCATTCCGATGCGCAGACCGGCCTGCGCCGCGGCCGGGTTGACCGTCGAGACCACGCCGCAGGCCCAGGCATCGGCGGCGTCGCCGATGCGGGCCGAGTCATGGCGATAAGCCGCCGCCGCATAAGGCAGCGACAGCACGCCGGCGATGCCGGCTGCGTCCTTGCCGATGCCGGCGTCATTCAGGAAGCAGGCTGCAAGCGGCACGGCGGCAGCATAGCCCGCAGCGCTCACCCCGCCATGGCTGCCCGAGACCACGATGCCCCCGCCGTCGCCCGCCTCGATCTCGGTGATGCTGTCCACCAGCAGGATGAAGACGCCGTCCCGCAGCGTCACAACGGTCCGGGCCATCGTCAGGCCGCGCGCTTGCGGCGCGCCGGCTTGGCCTTTCCGACCATGCCGGAAACGCCCTCCAGCGCACCTGCAGCCAGTTCCATGATCTGGAACCGCTCGCGCTCGACCCAGCCCGGCATCTCCAGGCCATGGTCGGCGGCGCTGCTGAAACCGAAAGGCTCGTAATAGGGCTTGTCGCCGACCAGGATGCAGAGGCGATGCCCCTGCCGCGTCGCCGCGTAAAGGCTGTGCCGGATCAGCGCGCGACCAATCCCCTGACCCTGGTAATCGGGATGGACGGCCACCGGTCCCAGCATGATTGCCGGGACCGCATCTTCGCCGATCGCCACCGGCCAGTAGCGTATCGAACCCAGCAGCACGCCCTCTCCATCGCGGACGACGAAGGCCAGCGACTTCAGATGCGCCACGCCCTCGCGCAGCCGGTACACGGTTTTCATTGTGCGCTCCGACCCGAAGGTCAGGTCGAGCAGGGT
The DNA here is from genome assembly GCA_964429465.1 of uncultured Rhodospirillaceae bacterium. Taxonomy (GTDB): domain Bacteria; phylum Pseudomonadota; class Alphaproteobacteria; order Ferrovibrionales; family Ferrovibrionaceae; genus Ferrovibrio. Next base: position 7,338 of record CAYSCA010000001.1, read on the forward strand.
ATCAATCTGGGCGGCATCACCCGGCCGTTCGGGAAGTATCGGGAACATCAGCTTGCTTCCGGCAACAAGATCGGAGACCACAGGCGGACGGGCGGCCTTAGCCTTCCGTCCGGTCGGCCGGCGGTTCGCTGTCATCCTGGAAGCTGATGTCTGTCGAGACGAAGAAATAGCGACTTGGACTTTCTGCTTCAGCGCACGCGAACGGCCGCCGCGCACCGCTTTCGCATTTGAATCTGCTTATGCGGTGCGCCGGTTCGAGCTCGTCGATGTCGCCATTGGCGGATCATCAGGTGCGTCCTCTTGTCGCGCCTGTTCGATAGCATAGGGCTATCGGGTCGTAAACGGGTTTCAGGCCTGCTGGTTCCGGCGCGGACCCACTGTGTCCAGCAGAGCACACTCCCATGGCGGCTCGGGTCCGAACCGCTCGACCAGGAAATCGATGAATGCCCGTAATTTCGGGGTCAGGAACCGCTGCGCCGGATAGACGGCATGGATGCCGAAGGGGGCCGTTTCATAGGCCTCGAGCACCGGTACCAGGCGGCCGGCGGCGATGTCGGGACCGACGATGAAGCTGGGCGACCGGACCAGGCCGATCCCGGCCAGCGCCGCATCGCGCAGGGCATCGCCGTTATTGGCATGCAGCCGGCCGGAAACCTTGATCGCCCAGGGCCCGCCTTCGCCCTGGTATCGCCAGGTGAGCGCCTCGGGGAGGTAATTGTAGACCAGGCATTCATGCTGGCGCAGATCGGACGGTTGCAGGGGTACGCCCGCCTTGCGCAGGTAGGCTTCGGAGGCGCAGGTGATGAAGCGGCTGAAAGCCAGCCGCCGCGCGGTCAGGGTGGAATCGGCCAGCTCGCCGATGCGGATCGCGACGTCCACATCCTCGTCCAGAAGGTCGATGCGGCGATCGTTGAAGGTCAGGTCAACGCGCAATTCCGGATAGCGGGTCAGCAGTTCCGGCAGTAACGGAGCCACGTAGCCGAGACCGAAGCTCATCGGCAGGTTGACCCGCAGCAGGCCACGCGGTGCGGAATGGAGATTCTGCACCGCCGCGTCCGCGGCCTCGGCTTCCGCCAGCACGCGCTGGGCATGCGCGAGGACGATGCGCCCGGTCTCGGTGAGCGCCAGCTTGCGCGTGGTCCGTTGCAGGAGCTGGGTGCCCAGCCGCTGCTCAAGCCGGGCGACCTGCTTGGAGACCGCCGATTTCGACACTCGCAGCGCCGCCGCGGCGGCGCTGAAACTGTTGTGCTCCACCACCTTGGCGAAAGCCGCCAGATCCAGAAGCTGCTCCATAGACTGTCCTTACAAGGAAACAATGATATTCCTTATCTATCATTGTTTCCCAAAGAACGATAGCTATCTTCACCTTCGAAAGCTCACCCCAGGAGGTAACGATGACCAAGGTTCTGGTGCTTTATCACTCGATGTACGGCCATGTGGAAAAGATGGCCGAGGCCGTGGCAGCCGGCGCCCGCGAGGTTGCCGGCGCCCAGGTAACCGTCAAGCGCGTTCCCGAAACCATGCCGGAAGAAGCCTTCAAGAAGGCCGGCGGCAAATGGGACCAAGCCGCGCCTGTCGCCAGCCCGGCGGAACTGGCCGATTACGATGCCATCATCTTCGGCACCGGCACCCGCTTCGGCAATATGACCGGTCAGATGCGCAATTTCCTCGACCAGACCGGGGGGTTGTGGGTGAAAGGCGCCCTCGTCGGCAAGGTCGGCAGCGTCTTCGTCTCGACCGGCACCGGCGGCGGCAACGAGACGACCGCCACCAGTTTCCACCACACGCTGATGCACCATGGCATGGTCATCGTCGGCCTGCCTTATGCCGCCCCGGAACTGGCGGATATCAGCGCCCTGAAGGGCGGCTCGCCTTACGGCGCGGGCACCATCGCCGGCGCGGATGGCAGCCGGCAGCCCAGCGAAACCGAGCTGAAGCTGGCCCGTTTCCAGGGCCGCCATGTTGCCGCCATTGCAGCGAAGCTGAAGTCCTAATTCCCAGATCGGCCGCGGCGGCGTTAAGCTGCCGCGGCTACCGGAGGCCACCATGATACACGTGATCCCCTTTGACCGGCTTGGCCGCATGCAGATCGACTGGCTCAACAGCCGGTTCCACTTCAACTTCTCCGGTGTCGCCGCGCCAATGGGCTTCGGCTTCGGCCCGCTGCGCGTCTGGAACGACGACGAGATCCAGCCGCAAACGGGCTTTCCGATGCATGGCCACCGCGACATGGAGATCATCACCTATGTCCGTCGCGGCGCCATCAGCCATGAAGACAGTCTCGGCAACAAGGGGCGCACGCCGGCCGGTGATGTGCAGGTGATGAGCGCCGGTACCGGCATCATGCATTCCGAATGGAATGCCGAGGACGAGACGACCCATCTGTTCCAGATCTGGATCGAACCGCGCGAGTTGCGCCTGAAACCGCGCTGGGACCAGGCGGAATTCCCCAAGGGCGACCGCGCCAACCGGCTGGTGCCGCTCGCCTCCGGCGAGGAGGCCGTGCGACAGGCCAATCCGGGCACGCTGCTGATCCATCAGAATGCCACTCTGTATGGCGCGCTGCTGGAGAAGGACGGACGTGCGGAATATCAGTTGGCGGACGATCGCATGGGTTATCTGGTGGTCGCCGACGGCAAGGTGGTTCTGAACGGACAGGACATTCCCACCCGCGCGGGCGCGGCGCTGGTCGGCACCGGGAAACTGGATATTGCCGCGAGCGACGGTGCCGAAATCCTGCTGTTCGACCTGCCACGCCCGAACTAGTCGGCCCGGCCTTCCGCACCGGCGGGCCGGGCCGCCAGGGCGTGCTCGATCCGGTCGATATCGGCCAGGTGGAGTACATTCGGCGGCGGCGCCGCGCCGTAAGGCAGCGCGATGCCGTGTTCGCGGCAGGCCTTGTGGATGGCAAAGCGCAAATCGCTCTCGATGATGAAGCGGCGCTCCACATCGGCGATATGGCCCCGCAGCGCGAAATTGAGCATGCCTGCGCCGAACTCCCGGAACACGACGACGGGTGCGGGCATGGCCAGGATTTCAGGATGTGCCTGCAGGCAATCGAGCAGCACGCCACGGGCCTTCTCGACATCGGCTCCGTAGGAAAGCCCCAGGTTGATATCGACGCGGCCCAGCCGGTTGCGATGGGTCCAGTTCATGACCGGACTGGCGATCAGGTCGGAATTCGGGATGATCACCGAGGCGCGGGGAAATGTCTCAATCTCGGTGGAGCGGACATTGATCCGGCGGACGTAACCTTCCTTGTCGCCGATCATGACCCAGTCGCCCACCTTCACCGGCCGCTCGATCAGCAGGATGAGGCCGGAAACGAAATTGTTGACGATATTCTGCAGGCCGAAGCCGATGCCGACCGAGAGGGCGCCGGCGATGATCGCCAGATTGGATAGATCGAGCCCGACCGCGCCGATCGCCATGAGGCCGGCCAGCAGGTAGCCGATATAGGTCAGGCCGGTCACCATGGAATTGCGGACACCGGGATCGATGCCGCTCTGCCGCTCAAGCCTTATGTTGAGACCGTTGCTGAAAAAGCGGGTGAGGCCGATCCCGACCGCAAGCACGAAGATTGCGGCCAGAACATCGCCGAGCGAAAGCGTCACCTGGCCGATCTTCACGCCGTAAAAGAGTTCCAGGATGTAGCCGGTCAGCGCCGAGCGGCTCATGCCCCAGGCCAGCGCCAGCGCCATGCAGAGCAGGAGCAGCAGCACGAAATCGGCCATCAGGCCGAGCAGCAGCTGCATCGTCGTACTCATCGGGCCACTGAGGCCGAGCGCCGCACGCCAGACGCGGAACCGGCCTTCGCGTGCCTCGGCCAGCTGACTCAATCCGTCGCGGATCGCGATGCGGACCAGGCTATAGGCGGCCAGCGCCAATACCGAGGCCAGCAGGCCATAGGAGACGAAGGCGGCCAACCCGTAATATCCGAGCAGCACCGCGCCGAGCGACGCCAGATTCAGCGCGAACACCGCCCAGGCGACAGTCCGCAGCAGGCGATGTTCGGCTGCCAGCGGCCGCCACAGGCGCGGATCAGCGAAGGCCAGATTGAAGCCGACCAGGAAAACGGCCACGGTTGCGATGACCAGTTCCCGTCCGGCAGTACCGAATTCCGGCACCCGCGATGGCGCGACCACCAGCGAGAGCAGAATGATGCCGGCGGCAAAGACGGCTACCCGGCGCAAAAGGCGGCGCTGCGGCGGTTGCGGCAAAGGCACCAGCGCCCAGGCCGGATGCCGGGGTGCCAGCGTCGCATGCGCCAGCCCGAGCGCCACCAATCCGAGGCTGAGCGACTGCAGCAGTGCGATGAGTATGATACCCACCAGGCCGGTCGCCCAGCCATTCCCGGCCAGCACGCCATAACCGGCCCACAGAATCGCCAGTGGCATGGCCGTCCGGCTCAGCCATTCGATAAAGGCTGCGACGGTACGCCGGACCGGCGAAGGAGTCTGGTTGGCGGCACTGAAGCCGAAATGCCGGTGCAGCCGGCGCTGCACCGGCACCAGCAGTACGACAGCAAGCGCTGCGACGGCGGCCATCTGCAATAAGGTCGTGAGGCCCGCGCGGCGGCCATTGTCCGCCTGCCACCAGCGGGCCGGAGCGGCAACGACTTTCTCCGCCACGGCGGCAATATCCGCGAGGCCGTTCCGCCAGAACGACGGCAGGAAAGGCGCTGGTCCCCGATAGCCTAGCCGGCGCGTGAATTGCTGGCGGGCGCCCTGAGCAATCTCGTCCTGCAGCACGAGTATGCGGGCGAGCGCCAGTTCCGCCTGCTTGGCGTTGTCCTGGAGTATCTGCACCTGGCCGGTCAGATGCCGCCGCGATTCGGCGACAGCCGGTGATTCCCTTGGCTGGCCGCTGGCCGGTGCCGCTCCGAGTGCATCCAGCTGACTCTGCGCCGCCGTGACAGCCTGCTTGAAGCGGTCGCGCTCCTCGGTGGCCGCGACGCGCAGTCTGTCCAGCTCGGCGCGCAGTGCCGCAAATTCCTCGTCGCCAGCCCGCGGGTCGCGCAGCTGGCGTGTGACCGCGTTAAAGGAAGCATCCCAGTCGGTTGCCTTCCCGGGAGCCGCCGCGGTCTGCGCCATTGCGGCACCCGCCAGCAGCCACAGCACCGGAAGGAGGAGCAGCGCAAATCGTCGCATATGATGAGCAGCCTCGTATCAGCTCCTGCATCCACGCCTCGGGCCGAGCTTCACGTTTGGGTGAAAGTCGTATTTTGTGACGGCGGCCGGATGTAGTTTATCTCCTTTGCTGCCAGATTGAGGCGAAAACAAGGTCGGTTGTTGCTTTTGCCATGACACTGAAACGCATCATCCCGCTGCTTCTGCTCGGCCTAGGGCTGGCGCTGTTCCTGGCGCTCGATCTGGGTCGTTTTTTCGATCCGGCGGAATTGCGGGCCCATCAGGCCGAACTGCAAAGCCTGGTCGAGGAGCGACCCATAATCGCGGCCGCGGCTTATATCCTGCTCTATATGATGCTGGTGGCCTTTTCGTTGCCGGTGGCGAGTTTCGTCACTGTCGTCGGCGGCTTCCTGTTCGGCGCCTGGCTCGGCACGCTCTGGACGGCGATCGGCGCGACGCTCGGGGCCGGTCTGGTCTTTCTCGCCGCGCGGACGGCCCTGTGCGACGTGCTGCGAGCCAAAGCCGGCCCCTGGCTGGGCAAGCTCGAGGGCGAGTTCCGGGCGAATGGCTTCCATTACCTGCTGTTCCTGCGACTGGTTCCGGCTTTCCCCTTCTGGCTGGTCAATATCGCCCCTGCCCTGTTCGGCATGAGGTTTGCGCCTTTCGCGCTGGCGACGGCGGCAGGCATCCTGCCCGGCACTTTCGTGTTCACCTATTTCGGCCACGGCCTGAGCACCACGCTGCAGCAAAGCGAAGACCTGTCGCTCACGGCCATTGCCACGCCGGAAATCCTGATCGGCTTGACACTGCTGGCGCTGATGTCTTTGCTGCCGGTATGGTTCAAGCGGCGTCAGGCCCGACGGAGCCGGATACAGCCGTCCAGCGAGTGAGCAGCCATGGGTGAGCGGATCGACTGCGACATAGCCGTCATCGGCGCCGGGTCAGGCGGCCTCTCGGTCGCGGCCGGCGCCGCCATGCTGGGCGTCAAGACCGTACTCGTCGAGCGGGGCCGCATGGGCGGCGACTGCCTCAATTACGGCTGCGTTCCGTCCAAGGCGATGATCAGTGCCGCGCGCCACGCCGTTGCCTGGCGCCAGGCGGCAAAGCTCGGAATCCAGTATGAGGAGCCCGAGATCGATTTCGCGGCCGTGATGCGGCACGTGAAGGGCACCATCGCGGCCATTGCGCCGCATGACTCGGTCGAACGCTTCACCGCCATGGGGGTGCAGGTTCTGCAGGGCGAAGGCCGCTTCACCGGCCCCGACACCCTCGCGGTGGGAACCACATCCATCCAGGCCCGCCGTTTCGTGATCGCCGCAGGCTCACGCCCCCTGATCCCGCCGGTGGAGGGACTGGCCGAGATCGCCTACCTCACCAATGAGACGATTTTCAATCTCACCGAACGGCCGGTGCATCTGCTGATCATCGGCGGCGGGCCGATCGGGATCGAACTGGCCCAGGCATTCTGCAGGCTGGGCTCGAAAGTGACGGTAGTGGAGCGTGCCGCCTGCCTGCCGCGCGAGGATGCAGAGCTGAGCAGCCTGCTGCTCGACGCCTTGCGGGAAGACGGAGTCATTATCCGCGACCGGACGGAAGTGCTGCGCGCCGAGACGACGGTTTCCGGCATCGTGCTGACCTTGCGCGGCACCGATGGCAGCGAAGACCGCATCGCCGGCTCGCATCTTCTCGTCGCGGCCGGGCGGCAGCCGAATGTCGAGAATCTCGGCCTGCAGGCCGCCGGGATAGAGACCGGAAAGCGTGGCATCGAGGTGAACGGCAGCCTGCGCACCACCAATCGCAGGGTTTACGCGATCGGCGATATCACCGGATTGAGTCCCTTCACCCATACCGCCGGCTATCATGCTGCCGTGGTGCTGAAAAACATTCTGTTCCGCCTGCCTGCGAGGGCGGATCACAGGGCCATCCCCCGCGTCACCTATGGCGATCCGGAACTGGCAGCAGTCGGCCTGTCGGAAGACGAAGCGCGCGCCCAATATGGCAAGATCACCATTCTGCGCTGGCCCTTCGCGGTGAATGACCGGGCGCAGACGGAAGCGCGAACGGAAGGCCTGGTCAAGGCGATCGTCGGGCGCAACGGTCGCGTCCTGGGCGTCGGCATCGTCGGCGCCGAAGCCGGCGATCTGCTGCATCCGTGGATCGTCGCGATCGAAAAGCGCCTGGGCATCGGCGCCCTCCAGGCTGCGATCGCGCCCTACCCGACCCGCGGCGAAGCCAGCAAGCGCGCGGCCGGCGATTTCTACAGGCCGAAGCTTTTCAGTCCGATGACGCAGAAGCTGGTGCAGTTCCTTACCCGCTTCGGCTGACCGCGACATCCGGATGGATCCCCAGATACTGCAGGATATCCCGGAACAGGCCCCCGAGAAGGCGGTGCGCGGCATGGCCGGGCTGTCGGGCCGGCTGCTCGTGCTGACGATCGGCTTCGTCATGCTGGCGGAGGTGCTGATCTATCTTCCCTCCATGGCGCGGTTCCGCATCAGCTATTTCGAATCGCGCATCGAGCTGGCCGACCAGGCCGCCCTGGCGCTGCTGGCCGCCCCCGATGGAATGGTCGACGAGGAACTGGAAGACGAGCTGCTGCGCAATGTGGGCGCCAAGCTGGTGGCCATGCGGCGGCGGGAGGCCAGCGCATTGATCCTCAGCGATCGCCAGGAGCTGCCGATGCTCGGGCCGGCGATGGACATGTCCAACTGGATGTGGTGGGAAGCCATTCTCGATGCCCTGGAGACCCTGGTGGGCCGGTCGGACGATTTCATCCGCGTGATCGGGCCGTCCCCGCGCGATCCCTCAGCGCGCGTCGAGGTCGTGCTGCCCACCGCGCCGCTGACCGAGGCGCTCCGCGGCTTTTCCTGGCGCATCTTCAGCCTGTCCCTGGTCATTTCGGTAATCACCGCAAGCCTGGTCTACCTGACGCTGCAGCTCTGGCTGGTGCGGCCGATGCGGCGCCTGATCGAAAGCATCGTCGCCTTCCGGGCAGCACCCGAGGATGCCCGCCAGATCATCAGGCCGTCGCGACGCGACGACGAGCTCGGGCTTGCCGAACGCGAATTGCAGGCGATGCAGCAGGAGCTTCGTCATGCCCTGAACCAGCGCGCCCGGCTGGCGCAGCTGGGCATAGCCGTCAGCAAGATCAGCCATGATCTGCGCAACATGCTGGCTTCGGCGCAGCTGGTTTCCGACCGTCTCGAGGCTTCTGAAGACCCGACCGTGCGACAGGTGGCTCCCCGGCTGGTCGGCTCGATCGACCGGGCGATCATGCTTTGCGCCCAGACCCTGCGTTTCGGCAAGGCGGAGGAGCGCGCACCGGAACCGGAACGCTTCGTGCTGCGCGATTTCGTCGAGGATCTCGCCGCCGGACTGGCACTGCCGGACGGCACCGGAATCCGCTGGCACAATGCCGTGCCGGAAACCCTGACGGTCTATGCCGATGGCGAGCATCTCTACCGGATCCTGAACAACCTGATCCGCAATGCCGCGCAGGCCATGGCCTCGGGCGGTGATCTCCGCGTTGCGGCGGCGGCGAGCGGCGGCTCCGTTGTCATAGAGCTTGCCGATACCGGCAGCGGCCTCAGCGCTGAAGCCCAGAAGCACCTGTTCGAGCCGTTCCGGGGCGGACGCACCGGCGGAACCGGGCTGGGCCTGGCGATCGCCCGCGAACTGGCACGGGCGCATGGCGGGGATATCGAACTGGCCCGGACCGGACCGCTGGGAACGACATTCCGCATCATCTTGCCCGATCCGCAAAGCTGAACCGCAACGCCACATCCGGTTAACCATATTGCTTAACTGGATGTTCAGCGCTCTATGAGCGATAATCCAATTGCCAGAATGGCTGACTGGCCCGGGCGGTCGGGCCGCGCAGGAGAATCGTCATGCGCCTCAATATCGGATCAACGGCTGTTGTGCCGCTACTCGTCCTTGGGCTGCTTACCGGTTGCGAAACCGACAACCATGGCAGCCTGACGCACCTCCCGCCGCCTGCCGCGCAATACGTGGCGATCGGACTTGCAGCTCATGTCGTGCAGACCAAGATCGAGCGCCAGCTGGACGTCACCTGCTCGCCCTTCAACCTTCTGAGCGACGGCAATTACTGCGTCAGCAACTACAAGCCGACGGACCGGCAGGAAGTCTGGTGCTTCAAGACGCTCGGCGGCGTGGATTGCTACGGCGAACCCGATCCCTACTCGCTGGAAGGACGCGCCCTGCCGGATGCACCGCGACCGCTGGCCGATCCGCGCATGCCGATGTCGCCGCCGGGCCGGCGCAGCAACCCGCAGCAGATCGCCGTGATGCCGATCGATCAGGTGCAATACGAGCCGGCAACAGATCCCGTGGTGATCGCCCCGGTCGGGAAGCCCGCTGCAGGAAATCCTGTGACGGTTGCGCCGGTGCCGCCGGCCGCTCCGCCCGCTGTCATGGTCGTGCCGCCACAATCGCCGGCGGAAATCGATCGCAGACTGGCGATGTAACAAGCCGGTGAGGCGGATCGCCGGACGCCTCTCCCTTCTTGCTTCCGCTCCGGACATGCTGGCTTGATCCTCCGAGGAGAGGACATGGCCGGCGATCACGAGCGCATCTGGACCTGGACGCTGCCGGTAACGCCGGCCGATCTCTGGCCCTATCTGTCGGACACCGCCCGCTTCAACGAAGCGGCCGGAACGCCGCGATACAGCGTCGAGGAGATTACCCAGCCCGACGGCTCGGTGAGGCGGAAGGCCAAAACCAGTTTCAGGGGCGTCGAAGTCGAATGGGATGAACCGCCCTTCGAGTGGATTGCCGGGCGCGAATTTCGCCAGCGGCGGGATTTTGTCCGCGGACCTCTGACCTATCTGGCCCCGGTGCTCCGCCTCGAAGCCACGCCTGATGGCGGCAGCCGGGTAACCTATCGCCTGGCTGGCGCCCCGCGCGGCTTGCTTGGTCGTTTCCTTTTCGCCACCGGTCTGATGGGCAGGATCGGCACCGGACTGGAGAACATGGTCCGCCAGGCGGCCGATTTCGTTCGCGGTCAGGCGCCGGTGCCGTTCGAATACGATCCCCCGCCGGCTTCGCCCGAACAGCAGGAACGGCTGGCCAGCCTGACCCGGCAAATCGGGGAAAGTCCGTACAGCCATGGTCTGGCAGAACGCCTGGCCCGGCATGTGGCGACCGCGCAGGAAGTCGATCTCGCCCGGATACGGCCGCGCAAGCTGGCTGCCCAATGGCAGGCGCCGCTGCGTGAGGTGACCGAGCTTTGCCTGGAATCGACGCGGCTTGGCCTGCTCAACCTGTCCTGGAATCTGCTCTGTCCGCGCTGCGGAGGCGCCAAGTCGAGCAGCGCGACGCTCGACCAACTGCCGCGCAAGGCGCATTGCCCCTCCTGCAACATCGCCTATGACGGCCATTTTGCGGAAAATGTGGAGATCAGCTTCAGCCCGGTCCCGGCCATCCGCCCCATCGGCGAAGGCGAATTCTGCATGGGTGGCCCGCATGTCTCGCGCCATATCCTGGTGCAGCAGATCCTCGCCCCCGGCGAGCAGCGCCATGTCAGTGCCGCGCTGCCGGCCGGCGAATATCGCCTGCGCACGCTGGAGCCTGGCGGCGAATGTGTGATCAGCCATGACGGCGCCGTTTTTCCGGTAGTCCGCGCCGCCGACAGCAGACCGCCCGGTTTCACCATCTCCGCCATTCCGGGAAACACTGATGGCATCATCGCCTTCGAGAACCGCAGCAGCCGCAAGCTCACCTTCGTCATCGAGAGCCGCGACTGGCGCCGCGATGCCCTGACTGCGCACGAGGTCACCACGCTGCAGGCTTTTCGCGATCTGCTTCCGATGCAGGTCCTGCGCCCCGGCGAGGATGTCGCGGTCGACAGCGTGACCCTGCTGTTCACCGATCTGGAGGGGTCGACGGCGCTGTATGAACGGCTGGGAGACGGCGCGGCCTATCATCTGGTCCGCCGCCATTTCGGCTTTCTGGCGGCAACCATCCGCAATCATGACGGCGCGCTGGTGAAGACGATCGGCGATGCCGTGATGGCCGCCTTCGCCAAGCCGGAGCAGGCCGTCCTCGCGGCGCTGGAAATCCATGACCGCATCGGCGCCTTCAACGCCGAGTATCGCAGGGAAACCGCCGACGGCGACCGCCCGGTCGGCGCCGCCCTTGTGCTCAAGATCGGCCTTCATGCCGGCCGCTGCATCGTCGTCAATCTGAACGAGCGGCTGGATTATTTCGGCAGCACGGTCAATCTCGCCGCCAGACTGCAGGGCCGCAGCCGCGGCGGCGAGGTCGTACTCTCTGAAACGCTGGCCAGGGATCCGGGCGTGGCGCCGCTGCTGGCCGGACGGCCGGTGCAGCACGAGGCGGCAGAACTGAAAGGGTTTACCGAGCCCGTGCCCTTCGTGCGGCTGCTGAGCGCCTAGTCCGGGGTCAGGGCGGAAAGTCCCAGCAAAGCGCGGCGGCGCAGCCACAGGCTGGGCCGATAGCGATCGTCACCCGTGATGGCCTGCAGCTGCGTCAGGATGGTGTGAACCGTCTCGACGCCCATCGCATCGGTCAGCGCCAGCGGCCCGAACGGGTAGTTGAGCCCCATGGTCATCGCCTTGTCGATATCTTCGGGGCTGGCGACGCGGATCTGCGCCATCTCGCAGCCGAGATTGGCCACCATGGCGGCGATGCGCTGACCGATGAAGCCCGGGCTGTCATAGATGGCCGTCACTGCGCGACCCGCGGCATGCAGACCGGCAACCAGTGCATCCAGCAGGTCTCTCCGTGCGCCCGGCGCGTGCATCACCGTCAGCCGCTTGTCGAGCTTGCCGGCGATGTCGAGGGCGAAGAGACGCCGATGATCCAGTCCAAGGCGGGCGGCATAGCTGGAGCAATCCTCGCCCAGCGGCGCGCAGAGCAGCGGGCTCTCGCCGTCGTCGAAGTCGCTCACCTGGAAACCGAAGCTGCGCAGCAATTCGGCCAGCGCCTCGTCTTCCTCCGCCAGCGCGACGCGGGCGGCAGGCGCAGTGCTGGAGACCGCATCGGGCGATTCGACGACAGCCTTGCCGTTCGCGTCATACTCGAAAAACCCGCGCCGCGCCTTGCGACCGAACTGGCCGCTTTCCTTCAGCAACTGGTGCAGCGGCGCGGTGGCGAGCCGGCGGTCGTAGAAATAGCCCTCGTGGATGATCTGGCTGACCGGGAAATTCACGTCGATCCCGGTGAGGTCCATCAGTTCGAACGGACCCATGCGGAAGCCCCAGGCGTCCCGCATGACCGCATCCACCTGCGCCGGCGTGGCAACCCCTTCCGACACGATGCGCAGCGCCTCCTGCGTATACGCGCGCCCGCCCAGATTCACCAGGAAGCCGGGACTGTCCTGCACGACGACCGGGACCCGGCCCATGCGCTCGCCTACCTTGGCCAGGGCGGCAATAGTGGCGTCGCTGGTACCCGGAGCGCGGATCACCTCGACCAGTTTCATCAGCGGTACCGGATTGAAGAAATGCAGGCCGCCGATACGCCCGCGGTTCTGGCAGGCACTGGCGATGCTGGCGATGCGCAGGCTGGAGGTATTGGAGGCAAGCAGGCAGTCGGGCCGCACGATCCCCTCCAGCGCACGGAACACCTCCTGCTTCACCGCAAGGTTCTCGACGATGGCTTCCACCACCAGGTCGGCAGGCGCAAGCGCCTCCAGGCTGTCGACGATGCTCAGCTTCTGTTTCGCCGCGGCTGCCGCTGGGGCCGCCATGCGCCCCTTCGCGACCAGCTGGTCGAGTTGGGTATTGATGGCATCCTGCGCACGGGCGGCCGCACCGGCGACGGCATCGTACAGGAGTACCGTCATACCACCGGTCATGCCGACCTGGGCAATGCCCCGGCCCATCGCGCCCGCTCCAACAATACCCACTGTTTCAACGACTTGGGCCGACTCAGTCACACCAATTCCTCCCCTGCTGGACCACCATCCTGCCGGTCCGGGCCTTGATCTGCAAGCGACCCCACCCCACATCAATCGCGTCGAGGTGCCTGATGGGGCTTCGACGGCAGCTCGCTTGCTAAGGAGACCGCCGTGACACGTGTTTCGTTGTTTTCAAGTCCGCTTCTGCTCGGGTTCGACCATGTGGAACGGATGATCGAGCGGGCCAGCAAGGCCGGCTCCGAAGGTTATCCACCCTACAATATCGAGCAGATTGGTGAAGACGGTCTTCGCATCACGCTCGCCGTAGCCGGTTTCACCGCCGCCGATCTCGCCATTACCGTTGAGGACAATCAGCTTGTCATCCGTGGCAGACAGGCCGACGACAAGGAACGGGTTTACCTCCATCGCGGCATAGCCGCGCGTCAGTTCCAGCGCAGCTTCGTGTTGGCCGATGGAATTGATGTGATCGGCGCCAGCCTCGGCAACGGGTTACTGCATATCGATCTGCGCCGCCCCAAACCGGCGCCGCAGGTTCGGAACATTGCCATAAAAACGACCGGCGGAGAGGGCGAGAAAACGCTCGATGTCGGCACCCCAGGCGACCGCAGTTAAAGCGGAAAAGGAGACAACCATGGCCACCCCCAGCGATACCGAAACCTATACGAACCCCGCAGGCATGCAGCAGGTCATGTCGCAGGAGCATTTTGCCAATCTGGGAGCCCCGGACCTGGCCTATATCCGGCCGGTAGAGACACCGAACGGGACAGGGTGGGCGATCTTCGCGGCGAATGGCACGCCGCTCGGCTCGGCGCCCGTACGGGATCTTGCCTTTGCCGCGGCCGTGCAGAACGATCTCGTTCCCGTGGACGTGAACTGACTGGTGAACGTGCGCCAATCACAGCCGCCCCGTTCCACAGGGCGGGCCACGCCTGTTCAGGCGGCGTGACTGGCGGGGCTGTCGGTCAGCAATGCATAAAGCGCATCAGCGCTTTCGGCCCCGCGGAGTTTCTCGCAGACTGATTTGTCGCGCAGCAGGCGTGAGACGCGGGCCAGCGCCTTGAGATGATCCGCGCCGGCCGATTCCGGCGCCAGCAGCAGGAAAATCAGGTCGACCGGCATCTCGTCGATCGAATCGAAGTCCACCGGCCGTTCGACCCGGGCGAACAGACCGTAAAGCTTGTCCAAGCCAGGAAGGCGCCCGTGCGGAATCGCGATGCCGTTGCCGACGCCGGTAGTTCCAAGCCGCTCGCGTTCCAGCAGGGTGTCGAAGATGACCCTCTCATGCTGCCCGGTGATCCGGGCGGCGCGCGCCGACAATTCCTGCAACGCCTGCTTCTTGCTGTTGGCCTTCAGATTGGCGATCACGCCATCAGGGCTCAGTAGCTGAAAAATTTCCATCGGAAAATTGTGCCTCCGCGCTGATACCGAAAGGGCCCGACCACCAGGATCAGGCAATGCTTTCGGCTGTCGGCATACGCGTATGATGATTGCGGCGCCGGCGCTTGTCGCGGCGCAATTGCTTGGCGAGTTTTTCCAGTGCCATGTCGAAGCTGCCATAGATTTCGGCATCTTCCGCCTCGGCCTGCGCGTCGATGCCGGAGCCCACATGCACGGAGCACTGGCAGTGATACATCGCGGCCTCGCGGCGGAACATCACCTGTGCTTCGATCGCGTTGTCCATGTATTTCGAGACTGCAGCCGCGAGCTTCTGATCAACATAGGTGCGCAGCGAGTCGCCGAGATCAAGGTGCTGTCCAGAGGTCTGGATTTTCATGATGCGTCGAAACCCGATTTCGCTCGGTCGGCCTTGATAGTAGTACGCCACACCAAGCCCGTCATGCCGGTCGCGGACCATAGAGAAGGGTCCCTACCGTGTCAACACTACAGAATTCTTATAACTTATTGATTTTAAATGATTAAGATTTGGGTTATCGAACATTGAGGTCGGGCTGTGACAATGACGTGGTCCGTATTCCAACGACGCGGCGACCGGCTGTATGCGGAATGCTGGAAGGGGCAGTCGGCTTAAGGGCCGCCCGCCCTCAGCCCGCTTTCAACAGGCCGGCCCGTTTGAGGCGCCGGCGCTCGACGGAAGACGGGATATTCATGGCCTCGCGGTATTTCGCGACGGTGCGGCGGGCGATATCGACGCCCTTCCCGGCCAGGATTTCCACGATCTTGTCGTCTGACAGCACATCGTCGGCGGGCTCGCCATCGATCAGCGTCCTGATGCGATGCCGGATCGACTCAGCCGAGAAGGCTTCGCCGCCATCGGTCGCCGCGATGCTCGCCGTGAAGAAATACTTCATCTCGAAGATGCCGCGCGGCGTGGCCATCGTCTTGTTCGAGGTCACGCGACTCACGGTGCTCTCGTGCATCTCGATCGCCTCGGCCACCAGGCGGAGATTGAGCGGCTTCAGATGCGATACGCCGTGCCGCAGAAAGCCGTCCTGCTGGCGCACGATTTCCGTTGCGACCTTCAGTATGGTCTGGGCCCGCTGATCGAGCGACTTGACCAGCCAGTTGGCGGAGTTGAGGCATTCCGAGAGATAGGTCTTGGTCTGCTTGTCGGCGCCATTACCCGCATTCGAACGGCTGACCCGCGCGTAATACCGGCTGTTCACCAGGACGCGCGGAAGGGTGTCGCTGTTGAGCTCGACATTCCAGCCACCATCCTGGCCGCGGCGGACATAGACGTCAGGGATCAGCGTCTGCACCGGTTCGCCGCCGAACAGCAGCCCCGGCTTCGGATTCAGCGCCCGGATCTCCTTCACCATATCGGCGATATCTTCCTGGTCGACGCCGCAGATCCGCATCAGCCCCGCGATGTCACGCTTCGCCAGCAGCTCGAGATGCTCAAGCAGCGCCTGCATGGCGGGATCAAGTCGGTCGCGATCCCGCAACTGCAACGCCAGGCATTCCTTCAGACTCCGCGCGAACAGCCCGATCGGCTCGATCGTCTGCAGGTCCAGCAGGACCGCCTCGACGTCGTCCTCTTCGACGCCCAAGCGGGAGGCGATATCGCCCAGCGGTTCCGTGACATAGCCGGCCTCGTCCAGCGCGTCGATGAGCGCCGCCCCGATCAGGCGGTCTCCCGCATTGGCGGGCATCAGCTGCCAGTGCTCCTGCACATGCTCGCGGAGGGTGCGGGCTTCCGACAATGTCTGCTCAAGCGAGCTTCCGTCATTCTCGAAGCGCGAGTCACCGCCGCGGCCACTGATGAAGTTGCTTTCCAGCGAAGTGTCATGCCCCGCTGCATCATAGCCGCTGTCATTGGTGAAGGTGCTGTCGCCTTCGGCATCCATCGCCGCCCGCGCGGTATCGGCCGAGGCATCGGATCCGAGATCGAGGCGCTCGACAGGCCCATCGCCGGAGGTTTCAGGATTGTCGAAAGGATCGCTGCCATCATCGAGACCTGTGGCATCGCTGTCGCTTCGTTCCAGCAGGGGATTGCGTTCCAGTTCCTGCTCGACATAGGCCAGCAGTTCGATGTTCGAGAGCTGCAGCAGCTTGATCGCCTGCTGCAGCTGCGGCGTCATGACGAGGGCCTGGCCCTGCCTGAGTTCGAGACGGGGACCGAGTGCCATGGGATCAGGTCCCGATCACCAGCTGAAGCGGTCGCCGAGATAGACCCGGCGCACATTCTCGTCCGCGACGATCTCGGTGGGGCTGCCCTCCATCAAAACCTTGCCGTCATGGAGGATGTAGGCACGGTCGATGATGTCGAGCGTCTCGCGGACATTGTGGTCAGTGATCAGCACGCCGATGCCGCGATCCTTCAGATGCGAAACCAGCTCCCGGATCTCGCCCACGGCGATCGGATCGATGCCTGCCAGAGGCTCGTCCAGCAGCATGAAGGATGGCTGCGTCGCCAGCGCGCGGGCAATTTCACAGCGACGGCGTTCGCCGCCCGACAGGGCAAGAGCCGGCGTGCGGCGCAGATGCGTGATCGAGAATTCCGCCAGCAGATCGTCCAGCATCACATCGCGGCGGTCAGCTTCGGGCTCGACCAGCTCCAGCACGGCGCGGATATTCTGCTCGACGGTCAGGCCGCGGAAGATCGAGGCTTCCTGCGGCAGGTATCCCATCCCGAGGCGGGCGCGGCGGTACATCGGGACATTGGTGATCTCGTGGCCATCGAGCGTGATGGCGCCGTGATCCGGCCGGATCAGTCCTGTCATGATATAGAAGGTCGTGGTCTTGCCGGCGCCGTTCGGTCCGAGCAGGCCGACCGCCTCGCCCCGCTGCACATAGAGCGAGACGTCCCGCAATACCGGCCGTTTCTTGAAGCTCTTGCCCAGGCGGTGCGCCGCTAGGCCCGGAAACGGGTTGTCGGCGACCAGGCGCAGGCCGTCGCGTTCCGGATCGTTTTTCTCGTCCCGGGTCGTCATGGCCGCCGTGTTTCCGGAGTTTTCCCCGGGGATGGCTGCTGGCCCGGCGCCGCCGGCTTCTGCTCGGCATTATTGGGGATGAACACGCCGCGCACCCGCCCGCCAGCAACAGGATCGCAGGTGCTGCGACCGGTATCCTGGTGCATCACCGCCCGCTGGCATCGCACAGTGCTCTGGTCACTGGTCAGCAGAACGTCACCGGTCAGCGTTATTGTCTGCTTGTCCACGTCGTAGACGCCGAAATTGCCTTGGGCGCGCTCCTGGGGCGTGGACACGAACACATTGCCCTTGGCTTCGATCTTGGTGATCGAACTGGCGTCCGGGCCGCCGGCCGAGGCGGGCGCAGGGCGCGGCGCGGCCGCCTGCCCTACGGCAGCGCCCTGCTGAGCCTGACGATCGCGGTAGTAGACGTATAACTCGTCCGATCGAAGCCGGGTGTCGCCCTGAACGACATCCACCTTGCCGCGGAAGATCGCCAGCTGCTTGTCCTGCTGCACCTCAAGGGTATCGGAGGCGATTTCGATCGGCTGATCGCTGTTCTGCCTGCTGCCAAGGCCGATTTGCCCCGCTGCGCCAAAAACAGGGATGCCAGCCACCAGCAGGGCCCAGAGCGTTACACGCATGTGAAACCTTGCCATGCCGCTCAGCCCCGTCCCTTGCGTGGATAAATCGTCGTGTTGACGCCGTTGATGAAGACGATGATTGCGCCCTTGTCATAGACCCGCAGCCCATTGGCGCGGATCAGCCCGACATCCGACTGCCCCCACACCTTGTCGTCGCTCGAGAGCACATTGGTATTGAGGTCGATTTCCGCTGTCGCGCCGTGCATCTCGTAGCCATTGTCGCCAAACACCGAGACGTCGCCGAACAGATGCAGCAGCTTCTGCCCGCCGTGATACAGCCCGGTATTGGCAGTGAGCGACCACCAGCTGCCGTCGTTCACCGAGAGATCGGCCTTCACATTGTCGAGCGTGACCTGCTGATCGTCTTCGGGATCCTGAATTGCGCGGTCGGCCGTCACCACATAGGGCTGATCCTTCGCGTCGATACCACGATAACGCGGATTGTTCATGACCAGCGCGGCATTCGTGCTCTCGACGTCGCTGAAGCTGAGCGGCAGCATGGCATGGCGCTTGGCCAGTTGCGGCCAGGCGATCACCACGGCAACCATTCCCAGTGCGAAGAGCGGCAGGATAAATTTCATGAAATGGACGAAGCGCCGCCGACGCAGCAGCTTGGCCACGGCGTCGCCCGCATCGCGGGGCGCGAACTCGGCGGCAGGCCGTATCCGCGCGCCGCCTTCCGAAAGATGATCGGAGCCGCTCGCCATCACGTAATCCCGGCGCGCACGCAATCATGCATATGCAGGATACCAACCGGCCGCCCGGCTTCGAGGACGAACAGCGACGTGACCCGCCGGCTGTTCATCTCGCGTAGCGCCTCGACCGCCAGTACGTTGGGGCCGGTCGTGAGCGGCGATCTGGTCATCACGTCTTCGACTTTCTGGGACAGCAGATCGCCCTCGATATGGCGGCGCAGATCGCCGTCGGTGACGATGCCGACCAGCTTGTCCCTCGAACGTCCCGTGCCCGTGATACCGATGCAGCCGAAGCTGCGGCCGGCCATCGTCAGCAGGGCCTCGCGCATTCCGGTGCCGCTTTCCACCAAAGGCATCTCGGCACCGCCGTGCATCAGGTCCTTCACCTTGATCAACTGCTTGCCCAGCCGCCCGCCGGGATGGAAGACACGATAATGATCCCGCGTGAATCCCTTGCGTTCCATCAGCGCCACGGCAAGGGCATCGCCCAGCGCCAGCATCATCGTCGTGGAGGTGGTCGGTGCCAGCCCCATCGGGCAGGCCTCCTCCACTGGCGGCAGGATCAGCAACACATCGGAGGCCTGCCCCAAGGCCGAGCGCGGCTTGGACGTTATGCCAATCAGCGGAATGCCGAAGCGTTTGGCATGGGCGATCAGATCGGCGAGTTCAGGCACGTCGCCGGAATTGGATAAAGCGACCAGCGCGTCACCCTTGGTCACCATGCCGAGATCGCCATGGCTGGCCTCAGCCGGGTGGACGAAAAAGGCCGGCGTTCCGGTGGATGCCATGGTGGCGGCGATCTTGCGGGCGACATGGCCGCTCTTGCCCATGCCGGACACAATCACCCGCGAATGCCCGTGTTCGGCGCCGACGGCGTTCAGAATATCGACCGCCTTGCTCAGCGCGACATCAAGGCCGGCCGCGAGTGCGGCGAGCCCGTTCGCCTCCATCAGCAGCACCCGGCGGGCAGCGGCAATATCGGGATTGGCCGCCGGCTTGCCGCCGGCAACCCGAACCACGCTGGAAGTCTTTTTGGCCCCTCTGCGGCCGGCGCGCTTAACACGCACGGCGGGTGCGGAAGTCATGGGCTATCCACCACGTCACCTTAAACAAGAATCATGCCAAATATGGAGAATCAGGTTGCAAAATGCAAACCGCTTAAGGCCTGCGAGGCCCGATTTCGAAATGATTCTCGCGGCTTCGGCTTAATGGGCGAAGATGTCGTCGTCAGCCCAGCCGGCCAGGTCCAAAGCGGCCCGAACCGGCAGGAAATCGAAGCAGGCCTGGGCCAGGGCCATCCGCCCCTCCCGGGCCAACATGGTATCCAGCACGGCCCTGAGCTGATGCAGATGCAGCACGTCGGAGGCGGCATAGCGCTGCTGCGCCTCGGTCAGGCTGGGCGCACCCCAGTCGGAGGACTGCTCCTGCTTGGAAATCTCGACGCCGATCAGTTCCCGGCACAGATCCTTCAGGCCATGCCGGTCGGTGAACGTGCGAACCAGCCGCGAAGCCGTCCGTGTGCAGTAGACCGGGCCGGTATTGGCGCCAAGATACTGTTTCAGCGCGGCGAGATCGAAGCGGGCAAAATGGAACAGCTTCAGGACACTGGGATCTTCCAGGATACGCTTCAGATTGGGGGCGCCATAGCCGGCGCCAGCGCGGAACTGGACCAGATGGGCATTGCCGTCACCGCCGGAGAGCTGCACGACGCATAGCCGGTCGCGCAGCGTGCGCAATCCCATGGTCTCGGTATCGATGGCAACCACCGGCCCGAGATCCAGGCCGTCGGGCAGGTCGCCCTGATATACGGTAATGGCCATGCCTGCGCTCTTCAGTGGGGCCCGGCTCGGCCTGTACGGGCAGCCGGGTTACGGCGCGAAACTCGGGAATTGGTGCCCAGGATAAGACTCGAACTTACACGACCTTTCGGTCACTAGCACCTGAAGCTAGCGCGTCTACCAATTCCGCCACCTGGGCAAACGGCACGGGCCAACCTCAAGGCTGGCCCGGCCGAGGCGTGTCTTTACGGCTCCGGCCGGGAGAAGTCAAGCTTCGCAAGATCACAGACTGCAGGCATTGCCTGCCGGCCCTTCTCAGCGGAAAACTGGGCCATCCGGCGGGAGCGGAACGGCAGATGGAGCAAGTGGAGTGTCTGGTCATTGGCGCCGGCGTGGTCGGTCTGGCCGTCGCCCGGTCGCTGGCCCGGCGGGGACGCGAGGTCATCGTCGCGGAGGCGACCGACCTGATCGGCAGCGGTACCTCTTCGCGCAATTCCGAAGTCATCCATGCCGGAATCTATTACCCGGCCGGCAGCCTCAAGGCCCGGCTCTGCGTTGCCGGCAAACAGGCGCTGTACGAATACTGCGACAGCCATGGCGTGGCCTATAACCGGTGCGGCAAGCTGATCGTCGCAGCCGACGAGAGCCAGATTCCCGAGCTTGAAGGACTGAAGAAGAAAGCCGCCGCCAACGGCGTGGAAGACCTGCGCTGGCTGTCGCGCGAGGAAGCCCTGGCGATGGAGCCACAGCTTCATTGCGTGGGCGCCCTGCTCTCGCCGTCCACCGGAATCATCGACAGCCACGGCCTGATGCTCGCTTATCAGGGCGAGGCGGAGGAACATGGCGCCATGCTTGCCTTCGGCTCGCCGGTTTCCCGCGGCGCCGTCGGGAATGACGGCATCGTCGTCGAGACCGGCGGCGCGGAACCGATGCGCCTGAAGGCGCGTTACGTCGTCAACGCGGCCGGATTGGCCGCGCAGGAAATTGCGGGAAAGATCGCAGGTATTCGGCGCGAAAGCTTGCCGGGCTGCCATTACGCCAAGGGGAATTACTTTGTGCTCAGCGGCATGAAACCGCCCTTCTCCAGGCTAATCTATCCGGTTCCAGAGCCGGGCGGCCTCGGCACTCATGTCACCATCGATATGGGCGGCCAGATGCGGTTCGGCCCGGATGTGGAATGGGTCGATCGCATCGATTATGCCGTCGATCCGCAGCGCGGGGAAAAATTCTACGCCGCAGTGCGCCGCTACTGGCCCGGCCTGCCCGACGGTGCGATCCAGCCGGGCTATGCCGGCATCCGGCCGAAACTGTCGGCCGCCGGCGGCAAGGCGGACGACTTCCTCATCCAGGGACCGGACCAGCATGGCGCGCCTGGGCTGATCAACCTGTTCGGCATCGAAAGCCCCGGTTTGACGGCATCGCTGGCGATCGGCGAGCATGTCGCCGACATGATGGAAGCGGCATGAGCGAAGCGATCTGCATCCTGGATGGACAATACGACCTGGCGGAGTCGCCGGTCTGGTCGGTGGCCGAGCAGAAACTGTGGTTCGTCGACATCAATGCGCCGGCCCTGCACCGCTATGACCCGACCAGCCGCGATCTCGATACCTGGGCGATGCCGGAATCGATCGGCTGCCTCGCCCTGAAACAGGGTGGCGGTGTGATAGGCGCCCTGCGCGACGGGATCTACGACCTCGACCTGCATGGCGGGCATAGCAGGCTCCTCGCAGAAGCTCCCTACCGGGACCGGACGGAGCAGCGCTTCAACGACGGCCGTTGCGATCGGCAGGGCCGCCTCGTCGTCGGTACGATGTTCGAGCCGCGCAGCCGGGCGGGCGGCGCCCTCTACCGGCTTGAAGGCGGCATGCTGGCGCGGCTGTCTCCGGCAGGGGATTTGACGATATCGAACGCGCTTGCCTGGAGCCCCGATGGCGGGACGATGTACCACGCCGACACGCCGACACAGCAGGTCTATGCCTATGACTATGATGGAAAGAGCGGCGGCATTTCGAACCGCCGCATTTTCATCGACCTGAGCAGCACAGGGGAAAAGCCGGACGGAGCAGCGGTGGATTCCGCCGGCAATTACTGGGTGGCGCTGTATGGCGCCGGCAAGGTGGCGCAGTTCTCGCCCGACGGTCGTCGCATGCGCGATATCCGCCTGCCGGTGAAGGCGCCGACCATGCCCAGCTTCGGCGGGCCGGACCTGCAGACGCTCTACATCACCACGGCCCGGCAGAAGCACACGCCGGAGGAACTGCACCAGATGCCGCTGGCGGGCGGTATCTTCACCGCCCGCGTCGACATCCCCGGATTGCCTGAGCCGCTTTTCGCCGGCTGACTATTTCTGCCGCACCACGCGGTTGCGCAGGACGCCGATCTTCTCGACCTCGAGCTCGACCACGTCGCCATCCTTCAGATAGCGGCCATGCTCGAGGCCGCAGCCATCGCCGACCGTGCCGGAGCCGAAGAACTCGCCCGGATGCACGGTTTCGTCGGCCGAGACGCGCGCCAGCAGGTCCTCGAACTTATGGTGGATGGTGCTGGAATTGCTGTCGCACCAAGTCTCGCCATTCACCCGCGCCTGCATACGAAGGGTATAGGGATCGCCGATCTCGTCGATGGTGACCAGGAATGGCCCCATGCTGTTGCCGGTATCGAAATCCTTGCCCTTACAGGGGCCGAGCATGCTCTGCATCTCGATGCTCTGCGCATCGCGGGCGGAGAAGTCGTTGAAGATGGTGAAGCCGAAGATGTGTTCGCGGGCTTCCGACGGCTTGATGTTCTTGCCGCCCTTGCCAAGGAAGAAGCCGAATTCCAGCTCGAAATCCATCACCTGGCTGTAGCGCGGCCAGATCACGTCGCCCTCCGGTCCGTTCACCGAGAAGCGGTTGGATTTGTAATAGATCGGAATCTGATACCAGGTCGGCGCCACCTTGATCATGCCGAGCTTGACCATCAGCGGACCCAATATCGGCTTGCGCATCATGGCGATGCGCTCCATCGCCTGCTGCACATGCTTTTCGAACAGCATGGAATCGCGGATCTGCTCCGGTACCGGCACCGGCGCATGCAGTTTTGCATCGTTCAATGGCACGCGAATCTCGGCCTTGTCGAGCAAGGATCGCGCGCGGCTCTTCGCCTCGTCACCGCCCTTGATGATGTCGAGCACGGCCCCGAAGCTGTCGCCCAGATCGACGATCATGGCGCCGTCGGCGGTGAGCACACCGGGCCGCATGGAACCGCGCGCCGGATGACTGAAGGTGCAGAATTTCATCTGTCTTATTCCTCGATGATGGCGACGGCGCGGGTCCAGCCGGCGGAGGCGCCGCGGATCTTGTGCGGGAAGCAGGACATGGTGAAGCCGAAAGGCGGCAGGGCCTCGAGATTGTGAAGCTTCTCGAGATGGCAGTAGCCGATATGCCGGCCGGCCTTGTGGCCTTCCCAGATCAGCGATGCATCCTTGCTTTCCTTGTACTTCTCGGCGGTGTGCACGAAGGGCGCATCCCAGCTCCAGGCGTCGGTGCCGGTGACACGCACGCCGCGCTCGAGCAGATACATGGTCGCCTTGTAGCCCATGCCGGCCCCGGTGCTGACGTAATTCGGCTTGCCATAAGCCGCGCCGGCGGCGGTGTTGACGAGCACGATGTCGTGCTCCTTCAGCGTATAGCCGATGCGCTTCAGTTCGGCTTCGACATCCTTGTCGGTGACCACATAGCCATCCGGGAAGTGGCGGAAGTCGAGCTTCACGCCATCGCCGTAGCACCAGTCCAGCGGCACCTCGTCGATGGTCCAGGCGCGCTCGCCGCGATTCATCGTCGAGTGGAAATGATACGGCGCATCCAGATGCGTGCCGTTATGGGTGTTGAGCTGGACGTATTCGACCGCCCAGCCCTCGCCGTCCGGCAAGTCTTCCTTGCGCAGGCCGGGGAAGAATTTGGCGATGTCCTCCGGGCTCTGCTGATGCGTGATGTATTCGATCTTGGGTCCGAAGCCCGGCGGATCTGAAATCACGTCGTTCTCGAGATAGATCGACAGGTCGATGAAACGACGCGGCATTGCTTCCTCCTTCAGAACCCTTTCAGCTTAGCTGGACTCTTATTTACCGATGCAATCTTGTTTTGTCGATTTTTTTCTCTTTTGTCGTTGACAGCGTTTTCGCCCAACCGCAGAGTGGCGACATGAATACGGGGAGGAACCGGGGAGATATCCGCGACATGGCCGCCGAAGCCGGCAGCCTGACCGAATTCGCATACCGGAATATTCGCGCCGACATCATCGCCGGCGCCTTTCCGGCCGGCGCCAAGCTGCAGATCGACGATTTGAAGACCCGCTACGGCCTGAGCGCCAGTCCCTTGCGCGAGGCGCTAGCCCGGCTCATCAGCCAGGGCTTCGTCTCGATGGAAAACCAGCGCGGCTTTCGGGTCACCGGGATGAGCAGCGCCGATCTGGCCGACATCACCCTGGCCCGCCGGGTGATCGAGACCGCCGCGCTGAAGCTGGCCGTGGAACAGGGGGACGATGGCTGGGAAGCCGGCATCCTGGCCGCCTACCACAGGCTGGATCGTTATGTGCTGCGGCTGGCTGGCCGCCCGGTCGAGAATCTGGCCGAATTCGGGGAATTGCACAAAGCCTTCCATACCGCCCTGCTGGCGGCCTGCGGCTCTCCGCGCCTGCTGGAAGAACAAAGCCGCCTGTATGACCAGGCCGAACGCTACCGCCACGGCATGATGCAGAATTACCTGGTGGTGCAGGGCGTCGGCATCATGGACGAGCATCGCCAACTGATGGACATGGTGCTGGCGCGCCAGAGCGACGCCGCCTGCGCCATGCTGCATCACCACCTCGGCCATACCTACAAATTCTGTTTCGGCGATCAGGCCGAAGAAGCGATCCGGCAGACTGCGCCGCCGTGAAGGGCGCGACGATCCGAAAACGCGGAAGACCTTTAAGGGAGGAACCAATGTCCGCAATGCAGAAGATTACTCTCGCCGCTGGCGCGGCGATTCTTGCTGTCGCCGTGCAGCCCGCACAGGCCCAGCAGACGGTGCGGATGACCGCCATCGCCGGCCACCCCCAGATCTTCCCCTGGGTGAAGCTGATGGATGAGTTCTTCATTCCCGAAGTGGACAAGCGGCTGGCGGTCGCCAACAGCAAGGTGAAGATCGACTGGAACAAGGCCTGGGGCGGCACTGCCGTCAAGCTGGGCAGCGAGTCGGGCGCACTGAAGGACGGCATCGCCGAGATCGGCTTCGTCTCGACGATCTTCGAGGCCTCGAAATTCCCGCTGCAGAACATCTCCTATGTCACGCCGTTCGGCACGTCCGATATCGGGCTCGTGACCAAGGTGGTCGGCGACCTGCAGAAGAAGATCCCGGCGATGAATGACGCCTGGACGAAGAACAACATGGTCTATCTCGGCGGCACCGCCCTGGATGCGTACCACCTCTTCACCAAGGAACCGATCAACTCCATGAAGGATTTGAACGGCAAGAAGATCAACGCGCCCGGCCCCTCGGCGAACTGGATCAAGGGCACCGGCGCGGTGGCGGTCGCCGGCACCTTGCAGACCTACTACAACGACATCCAGACCGGCGTTTCGGAAGGCACCCTCACCTTCTCGACCGGCGCCTTCCCGGCCAAGATCGTTGAGGTGGCGCCGCATATCACCAAGGTGAATTACGGCGCCATGTATGCCGGCGGCATGGCCATCAACAAGCGCGTTTTCGACAAGCTTCCTCCCGAGGCCAAGAAAATCTTCATGGAGGTCGGCGACGAATACACCAAGAAATTCGCCCAGACGCTCACTGCCACCACGAATGTCCTGATGGCCAAGATGGTCGAGCAGGGCGGCAAAATACGGGAGGTCTCGGCGAGCGAGCGCACCGAATGGGCCAAGGCCATTCCGAACGTCGCCCAGACCTGGGCGAAGGATCTGGATGCCAAGGGCCTGCCCGGCACCAAGGTGCTCAACGAGTATATGGCTGCCATGAAGGCTGCCGGCGCCGATATCGCCCGCGACTGGTCGAAGCAGTAACGCGGACGACAATCAGAAAGGTGGTGTCGCCGATGTTTGCGCGATGTCTGGGCGCCATGAATGCGCTCGGGACCATATGGATCTTTGCCCTTATGGTCCTCATCAACAGCGATATCCTGGGGCGCGAGTTGTTTGCCGCTCCGGTGCGCGGTACCACCGAACTGATCGCCCTTTCGATTGTCGGCATCGTGTTCCTGCAGCTTGGCCATACCCTGATGGTCGGCCGCATGACCCGGTCTGACATGTTTCTCGATACGTTGCTGCAGAAGGTGCCGCGGGCCGGCCGGCTGCTGCAGGGCGTTTTCCATCTGGCCGGCGCCGTCCTGCTGGCGCTCGTCTTCTGGGGCAGCATCGCGCTGTTCCAGGAAGCCGTCGAAATCGGCGAGTATGTCGGTGCCATAGGTGACTTCACCGCGCCGACCTGGCCGGTCCGGCTGCTGATCGTGATCGGTAGCGCCGCCACCGGCCTGCAGTATGTCATTCTTGCTGCGCGCGACTTCCATGCCATCCTGACAGGTGAGCCGTGAGCGGTCTCGAAATCGGTTTCCTCACCATCGCGGTCATGATGCTGATGATCTGGCTCGGCATGCATATCGCCGTAGCCCTGGCGCTGACCTCCTTCGGCGGTGTCTGGCTGCTGAAGGACAGTCCTGATGTCGCCATCAGCATGCTGGCGCAGGGCGCTTCGGATGCAATCGCCAGCCATGTCTTCGGCGTCGTGCCACTCTTCGTGCTGATGGGCTTCCTGGTGGCCATTGCCGATATCGGCAAGGATGCGTTCGAGGTCGCCAATCAGGGCCTGCGCCGTCTGCGCGGCGGTCTGGGAATGGCCACTGTGGTGGCGAATGCCATCTTCGCCGCCATCACCGGCATCAGCATCGCCTCGGCGGCCGTGTTCACGCGCGTCGCAGTGCCGGAAATGCTCCGCTACGGCTACAAGCCCGGCTTTGCCACCGGCGTGGTCGCCGGCTCGTCGGTACTGGGCATGCTGATCCCGCCCAGCCTGCTGATGATCCTCTACGGCTTTCTCGCCGAAGTATCGGTCGGCCACATGTTCATCGCCGGTATCGTGCCTGGCCTGCTGCTGGCGCTGCTCTACGCTTTCGGCATCGCTTTCATGGCGCGCGCAACGCCCGGCTATATCGGCGGCAGCCAGGATGGCGACAGGGGCGATCTGCCATTGATGGGCGGCCGCGAAATGGCGATCAAGCTGCTGCCGATCATCATCCTGGTCGCCGGCGTGCTGGGCGGCATCTATGCCGGATTCTTCACCGCAACCGACGCCGGCGCCGTGGGCGCGGCAGGCGCGCTGCTGATCGCCCTGTTCAAGCGCAAGCTGGACGGCGGCAAGCTGTGGCAGGTGATGGTCGAGACCGGCCATGTCACCGTCGCCGTGTCCTTCCTGATCATCGGCGCCAGCCTGTACACCCGCATGCTGGCCCTTAGCGGCGTGCCGCAATTCCTGGTCGAGGAAATCGTCGCTGCGGGTTTTGGCCCCCTGAGCTTTCTGGCGATCTACATCCTGCTGGTCGTCGCGCTGGGCTGCTTCATCGATTCCAGCTCGATCCTGCTGATCGTCTTGCCGCTCATGCTGCCGATCGCCACCGGATTCGACATGAACCTGATCTGGTTCGGCATCGTCACCATCGTTGCCGTCGAGATCGGCCTGCTGACGCCGCCTTTCGGATTGAGCGTGTTCGTCATCAAGAGCACTCTGAACGATCCGCGCATAACTCTGCGTGACATCTTCCTGGGCGCGATGCCCTTCGCGGCGATCATGCTGCTGACGCTCGTCATGCTGGTCCTGTTTCCGAAACTGACCCTGGTCCTGCTATGAATCCCCTGAAAGGCTTTCGCATCGGGCGTGATGACCTGCAGTTCATCGGCAGCGGCCTGCAGCGGCCGGAATGCATTCTTGCCGAGCCAGACGGAACGCTGTGGTCTGCGGATGCGCGCGGCGGCGTGGTGCGGATCGCCGCCGACGGCACCCAGACCCTGATCGCGCAGCAGGCCGACAACCGCTTCGCCGGCACGGCCGACCTCGCCAGGCGGTTTACCGAGGGCACCCTGCCGAACGGCCTCGCCTTCGCCCGCAACGGCGATTTCCTGATCGCCAATTTCGGCACCGACTGCCTCGAGGTGATGGATCGCGAAGGCCGCAGCCGCGTGCTCTACGACAGTATCGACGGCCAGCCGATCGGCAAGGTCAATTTCGTGTTGCGCGACTCGCAGGACCGCCTGTGGGTGACGGTCTCCACCCGCATCAAGAACTGGATGGAGGCGATCAATCCGGGCATTGCCGACGGCTTCATCGCGCTGGCAGACGAAAAGGGCCTGCGGATCGTGGCGGATGGCCTGCACTTCACCAATGAGGTGCGGCTCGATGCCCGGGAGGAATATCTCTATGCGGTCGAGACCTGCGGCCGGTGCATCACCCGTTTCAGGGTCGGCCATGATGGCAGCCTGACGAACCGGGAGGTCTTCGGGCCGCGCGATTTCGGACCTGCCGGCTTCCCTGATGGTTGCGCCTTCGACTCCTACGGCAATCTGTGGGTCACCCTGGTCATGGCGGAACGGCTGATCGCGCTGACGCCGGAGGGAGAATTGCTGACCATCTTCGATGACGGCCAGCCCGACAGGATTGCCGCCCTTGAAGCCGCCTACCAGGCCGGACAGGCCACCGCCGAACATATGATGGCGACCCGCAGCAGCATCACACCCTGGATGGCCAGCATCACCTTTGGCGGCCCCGACCTGCGCAACGCCTATATCGGAACATTGTTCGGCGACCGGATTCCTTACTTCCGCAGCCCGGTCGCCGGCCTGCCGATGATCCACTGGAGATAGCCCATGCCCCGCCGCCCGCGTCGCATCGTCACCGGCCATGACAAGGCCGGCAAATCCGTGGTCGCCATGGATGCCGTGCTGGAACCGGCCATCGAACGGCCGGAAATCGGGGTAGCCTTCTTTGAACTCTGGAACACCACGGGAAGCCCGGCAATCGTCGATAACGGGCCCGATCCGACCGGCCGCAAGCTGCAGATCGAACCGCCGAAGGGCGGCAGCGTGATCCGCTTCGTCGATTTCGGCCCGAAACAGGCGAATGCACCGGCCATGACCCGCGAAATGGCCCAGGCCGCCTTCTCCCTGGTTGGCTCAGGCCATGCTTCCACCTGGAAGCCGGATTCACCGCATCCGATGATGCATCGCACGGAATCGGTGGATTACGGCATTGTGGTGGAAGGCGAGATCACCCTGATCCTCGACGACGGCTCCGAAACCCACCTGCAGGCCGGCGATGTTGTCGTCCAGCGCGGCACCGATCACGCCTGGGAGAACCGCTCGACCACCAGGCCGGCCCGCATGGCTTTCATCCTGCTGGATGGTGCATTTTCGCCCGAGATCGCTAAGCTGATCAAAAAGCCCTGACGTTCTCTGGAGGAATCATGACCGCGCAACCTGCGCCCGCCCTGCTTTGGTCACCCACACCCGAGCGGATCAGCCGCAGCCAGATGCGCCGGTACATGGATTGGCTGGCGCGGGAGCGCGACCTTGAATTCGCCGACTACGACTCGCTGTGGCAGTGGTCGGTCACCGAGATCGATGCCTTCTGGGCATCGCTGTGGGATTATTTCGATATCAAGGCCTACAAGCCCTACAAAAGCATTCTGGCGAAGCGCGACATGCCCGGCGCGGAATGGTTCCCCGGCGCCGAGCTGAATTTCGTCGACCAGGTGCTGCGTCATGAAACCGACCGGCGGCCCGCCGTGCTCTACGCATCGGAGCAGCAAGCCCTGCAGGAGATGTCCTGGCGCAGCCTGCGTGAGCAGGTCGCCTCGGTTGCTGCCCATCTGCGCCAGCGTGGTATCCGGCGCGGCGACCGCGTTGTCGCTTTCGCGCCGAACACGCCTGAAACGCTGGTTGCCTTCCTTGCCACCGTGAGCCTCGGCGCCGTCTGGTCGATCTGTTCGCCCGATATGGGCCTGAACGCGGTGCTCGACCGCTTCCGTCAGATCGAGCCCAAGGCGCTGTTTGCCGTGCCGTCCAGCAATTACGGCGGCAAGCACCATGACAAGGGCGAGGTGGTGACCGCGCTGATCGATTCGCTGCCCAGCGTCGCCGAGCTGATCCTGCTGCCTGGCAGCACAGCGCATCCCCTGCCGACCCGTCCGCATCTGGCGCGCTGGCCCGATATCGTCGCCCGCCCTGCCGAAATGCAGGTCGAGCCGGTGCCGTTCGATCACCCGCTCTGGATCGTCTATTCCTCCGGCACGACCGGCCTGCCGAAGCCGATCGTGCACGGCCATGGCGGCATCGTCCTGGTGATCATGGCGATGATGGCGCTGCACAACGACATCGGCGCCGACGACATTTATCACTGGTATTCCAGCACCGGCTGGATCATGTGGAACGCGCAGATTTCCGGACTGCTGATCGGCGCCACGATCGCCATCTATGACGGCAGCCCGAGCTGGCCTGACTGGAATCGCCTCTGGTCCTTTGCGGGCGAAACCAAAGCCACATTCTTCGGCGCCGGCGCCGCCTTCTACGCCAATTGCCAGAAGGCCGGCGTCAACCCCCGGGACGTTGCCGATCTCTCCCGTCTGCGCAGCGTCGGCTCGACCGGCTCGCCGCTTTCGGAAGATTCCTATGCCTGGATCTACGATGAGCTGGGCCATGATATATGGCTGACCTCCATCTCCGGAGGCACCGATTTCGCCGGCGCCTTCGTGGCCGGCTGCGTCCTGCTGCCCGTCTATGCCGGCGAGATGCAATGTCGCTGCCTCGGCGCCGATATCCAGGCCTATGACGACAATGGCAAGCCGTTGCAGGACGCCGTCGGCGAGCTGGTCTGTGTGTCGCCTATTCCGTCCATGCCGCTCTATCTCTGGAACGACAAGGATGGCGCCCGTTATCGCGACAGCTATTTCGACATGTATCCGGGCGTCTGGCGGCATGGCGACTGGATCCGCATCACGCCGCGTGGCGGCGCCGTCATCTACGGCCGGTCCGATGCCACCATCAACCGTCACGGGCTGCGGCTGGGTACCGCCGAGATCTACCGCGCAGTAGAGGAACTGCCCGAGATTCTCGACAGCCTGGTGGTCGACCTCGAGTATCTCGGCCGCCAGTCCTACATGCCGCTTTTCGTCGTGCTGCGCCCCGGCATCACGCTCGATACCGCACTGAAGGACCGTATCAACCAGGCCATCCGGAAGGCGGTATCGGCGCGCTTCGTGCCGAACGACATCTTCCAGGTGGCGGAAGTACCGCGCACGCTTTCGGGCAAGAAGCTGGAAGTTCCGGTCAAGAAGATCCTGCTCGGCCAGCCGGTCGAAAAGGTCTCCAACCCCGGCACCATGGCCAATCCGGGCAGCCTGTCCTGGTTCGTGGACTTTGCGCAGCAGCAGAAGGCCGGCGTCGCCTAGGAAACCGCCAGCTGGGCCCGTCGCGCCAGTATGATCCCGATCAGCACCACGGCGCCGCCTGCCAGCTGCAGCGGCGCCAGCCCTTCGCCCAGCCAGAGCCAGCCGAAGAACGCGGCGGCAACCGGCTGGATCAACACGACCAGCGAGGAGAATGACGCCGGCAGGTGACCGAGGGCATAGGCGATCAGGCCCTGCCCCAGCGCATGGCTGAGCCAGGCCAGGCCGAACAGGATCAGCCAGCCATTGAGACTCGCCGGCAGCAGACTCTCGTCCATCAGCCAGACGACCGGCAGCAGGGCCACCCCGGTGACCAGGCTCGACCAGAGCATCAGCTCCTGGGTGCCATGCCGCCCGCGCAGCTTGGCCACCGCAATCATGTAGGCGCCGTAGAAGACCGCAGTGGTGAAGGCCAGCATGTCGCCGAACACATGATCGCCGCCGATCTGCAGACTGGCGCCAACCAGCATCAGCGCGCCGCAGATGGCCACCGCCATGGCAAACAGGAATTTCGGGGTGATCCGCTCGCGCAGGATCAGCCAGGCCCCCACCGTGACGATCACCGGGGCGAAATTGCTGAGCAGGGTGGCATTGGCCACGCTCGTATACTTGATCGAGAGATGCCAGAAGAAGAGGTCACCCGCGAACAGCAGGCCGGGCAGCAAAATCAAGGCGAGTGGCGGGAAACCGCGGCCGGCAGGTTCGGCCTTCTGCCCCGGCGTGAAACGCCACCACAGCCAGAGCGGCGGTACCGCGAGAATTGTACGGTAAAAGCCGGTCGCCGTCGGTCCGACTTCCGAAATCCGTACAAAGATCGGTGAAAAGGCGATCGCCAGCGCGCCCAGGACAAGAGCTGCCAGAGCGAGACGCTGGCGGGCGGTCGGCCGGGTCGAGGCGACGTGAGGCGATGCGACGGACATGGGGCAGGCTGGCTGTTGTTATGCTCCTCGGCATAAACCTGCCACCGCGTAAACTCAATCATGACATTGGCCCTCGATTGTCCCTTCGGGTATACCTCATCCGGAATGCTCTCCGGGATTCGCCATGGCCATTGACGATTCAGCGCGCCAGGTTTCGGCTGCGAAACGAGCACCGGCTCTGGCCGTCACCCGTCGCGGACTGCTCCGCCGCGGCGCTCTGTCGGCGGGCGGACTCCTGATCGGCATGCACCTGCCGTCGCCTGCCGCGGCGCAAAGCGCCGTGACCATGTCGATGGTCATCCGGATGAATGCCTGGCTGCATATCGGCCGCGACAACCGCGTTATCTTCCTGCTCGGCCGCTCGGAGATGGGTCAGGGCACGCATACCGGCCTCGCCACCCTGATTGCCGAGGAACTCGACGTCGATCCGCTGGCGGTGATTGTCCGCAATGCGCCGGTCGAGAAGGTCTACCGCAATACCTACATGGTCAAATCCATGCTGAGTGGCAACCAGGCCGACAGCTTGAGCGGCTTTCCGCTCTGGGCGCTGGAGCGGCTCGGGCGCGTCATCGGCCAGCAGGTGACCGGCGGCTCGACATCGCTGCGCGGCGGGTTTCACACCTTGCGCCTGGCAGGCGCCGAGGCCCGGCTGCGCCTCATCGAGGCGGCCGCCGCGAAATGGGGCATGCTGGCCCGCGATTGCGAGACGGCGAACGGCATCATCACGCATAAGCCGAGCGGCAGCACCCTTCCCTACGGCGCCGTGGCCGATGCCGCCGCCAAACTCGAGCCGCCGGAAAATGTGACCCTGAGGCCGCGCGGCAGCTGGCATCTGATCGGCAGATACGACAAGCGGGTCGATACGCCCGCGAAGATCGACGGCAGCGCCGTCTTCGGCCTCGATGTCCGCGAGCAGAACCAGCTTTTCGCCGCCGTCCAGTGGGCGCCGCATTTCGGGGCGACGCTGAAGTCGCTGAATCCCGACAAGACCTTGCAGCGCCCCGGCATCGAGGCCGTGGTGCCGCTGAAAGACGGCTTCGCCGTCGTGGCCGACAATTCCTGGCGCGCGATGCAGGCGCGCGATGCGGTTGCCGCCGAGTGGAATGAGGCGCCCGAACCCGGATTTGACGAGACTGTCCTGTGGAAGCGCTTTGGCGATGCGATCACCGGCGATGGCAGATCCGCGCACAGCACCGGCGATGTGGACAAGGCCCTGGGCGCCGCCGCCACGGTGATCGCGGCAGAATACCGCCTGCCCTTCCTGGCGCATGCGACCATGGAGCCGATGAATGCCACCGCCCGGCTCGGGGCCGACGGCCTCGATCTCTGGGCCCCCACTCAGGCCCAGGAGATGGCGCAGAAGGCGGCCGCCGAGGCGACCGGCCTGTCCCCCGACAGGGTCCGGGTCCACACCACCTATCTGGGCGGCGGCTTCGGCCGACGCGCCGAGGCCGATTTCGCCGAGGCCGCCGCGATTGTGGCCAAGGCCGTCACCGGCCGTGCCGTGCAGGTCATGTGGCCACGCGAAGAAGATATCCGCCGTGACTTCTACCGCCCCGCGGCCCTGCACCGGGTCAAGCTCGGACTGGATGCGGCCGGCAGGCTGACGGCGTGGAAGCACGATCTCGCCTCGCCGTCGATCATGAAGCGGATCTTTCCGCCGGTCACCTGGCTGGGTCCGGATGAGACCGCGATCGAAGGCTGCCTCGATGGCGCCTATGCCATCCCGAACACCGCGCTGAAATACGTCGCGGTGGAAACGCCGGTTCCGGTCGGCTTCTGGCGTTCCGTCGGCCATTCCCATTCGGCATTCGTGAAGGAAAGCCTGATCGACGAGGCCGCCCTGGCCGCGAAGCAGGACCCGGTCGAATTCCGCCGCGTCCTGCTGGCAGATCAGCCGAGGCACCGCGCCGTACTCGATCTCGCCGCGGCCAAGGCCGGCTGGGGCGAGCCCCTGCCGGACGGCACCGGGCGAGGCATCGCCCTGCATCAGAGCTTCGGCACCATCGTCGCGGTCGTTGCCGAAGCGACGGTGACGGACGGCGAGGTGAAAATCGGCCAGGTCACCTGCGCCGCCGATGCGGGCATTATCGTCAATCCGGCCATCGTGACGGCACAGCTGACCGGTGGCATCCTGTTCGGCCTGACAGCGGCGCTATACGGCCGCGTGACGCTGAAAAAGGCCGCCGTGCAGGAAAGCAATTTCCACGATTATCGCATGCTGGGCATGGCCGACGCGCCGCCGGTCAGCGTGCATCTGATGTCGAGCGATGCGCCGCCGGGCGGCATCGGCGAACCGGGCGTGCCGCCGGCGGCGCCGGCGCTGGCCAATGCGATCTTTGCCGCTACCGGCAAGCGCCTGCGCCAGCTGCCGGTAAACCTGGCCTAAGGGCAGGGTTTCAGCGTCACCGCCTGATCGACGGCGATGCCGGGAAAATAGCTGCCCAATGTGCGGCAGCCTTCCTGCCCCAGGCAGATATTCCAATCGCCGCCGGTGTAGGGCGATCGCGTCAGGATCAATTCCGGCTGCGGCGGCAGACTCGGCCGCCAGACCCAGAACCCGTCGCGCCACACGGCATCCGGCCCCGGATCCATGCCGGCGCCGCTGCTCTGCACGGCGGCCTGCTCGATCTGCAGCCCCCGGTCGGTCGCCCGCCAGGTCTCGCGCCATTCGGTCTTCTGCACCGAATGAATCCAGCGCAGGTCCGCCGTATCGGTGCCAAGCGCGACGATCGCCGCGCCCAGCGCCAGACAAAGCCCGCCCATCAGACGCCTGTCATCACGCCTTGGCCGGCCGTGCGGGAGCACGCTTGGTCTTCCACCAATGGAAGACCAGCAGCGAAGCCGCCAGCGCATAGCCGATCTCGTCAGTGGCGGGAAGCGCGAGGACCAGCAGGAAGGCCGCGACCGTGGCCCAGATACGCTCCGGCCAGTTCATCGGCCCGATCAGCCAGGCGCTCGCAGCGCCGCCCCACAGGCCGACAGAGACGATGGCCTTGATGAAGACATAGGCCGTATCGAAAGCCGTACCGCCCTGCAGCATCAGGGCCGGCGTGTAGACGGCCATGAAGGGGACGACATAACCGGCCAGTCCGATCTTGGTCGCCGTCACCGCGATCTTCATATGCGATTCCTTGGCGATGGACTGCGCCGCCAGGGCCGCCAGGGCCACCGGCGGCGTGAGGTCAGCCATGATGCCAAAATAGAATACAAACATATGGCTGACGATCAGCGGGACGCCCATCTCCAGCAGCACCGGCGCTGCCATGGCGCTGGTGATGATGTAATTCGGAATCGTCGGCAGCCCGGTGCCCAGCACCAGACAGACCACCATGGTCATCAGCAGCGCCAGCAGCAGATTGTCACCCGCCACTGCGAGAATGCCGCGCGCGATCTCGTTGGCCAGTCCGGTCATCTGCATAATGCCGATCAGAATGCCGACCAACGCGCAGGCCATGCCGACGCCCAGAGCGCCCTTGGCGGCATCGGCAAAGCTTTCCAGCAGCAGTTTCTGGGTTTCCAGCCCGCCCTTGATGAACCAGGTGCCGACTACCAGAAGCCCGACCAGCACCACAGCGGCGGATTCAACGCGCAGGCCGACAACCTGGTAGAGCAGCGCGGCCGCAACGCCGAGGCTGATCCAGAAGACGACACGGAGCAGCACGACCTTGGTCGCACCGACGGCCTTCTGCCCGAGGATCAGCATTGCGGTGATCGCCATGCCGATGGTACCGGCGAATAGCGGCGTGAAGCCGGAGAACAGCAGGTAGACCAGCATGCCGAGCGGCAGCAGCAGGTACCAGTTTGTCTTGATCGCCTGCCAGGCGTTCGGGCATTCCGCCTTCGGCATGCCGACCAGGTTGTAGCGGCCGGCCTCGAGATGGACCATCCAGAAGGCCGAGCCGAAATAGAGGAAGGCGGGAATGATCGCGGCGAGAGCGATCTCCGAATAGGGCACGCCGATGGTTTCGGCCATGATGAAGGCGACGGCGCCCATGACCGGCGGCATGATCTGCCCGCCCATCGAGGCGCAGGCCTCGACAGCGCCGGCGAATTGCGCGCGATAGCCGAAACGCATCATCAGTGGAATGGTGAACTGGCCG
Source organism: uncultured Rhodospirillaceae bacterium (assembly GCA_964429465.1). Taxonomy (GTDB): domain Bacteria; phylum Pseudomonadota; class Alphaproteobacteria; order Ferrovibrionales; family Ferrovibrionaceae; genus Ferrovibrio. The sequence goes on from CAYSCA010000001.1 coordinate 44,343, forward strand.
GTGGTCAGCACGTTGGCCACGCCCGATCCGTTGATGGTGCCCATCAGGCCCGACGAGATCACCGCCACCTTGGCCGGCCCGCCCTTCTGGTGTCCGACGGTGCCGAGCGCGATATCGTTGAAGAGCTGGATCATGCCGGCCCGTTCGAGCAGCGCGCCAAACAGGATGAAAAGGAAGATGAAGGTGGCGGAAACGAATGTAGGGGTGCCGTAGATGCCTTCCGTGCCGAGATAGAGCACGTCGATGACCTGCTCGATGTCGAAGCCGCGATGCACCAGAAAACCGGGCAGTTCGCGGCCGAACAGGGCATAGGGAATGAAAATCGCGCAGATCAGCGGCAGTTCCCAGCCCATGATGCGCCTGGCGCCTTCGACCACTAGGGCGACGACAATCACGCCGACCACCAGGTCGGTCATGGTGGGATCGCCGGCCCGCAGGATCAGGTCGCCTTCAAATACCCAGTGGTAGAGGCCGAGCGCAAATCCGGTGAGGGCGAGAACCCAGTCATACCAGGGCGCACGGTCCGACGGCTTTCCCTTCCGGACGCGAAACAGGATGAAGGTGAGCAACAGCAGGAAGCCGACATGCAGGCTGCGCAGCACCTGCGAGGAAACCGGATTGAATGCTGCGGTATAGATCTGGAAGAAAGTGAAGGCCACGGCGAAATAGAATACGGCCCGCCCCTGCCAGCCGGTCAGCGCCGAAGCGGCATGCACCGGGTTTTCACGATCGACGACTGCCGCAGTCTCATTATTCGCGGTCATGTTCCCTGCCCCTTAAGAAAAACGCCGGCGCCAGATTTGTTTGGCGCCGGCGTGAACCCATGCCGGTTACTGTTTACTTCAGCAGGCCGGCTTCCTTGTAATACTTCTCCGCGCCCGGATGCAGCGGCACCGGCGGATTCTTGGCCATCTGGTCCTTCTTGATCCCCTTGGCGGCGGAATGGGCCGCGTAAAGCTGATCCAGGCCTTCGACCATGGCCTTCGCCATCTTGTAGGCAAGCTCGTTGCTCACCTTGTTGGTGCTGACGAAGTAGTTGCCCACGGCCGCCGCCGGAACGGCACCGCTCATGCCCGGATAGGTGTTGGCCGGGATTTCGGTGGCGATATAGGCGGGATCACCGATCTTCTTCACGATATCGGCCGGAACCGGCACCATGACGATCGGGATCGAGTTCGCGAGATCGCGGATCGAGGAAACGCCCAGGCCCGCCGATTGCAGGGTTGCGTCGATCTGACGGTTCTTCATCAGGTCAACCGACTCACCGAAGCCGAGATACTCGACCTTGGCGAAATCCTCGTACTTGATGCCGGCGGCGCCGAACACGGCCCGCGCATTGATCTCGGTGCCGGATTTCGGCGCGCCGACCGAGACGCGCTTGCCCTTGAGGTCGGCCAGCGTCTTGATGCCCGAATCCTTGCTGGCAACGATCTGAATGTAGTTGTTGTAGGCTGCGGCAATGACCCGCAGGGACGTCAGCTTCTGCGGGAAACCGGCTTCGGCATCGCCCTTCCAGGCATTCGACAGGGTGTCGCCGAGCGTAAGGGCAATCTCGCCCTTGCGGGTATTCAGCAGGTTCAGGTTCTCGACCGACGCCTTGGTCGGCTGCACCTGCACCTTGGCGTTCGGGATTGCCTTGGCGTAGACGTTCGAAAGCGCCACGCCGATCGGGTAATAGGCGCCCGAGGTGCCGCCGGTCAGGATATTGATGAAATCCTGCGCCTTGGCAGTCCCGGCAACGGCGAAGGACATGGACAATGCCGCCGCTGCGACGAGGGTCCGGCGAGTAAGGGTCATAGTGTTCCTCCCAAGGTTCAACACGGCTGTGTGGCCTCTTCTCTACGAGCGAGGTTTTACCGACTGGGGTGGGATTCCGCAATTCCCTTGTGGAATTGCCCAAGGAATCCAACCTTTTCTCTCAGTAGTTCACGCTGAGGAAGCCGGCGCCCGGCACGGCAGGACGCGATCGGGGGAAAGAGATCCGGACCCGCCGTTCATGCGGTCCTGGGCTGGAAATCCCTCCCCTGCATCTTCGCTCTGCCGGCGAAGCCCTCCCTGTTCAGCAAGAGGCATACCAGAGCGCTGATCACGGCTAGAGGCTTGATTCTCCAGCCTGCAGACCTTCCGCTAGCTTTCCGGCGCGGCATCAATCCGCCCATTCCGCTTTTCACATAGGCGGAAATCCGCCCAGCATCAGCCCTGCAGATAGCGGCGACGGTCGATGCCGTACCGCTCCATCTTCTCGTTCAGCGTGCGGCGCGGCAAACCGAGCTGCTCCATGGTCAGCCGTACATCGCCGCGGGATTCGGCCAGCGCGGTCTCGATGCAGCGCTTTTCGAAAGCGGCAACCTTGGCCGCCAGATTGCGGCCATCCGAAGGTTCGGACTTTCCCTCGCCGGCGCGCGCCAATGGTCCTGAAAGCGCCCGCAAGCCCAGCACATGGCGCTCGGCGACGTTCCGCAACTCCCGGACATTGCCCGGCCAGTCGTATTCCTGCAGCATCGCCATGGCGGCATCGTCCAGCGGCGCGACTTCGCGTCCATGCAGGCGCATCGCCTCGTTGACGAAGGCCTGAAACAGCAGCGGTATATCCTCGCGCCGCTCCCGCAAGGCCGGGATCCGCAGCTCGGCAACATTCAGACGGTAATAGAGATCGGCCCGGAAGCTTCCGGCATCGGCAGCCGCACGCAAATCGGCCTTCGTCGCGGCAATCACTCGGAAGTCCACCGGAATGGTCTTGTTCGAGCCCAGACGTTCGATCGCCTTCTCCTGCAGAACCCGCAGCAGCTTCGCCTGCAAGGCCAGCGGCATGCTTTCGATCTCGTCGAGAAACAGCGTGCCGCCATGGGCATATTCCAGTCGGCCCACCCGCCGCTCGGCAGCACCGGTGAAGGCGCCGCGCTCGTATCCCATCAGCTCGCCCTCGAACAGGCTTTCCGGAACCGCCGCGCAGTTGATGGCAACGAACGGGCGCGCCGCGCGCGGCCCGAGATCGTGCAGGCAACGCGCCACCATCTCCTTCCCCGCTCCCGTTTCGCCGAGCACCAGCACAGGCGCCGACGTCGCCGCCAGGTCGGCGATATCCTGGCGCAGTTCCTCGATAGCCCGGCCGGTACCGATCAGCCTGGCGGCGATCCCGCTTTCGGCCGCCAGCTGCGCCTGCAGGCGGCGGTTCTCCAGCACGAGGCGGCGCTTGTCGGCGGCACGGCGCAGGGCTTCGGCAAGGCGCTCGGGCGAGAACGGCTTCTCGATGAAGTCGTAGGCGCCGCGCCGCATGGCATCCACCGCCATGCCGATATCGCCATGCCCGGTGATCAGCACGACCGGAAGCTCGGCATCGATGCTGCGCACCCGCTCCAGAAGCTGCAGGCCGTCGATCTGCGGCAGTTTGACATCCGACACGATTACGCCGGGATAGTCGGTTGCGATGCGGTCGAGCGCCGAAGCGGCTGTTTCATGCAGCTCGACATCGAAACCCGCCAGGTCGAGCCATTGCCGGACCGACAGCCGCACAGGAGCCTCATCATCGACGAATAGGATCGCTGGCCTGTCGCTCATCGCATACTCCGTTCAGCGGCGATATCGGTTGCGGCGGCGGTCGCGGATGTGGGGGCCGGCAGCCAGAGAGTGAAGATCGCACCGCCGCCCATGGCGGAGGCCGCTTTCAAGCTGCCGCCGAAATCATGAACGATGCCGTGCGAGATCGCCAATCCGAGCCCCAATCCCTCGCCCACCTGCTTGGTGGTGAAAAACGGATCGAACAGGTGTTCCATATGTTCGGGCGAGATGCCGATACCCGTATCGGCGATACTGACCGACCAGCCGCCCGCCTGCTCCTCAGCCGTGATCTCCAGGCGTCTTGCAGCACTGTCCGTCATCGCATCGCAGGCGTTCCGCAGCAGATTTATGAGCACCTGCTCAAGACGGATATCGTCAGCCAGGACAAGAGCGCGGTCCGGCACCTGGACCCTGACGACGACCTGTTCCAGACGGAGCCGCGAGTCCAGCAGGGCCAGCGCATGTTCCACCACCTTGCACATCGCCACCGGCTTGCGGTCAGCCGAGCTTTTGCGGGCGAAGCTCTTCAGGTGCCGGGTGATTTCCGCCATACGGCGCGTCAGCCCCTCGATCATGGAGAGATTGGCGGTCACCTCGGTGAGGTCCCCTCGCTCGATGTAGATCTTCGAGGCCGCGGCGAAGGTGCTGATCGCGGTAAGCGGCTGATTGATCTCATGGGCGATGGCTGCCGACATCTGGCCAAGGGCAGCCAGCTTGCCGGCCTGCACCAGTTCGTCCTGTGCCGCACGCAATACACGTTCCGCCCGTTCGCGCTCGCGAACCTGCTTCTGCAGATCTTCGGTCCGCTCGGCGACGCGGATTTCCAGCTCATCCCTGGCGCGGCGGATGGCCTCGGCCACTGCTTCCCGGGCCTGCTGCCGCTGCCGGTATTGGCGGATGAACAGGATGCTCAGCGCCAGCAGGGCGCAGCAGGCGAGTGCCGCGAAGGCCGCCTGCCGCCCCTGGAGGTCGGCCGGCGACACGTCGGAAAGATAGATCATCTTCCAGCCGTAGGTGGACAGCGGCTGCTCCTGCCGCAGATAGTGCCGCCCGCCATTTTCCATCAATGTTTTGCCGCGCCATTGATGGCCGCTTTCCGTCAGCGATAACGGCCGCAGTTCGATGTCGCCATATTTCTTCGTTTCCCTGAGGATCGTTCTGGCTTCCGCATCAAGCGGCTGCAGGGTGGTGAAACGCCAGTCGGGGCGGCTGGACAGGAAGACGACGCCGAATTCATCGACCAGCAAGACCGTCTCGCCGGCCTCTTCCCATGATTCCTGCAACGGCTCGATATCGAGGCGTACCACCGCGACGCCCGATATTCCGTCCGGATTGTGCACGGCACCCGCGAAGAAGAAGGCCGGCAATCCGGTGGTGACGCCGATCGCGAAATAGCGACCGCGATCCTCGGCGATCGCCTGCTTGAAGTAAGGGCGGAAGCCGTAATTCTGGCCGACAAAGCTGGTGCTCTCCGTCCAGTTGCTGGCGGCCCGGGTCAGGCCCGAAGTATCCATGACGTAGAGCACCGAAGTGCGGGCGGCGCTGTTCAGGTGTGCCAGTCGCTGGTTGACATTGTCGACCAGAAGCGGGTCGTCGGGCGAACGCAGCAAGGTCTGCACATCGCGGTCCCTGGCGAGAACCGCCGGCAGGTAGTCGTGTTTCTCCAGGTGGTTGCGGAACGACGACAGGTATAACCCGAGCCGCTGGCGGCCCTGCGCTTCGAGTTCTTCCATGGCCGACTGGCGTACCGCCTCGCCAAGCCACCAGGCCAGCAGCAGTGACAGCGCAAGCGCGGCCACGCCGACGATCACCTGCTGGCCGCGCGCCCTTCTGTGCGATCTCCGGGCCTGCGCGGCCATCTTCGTTCCCCTGATACAAGCTGCCCATCGGGCATGCCGGACATTGTATCCCGCCTAGCAAGCCCCAGGCCAGTTTGGAAGAGTCGCAATAAACCTGTAAGTTGCTGAAAAATATAGGGCCCCTAAACTGATCCCAGGAAGATCGGCAATTTTCCGCCGATCCTGGAAGGGCGGCCTAGGCGTCCTTCCCGGCGAGACCCGTTGTCCGGCCGGCGAACAGGTTTGCCAGCAGCGGGAGGGCATAGCCGGCCGCGACCAGACACCAGAAGACAGCCTCGCGATTGCTCAGCCTCTCAATGACCAGCACGACCACAGGGACGGTCAGCAGCAGGTAGCCCAGCGCGGCTTCCCAGTTGAAATGCCCCTGGACATCCCCCTGCGCCGTCACAAAGGCAGCGCCCAGCGCCAGCCGGGGCGCGCGCCCCTCAAGCCGTGCCGAGAGGAGCCGCAGAACCGCATATCCGACAATCGGAAGCAGGAAGTAGTCGAGCGGGAAGTCACGGTAGCGGCCGGCGACCGCCAGCATGACGCATTGATACAGTGCCAGGACGGCAAACAGGGCGAACAGCCATTCTGCCAGACGGGTGCGACGCAGCCGGCGGTACGGCGCTTGCTCCTCCGGCGTGAGGCGCTGCAACCCGAATGGCAGGTAAAGCCGGCCGAACCGCCGCAACTCGGCCAGGCTGGTACCCAATGTGCGCAGGGGGGCCGGCGGTGCCGCCCTGCCCACGGCGCGATCCAGCAATTCGTGGAACAGCAGCAGCGTGAAGCCTGCCTGCAGGCCCGTCATGATGATGAACTCGGTAAACCGCAGCGCTGAGTAATTGTGCTCCAGGCCATATTCGATGGTGGCGGCGAGGAAGCCTCCGATCATCTGGGCAAACAGCACGACAGCCAGCATGCCGGCGGGCGCCAGCGCCGCGATCTGGTGGGCATGCAGGACAACGAGAATCAAGGCAATCAGCAGTCCCATGCCGGCGAAAAGCGGCCATTGCGGCAGATTGGAAACTTTGCCGCTGGCCGGGAATTTCGGATGGCGGAATTCATCCAGCATGCCCCAGGCGCCGCCCACGGTTCCTTCAAGCGCGACCTTCCAGGGCTGGTCGAAGGCCTCGACCAGGTTGTAATTGAGCCCCTTCTCGGCAGCGAGATGTTTGAAATTGGCGATGAAGGTGGCTGCCTCGATGCGCGACGGGACTGCGTCGCGTCGCGAGCGGCCCTCGCTGGGCCAGCCCACCTCACCGATCAGCACCGGCTTGCCGGGCAATTGCCGCCGTACCTCGTCATAGACCCACAGGATGTGCTCCATCGCGTGATCGACTCCGACGGGCATGTCCTCCCAGTAGGGCAGGAAATGCACCGTGATGAAATCGACCTCCTGCAGCAGGCGCGGATTCTGCAGCCAGAATTCCCAGACATCGGCGTAGGAAACCGGCTGCTTCACCGCCGCCTTCACGCGGCGGATATAGCCGATCAGCTGATCGGCGGTGAGATCCTTGCGCAGCAGCACCTCGTTGCCGACGATGACCCGTTTGATCGTGTCGGGATACCGGTTCGCCTGCTCGATCAGCGCGGCGATCTCTTTTTCGTTGACATCGAGCTCCTGGCCGAGCCAGGCGCTGTGCGTGACCTCAAGGCCGTATTTTCCTGCGAGCTCCGGGACCACGCCGACGCCTTCCAGGCTGGTATAGGTCCGCACGCCTTTTGCTATGCCCTGCAGGCTGGCGAGATCTTCCTCGACCTGCTCCTTGGTCGGAAAGATTTTCACCAATGGTCCCTGGCCGCGGCGGAAAGGGGCAAAGGAAACGCTCTGCACCGGCTCGGAGGCCGTGGCCTGTCCATCGACCAGAACCGGCCGGCTCGGCAGCCACCAGGCGACGATATTGAGCGCGCCGGCCATGAAGATGAATACCAGCAGCAACAGCAGACGGCTGACCGGCTTCGATGTCGGCACGTGCATGATTGGATCCGTGAAGCGGTCTTACTGGGCCGGGCTGCCCTGATCCGCCGGCGCGGCGGATGGCATCGGCTGGACCGGCACGGCTGCGGCCTTGCTGGGCGGCTTCGGCGCAGTGCTGATCAGCGACAGCGCGAAGGATGCCCAATACGGCACCGACTGCGCCCACATTAGGATCGCCCAGAGGCGCGCTTCCGGGTCCTCGCCGCCCTGGAAATTCCACATGCCGATGCCTGCAAGCACCAGCAGCACGGCCAGCAGGGTTTCCTCCTGCGCCATGATCAGGGCCTGCACGACGGCCTGCTGATCTTCATGCTTGGGAGTGCGGATAAACGGCAGCGTCGAGGTGAACAGGCCGAACAGCATCGCCTTGGCGATCGTGTAGGTCAGCGCGAGGCCGGCAAGGCCGGCGCCCAGCCGCTGCCGCAGCGTGCACTGGACGCGGATTTTGTACAGCCAGAGGAACTGCGCCAGTTTGGCGCCGAAAACGACGACCACGGGCAACAGGAACAGCGCGAGCGGCAATTCGAAATATTTCGGCAGCACCAGCACGCCAACCGTCCAGGCCAGCGACGCGATGGCAAACACGAGGCCGAGCGCGTCGGCGAACCACGGCATCCAGCCGGTGACGAAATGATAGCGCTGCATCGGATCAAGCTTGCGGTCGGCACCCGGCAGCATGTCGCGCCAGTGGCGCTTGATGATCTGCACGGCACCATAGGCCCAGCGGAAGCGCTGGCTCTTGTAGCCGGAGAAGGTATCGGGCGTGAGGCCATAGCCGTAGCGGCGGTCGGTGTAGACGGAATGCCAGCCGCCGGCGAGCAGGCGCAGCCCCATTTCGGCATCTTCGCAAATGCACCACTCGGCCCATTTGCCGACATGTTCGATGGCCGAGCGGCGCACCAGCGTCATCGTGCCGTGCTGTATGATGGCGTCCCGCTCGTTGCGCTGAACCATGCCGATCTGGAAGAAGCCGGCATATTCCCAGTTGATGAATTCCTTGAAGGTATCGTCCTTCCAGTCGTAGTGATCCTGCGGCGCCTGCACGAAGCCGATATCGGCGCGGTCGAAATACGGCACCAGCGATTTCAGCCAGTCGGGCTCGATCAGGTAATCGGCATCGATGACGCCGACGATCTCGGCATCGGGCGCAGTCTGCTGCAGGGCAAAGTTGAGCGCACCGGCCTTGAAGCCCTTGAGCGGCGAGACGTGGAAAAACCGGAACCGCTCGCCGAGCTGGCGACAATAGGCCTCCACCGGACGCCAGACCCGTTCGTCCTTGGTGTTGTTGTCGATGATCAGGACCTCGAAATTCGGATAATCCAGCCGGGCAAGGGAGTCGAGCGTCTTCTTGAGCATCTCCGGCGGCTCGTTATAGGCCGGGACATGGATCGATACCTTCGGCCAGCTGCGTTCGATATCGGTCTTGAAGGGCAGGAAATGCCGCTTGCGCCGGCTCGCCCAGATCACCTCGGACAATTCAAGGCCTTCGGCCAGCACCACGAGGAACAGCATGAAGAGCAGCGGCAACAGCATCGCCCACATCAACGCGATGCCGGGACTCATGTAGGTGCGCAGGCCGGAATCGATCACCATGACGATCGCACTGGTGACCAGCTGGATCAGCGCCACGAAGAACACGCGGCCGGAAAAGCGCAGGTCGGCCCAGCGCGCCAGAAACCAGACCATCAGCGGCAGCGCAAGCAGGATCGAGGCGGCGGTCAGCTGTGGCCAGTGGGGCCGGTCGCTGACCGGTCCCACCATCGGGAATTTCGGCGTGCGGTCGGCGTTGTAGACGCCCCAATAGGCGCCCACCGATCCTTCGATATTGCGCTTCCATGGCTGGTCGAAGGCTTCCTGGATGAAATAGTCGAGGCCGCGCTGGTTGGCGATGTTGAGGAAGCCGCGCAGGAAGGCTGCCTGTGTCGTAGGACTGGGCACGGCGTCGCGGCGGATGCGGCCTTCCGACGGCCAGCCGATCTCGGTGATCACCACCTTCTTGGTCGGATAGGCATCCTTGACCTGCTGGTAGCGGGCCAGCGCGTATTCAACCGCCTTGTCCGGCGCCTGGCCTTCCCAGTAGGGCAGCAGATGGATGGCGATGAAATCGACCTCGCGGCCGAGCTGCGGATAGCGCAGCCAGATATCCCAGGTTTCCGCCGTCGACACTTCGATATGCCGGCCCGACAGTTCCGTGCGCACGCGCCGGATATACTGGATCAGATCCTGGATCGGCATTTCGGCGCGCAGCATGGTTTCGTTGCCGACCAGCACGCGGCGCACATTGCTGTGCGTCGTGGCGATCCGCACCAGTTCGCGCATTTCCTGATCGTTGCGCTCGAGGCGGCTGTCGAGCCAGCTGCCCTGCATCACTTCAAGGCCGTAGCGCTCGGCGATCTTGGCGATTTCGCCCTGGCCATCGAGCGTGGAGTATGTGCGAATCTGCCGGACCTGGCTGGACAGCACCTGCATGTCCTGCTCTATCTCGGCTTCACTCGGGAATTTTCCGCTATTCGGTCCCTGGTCGCCGCGAAACGGCGAATAGTCCACGCCCTGGATCAACTCACCCCAGGGACGTGGCTCGATCGGACGATTGAGATAGGCCCAGCCTGCCAGGTTGAGGATGGCGACGAGGACAAGGACGATCAGTCCCGAATAGCGCATGGCTGCCCTTGGCAGAAAGGATTGGACGAAACTTGCCGGCGGCAACCGTTGATCTTTGGCCCGAAACCCACCCGCGATAGCGGGTCTAGGCAGTTAATATGGCGGCTTTGCGGCGGCCGGCGGACTATACGGTGACGCCGGAATAGAGTCGAGAGGACAGCGTCTTATCACGCAATGACCACGCTCAACCCGCCCGGCGCGACGGCAGGAGATGCTGCAGCGGCAAAGGCGCATCGGTCTTGTTGGTCCGGATGGCGAAATTCGAACGGATGTCCTTGACCATCGGCAGCGGCAGAATGCGCTCGCTCAACAAGCGCTCGTAGGCCTTGAGATCGGGCACCACTACCTCTGCCAGCCAGTCCGCTTCGCCCGAGACCATATGGACGGCGATCATCTCCGGGATCGAGGCCAGCACCTCCTGCACGGCGTTGGCATTCTCGATGAAATGCTTCTCGACCTTGATTTCCAGAAAGACCGTGATGTCGAGGCCCAGCCGGTCGCGGTCGAGCACCGCTCGATAGCCGCGGATATACCCTTCCTGCTCCAGCCGCTTTACCCGGCGCAGGCACGGGGACGGCGACAATCCGACCCGCTCGGCGAGATCGACATTGCTCAGCCGGCCATCTTCCTGCAAGGCCGCGAGGATTCGGCAGTCGAAATCATCCAGCGAAGAATTTGGCATATCTCACCCTTCACTTGGAAAAAATTGGCAGGGTATTGCTGGATAATCTCGAAAATGGCTTTGAAGCGCAAGGACACGCCAAGGACTTCTGCGCCATTCTGCGCCAGCCCCCACCCCGGAATCGCCAGGAGTGACAAGAGTGAATCGCCATGAGTATTGCCAGTACCCTCACCCCCGCCCCTGCCCGTCCTGATGCCGGTCGCCTTCTCGGCGCCGGGGCGGCGCTGGGGACCATCCTGCTCTGGGCCGCCGGCCTGATCGCCACCCGGTTCGGTGTCACCGGCTCTCTGACGCCATGGGATGTCGTCTTCCTGCGGCTGCTGTTGCCGGCTGTGTTGCTGATCCCCGTCCTGCTGCGCTTCCTCAAAACGCCAGGCGGCGCCGCGCGCGATGACCGGCGCCTGCTGTGGTTCGTCATCCTGGTCACCGGCGCCGGCCTGCCTTTCATGCTGATCAGCAGTCTCGGGATGATGTTCGCTCCGGCCGCCCATGCCGGCGCGCTGATGCCGGGCAGCATGCCTCTCTTTGCCGCGCTCTTCGCTGTGCTGCTGCTGGGCGAACGCTTCAATCTGCAGCGCAAGCTCGGTACCGCGCTGATGCTGGCAGGCGCTGTCGCCGTGGGCGGGTGGCAGGTCGTCGAAGGCAGCGGCGAGGCCTGGCGCGGGGATCTGATGTTCGTCTGCTGCGGGGCGCTCTGGGCAAGCTACACGATCGCGCTGAAAAAGACCGGACTGGGCGCCTGGCAGGCCGCGGCGCTGGTCTATGTCAGCTCCTTCCTCCTGTACCTGCCGATCTACCTGACATGGCTCGACAGCCGGTTGCTTGCCGCGCCGGTTTTCGAGGTCGGGGTCCAGCTGATTCAGTCGGTCGCCTCGGGCCTGCTCAGCATGGCGGCCTATGGCTTCGCCGTCCGCCGCCTCGGCGCCGCACCGGCCGCCGCCTTTGCCGCGCTCACCCCGGCGCTGACGGCCGTCCTGGCCATACCGCTGCTCGGCGAATGGCCGGAAACGGTCACCTGGATTGGCATCATCGCCGTGAGTTTCGGCGTCGCGCTGGCCAATGGCGCATTCACCGGCTATGGTTTGGCTAACCGTCTAAGGGGTTAGATATGTTTGACCATATTTCGATCGGCGTGAAGGATCTGAAGGCGTCTGCCGCCTTCTACGATGCGGCGCTCAAGCCACTGGGCTACACCCGCCTTTATGAGGGCGCCCACGGGATCGCCTATGGTGCAAAGCGGCCACAACTCTGGCTCGATCAGAGCCCTCGCCCGGTACCGGCCGATCCGCGATCGGGCCTGCATCTCTGTTTCAAGGCGGCGAGCCGCGCCGCCGTGGATGCCTTCCACGCCGCCGCCCTCACCATGGGTGGCAAGGATAACGGCGCGCCCGGCCTGCGGCCGCAATACACGCCGACCTATTATGCCGGCTTCATCTTCGACCCGGACGGCTATCGCATCGAGGCCGTCTGTTACGATGAGTGATATCATGACCCCCATGCCGCCGCTGGCGCCCCGCAGCGACATCGAGATCTACCGCATGTGGGAGATCTTCAAGGCGGTGAATGCGCGCGTGAAGGCGGGCGGCGAAGTAGTCAACCTGCTGGTCGGCGAACCGACCCTGCCGCCGCCGCAAAAGGCCACCGCGGCCGCGCAGGCGGCGCTGAGCAAGGGCCGCAATCTCGGCTATACCGAAGCGCTCGGCATGCCGGCCTTGCGCCAGGGTATCGCGCAGCTCTACGCCCGGCGCTACGGCATCGACGTCCCCGCGTCGCGCATCGCCGTCACGATCGGCACGTCCTCCGGTTTCATGCTGGCTTTCCTCGCCGCCTTCTCGGCCGGCGACACGGTCGCTGTGGTCGAGCCGAGCTATCCCGCCTATCGCGGCGCCTTGCAGGCGGTCGATCTTGTGCCCTTGCGGCTCGGCACCGATGAGACGACCGGCTACCGCGTGACGCCGGCAATGATCGAGGCCTTGCCCAGCCAAGTGAAGGGCGTGGTGGTGGCAAGCCCCGCCAATCCGACCGGCACGATGCTGAGCAGCACCGAGTTGACCGCCACCTATGATGCCTGCCACCGCAAAGGGCTGTGGCTGATCGTCGACGAACTCTATCACGGCGTCACCTACGAACGGCCTGCCGCCACGATGCTGGAAGCGGGCGAGGACGTCATCGTCGTCAACGGCTTCTCCAAATACTGGGGCATGACGGGTTGGCGCATCGGCTGGCTGGTCCTGCCCGAACGCCTGGTGCCGCGCATTGAGGCATTGGGCGGCAGCCTGCAGATCTCGGCGCCTACCCTGTCGCAGATCGCCGCCATCGCCGCCCTGGAAGCGGAAGACGAAATGAATGCCCGTGTCGCCCTCTACCGCGGCAATCGCGACCGGCTGCTGAACGCGCTGCCGCGTTTTGGCATCAGCCGTTTCGCCCCGCCGGATGGCGCCTTCTACCTCTATGCCGATATCGGCGACTTCACCGACGATTCGGTCGCCTTCTGCCGCCGCATGCTCGAGGAAACCGGCGTGGTCGCCGCGCCGGGTGTCGATTTTGACACGGCAAACGGCGCGCGTTACCTGCGGTTTTCCTTCTGCATGGATGAGGCGGTGGTGGAAGAGGCGATCAGGCGGCTGGAACCCTGGTTCGCCGGCCTCAACCGCCGCTAGCTCAATCCAGCTGCAGCACCTGCCATTTGAGGTAGGCGCTTTCCGGCAAATGCGGATGCACCGGATGGTCCGGCCCCGCACCGCCGGACAGGACGACACGGCCCTGACGGCGGGCATTGTTCAGCCCGATGGCGATTTCCCTGGCGAAAAGATCGCCCGGCAGCAGATGGGCGCAGCAGGCAACGAACCAGAATCCACCGGGCGCCACCACCGGAGCCGCGAGTTTGGCCAGCTTGCGATAGGCGCGGCTGCCCGCCCCAAGATCCTTGCGGCTCTTCACGAAATTCGGCGGATCGGTGACCACCGTGCCGAAGCGCGCTCCGCCCTGCCCAAGCCGCTCCAGCGCCTCGAAGGCATCGGCCTTCTCGAATTGCGCAATCTGGGCCAGTCCGTTTTCCTGCGCAGCCTTCTGCGCCAGCGCGATACCGAGTTCCGAACGGTCAATGCCTCTTACCGATTTGGCGCCGGCTTTGGCGGCGGTAAGCGCGAAGGCACCGATATGGCAATAGCAATCGAGCATGTCCTGCCCGATGCTGAGTCGTGCCACTTCCTGCCGCGCTTTGGCGAGATCGAAATACCATCCGGTCTTCTGGCCTTCCAGGAGATCCAGCGCGAAGCGCACCCCGCCCTCCTCCACCATCGGCTCGGGCTGCAGGCTGCCGGCAGCTAGCCTGACCTCCTCCTCCAGCCCTTCCAGTTTGCGCACGGCGGTATCATTGCGCAGCACGATGGCCCGCGGCTTCAGCACGATATCCAGGGCGTCCAGCAGCGCCGGCGTCAGATGCTCCGCACCCGCCGTATTTGCCTGGACCGCCACGACATCGCCGTAACGGTCGATGACAAAGCCGGGAAAACCATCCGCCTCGGCATGAACCAGCCGGTAGTAAGGCCGGGCATAGAAGCGTTCACGCAGGGCAAGGGCAGAGCGCAGCCGCCCGGCCAGAAACGCCGCATCCACCTGTACAGCAGTGTCGGCCGTCCAGAGCCGGGCCGCGATGAGCGAATGGGGATTGAAGCTGGCGACACCCATGGCGCTGCCATGGACGTCGAGCAGGCGCACGAGGCCGCCCGGCGGGAGGGCTTTCGCGCGGACGTCGAGTTCGATCTCATTGGAATATACCCAAGGATGGCCCTCGCGAACGCGGCGATCCTCGCGGGCTTTGAGGCGCAGCACAGGCAGGTTCACAGGCATGGACAAGGCCCTGAGGATTGTTTATCAGCGCGTTGCGATACCCTATCGCCGCTGCGAAAGCGAGCCCTATCGATGTTCACCCTCCATGACCAGTTACGCCGCGATACGCTGGCCGTCTGCCGCATGAAGCTTTGCCTCGTGCAGCTGATGAACGATGCGCAGTATCCGTGGCTTATCCTGGTGCCGGCGGTGGAGAACGTCACCGAGATCGCACAGCTCAACGAGAAGCAGCGCAAGCTGCTGATCAACGAGATCGCCAAGACCCAGGACGTGCTGGGCCAGGTTTTCCAGCCGCACAAGCTGAATGTCGGCGCACTCGGGAATATGGTGCCGCAGCTGCATGTGCACGTGGTGGCGCGGTTCCGCGAGGATCCCGCCTGGCCCGGACCGATCTGGGGCAAACTGCCGCCGCGGCCCTATGAGGAACCGGTGCTGCGCGCTACCATCGCCCGGCTGCAGAACGCTTTTATCGCAAAGCTCTGAACACCGACTGAAAACTGGCCATCCATGGTCCCTGCCATCGTGATCGAGGCGATTGGCATCGCCGCCGGGCTGCTGACGACCTTGGCCTATGTGCCACAGGTGGTGAAGGTCTGGCGCACCCGGTCCGCGCGCGACATCTCGCTCGCCATGTTCGTCATCATGAACCTCGGGATCGCCCTCTGGCTGGCCTACGGGCTGCTGATCGGATCGCCCGGCCTGATCCTGGCGAATGGCGCCACCCTCTGCCTGACCGCCGCGGTACTGGTCGCCAAGCTGAGATTCGACCCGCGCTAGCCAGCGCCGGCCGCCCGGCTTATATAAAGGCGATGCGCCGCCGGGATTTCCTCTCGACATCCCTTGCTGCCGGGCTCGCCCTCACGGCAGCACCGCGGGTGAGCCTTGCGCAATCGACGACCGGCAGTGAAGGCGGCAGCTTCTTCCGCATCCTCACCGGGTCGGCCCACACCACCGCCTTCCCGGTCGGCACCACGATCGCCACCGCGATCTCCAGTCCGCCAGGCAGCCGGCCCTGCGAGCGCGGGGGCTCCTGCGGCGTGCCCGGGCTGATCGCCGTGGCGCTGACCAGCGCCGGATCAGTCGCCAATCTGGCCGCGATCGCCAATGAAAGCATCGAATCCGGCTTCGCCCAGGCCGATCTCGCCGCTTCGGCCTATCAGGGCCAGGGATTGTATTTTCGCCGGGCGCCCCAGCCGAACCTGCGGGTTATCGCCAATCTCTACCCCGAAACCATACATCTGGTGGTCCGGCGCGGCAGCGGTATCGAGGAACCGCGCGACCTCGCGGGCAAACGGGTCTCGATCGACCGCACAGGATCGGGCACGCGCTACAATGCGGAGATCATCCTTGCCGCCTATGGCGTGCGCTTTTCGCAGCTGAAGATATTCGAGCTGGATCCGGGCGAGGCCGCCGACCTGATGTCCAAAGACGGTCTGGATGCCTTCTTCCTGATTTCCGGCCAGCCGGCGCCGACGGTCGGCGACCTCACCGATCGCAACATCGCGGAGATCGTCCCGCTCTCGGGCCGGCCGGTCGAGAACGCGCTGCGGCGGCACCGTTTCTTCAGCCGCGACACCATCCCGGCCGACATCTATGAGGGGGTGGGCGAAATCGAAACGCTCAGCATCAGCATGCAATGGCTGGTCGCCGAGGCGCTCGATGCCGATCTGGTCTATGAATTGCTGCGCGCCCTCTGGCATCCGCAGAACCGCAAGATTCTCGACGCCGGCCCGGCGATGGCGCAGAAGATCCGCCTCGGGACCGCGGTGGTCGGCATTTCAGTCCCGCCGCTGCATGCCGGTGCCGAACGCTACTACCGCGAACTGAAGCTGATCTCCTGACGGTTACGGCTCGGGCAGCGGCTCCTCCGCGGCGGCGGCCGCAATCCATTCCTGCATGGCCGGATGGGCGTAGATGGCGTCGACATAGGCTGCCGAAACCGGGTCCAGCGCCACCCGATAGGTGCGGAAGCGGGTCGCGACCGGGGCATACATGCAATCGGCGATGCCAAAGCGGCCGAACAGGAAATCTCCGTCCTGGCCGAAGCGGCCGCGGCAATCCTGCCAGATCTGCTGCACCCGCGCGATGTCCTGCCGGGCCTCCTCCGACGGCTGTCCGGCGGCGATGCCCTTGGAATGGATGTCCATCGGCAGATCGCGCCGCAGGGCCGGGAAACCCGCATGCATCTCGCTCATCACGCTGCGCGCCACGGCGCGGGCCCGGGGATCGGATGGCAGCAGGCCGGCTTCGGGGAAGAGCTCTGCGACATACTCGCAGATTGCCAGGCTTTCCCAGACCAGCAGGTCGCCATGCTTCAGCGCCGGCACCTTGCCGGCCGGCGAATGGCTGAGGATCCGGGCCTTGGTCTCGGGGTGGCGCAGGCCGATCATCACCTCGTCGAAGGGCTGGCCGGCGGCCTTCAGGGCCAGCCAGGGCCGCAGGCTCCAGCTTGAGTAATTCTTGTTTCCGATCACAAGGGTCAGCGCGGCCACGGAATTCTCCATCGGTTTCGCCAGAAAACCAGACATCTTATAAAGAAGGTCGTATTCGCCGCCCAGAGCAGGACACGGGCGGAATTGTCTGGGTTCATCGCAAGAGGTCGCCGTGACTGTCACCCTGATCGTCAAATCCGCCGATGCGCTCCGTATCGAGACCTTCACGGGCAAGCAATGGGCGGCACGGCAGGCGCGCGAGAAGCCGAATGTCGTCGCCTGGGCCGCGGCGCAGGGTTTCAAGGCCAAGGCCGGCCAGGTGCTGGTGATTCCTGACAACCGCACCGGCAAGCCAGCCCGCATTCTCGCCGGTATCGGCGAGGCGCCCGACCTCTGGTCCTATGCCGCGATCGCCGCCGCACTGCCGGCCGGCGACTACAAACTCGCCGATGCAAAAGCGGGAGATGCCGCCGCGCTCGGCTGGGCCCTCAGCAGCTATCGTTTCGACCGCTACCGCAAGAGCAGCGAGAGGAAGCCGGCCGCCCGGCTGGTCTGGCCGGCAAAGGCCGACCGCGCGCGGGTCGAGGCCCTGCATGACGGCATCGTGCTCGCGCGCGACCTGATCAATACGCCGGCCAGCGATATGGGACCGGCCGAACTGGCAGAAGCAGCGCGCGGCGTGGCGCTGCTCGGAAATGCCGAGTTCCGCTGCATAACCGGCGACGACCTGCTGGAGCAGAACTACCCGATGATCCACGCGGTCGGCCGCGCCTCGACGCGGCTGCCCCGCCTGATCGACCTGAAATGGGGCAATCCGAAACACCCCAGGCTCACCCTGGTCGGCAAGGGCGTATGCTTCGATACCGGCGGCCTGGATATCAAGCCTTCCTCGGGCATGCTGCTGATGAAGAAGGATATGGGTGGCGCCGCCATCGTGCTCGGCCTGGCCGCCGCGATCATGGCCGTCGGGCTGCCGGTCCGCCTGCGGGTGCTGATCGGCGCGGTCGAGAACAGCATCGCCGGCAATGCCATGCGTCCGGGCGATGTGCTGCAGACCCGCAAGGGCATCACCGTCGAAATCGGCAATACCGATGCCGAAGGCCGGCTGGTATTGGGCGACGCCCTGGCCGAGGCCGATTCGGAAAAGCCCGACTGGCTGATCGATTGCGCCACGCTGACCGGCGCGGCGCGGGTAGCGGTCGGCCCCGACCTGCCGGCGATGTATACCGATGATGATGCGATGGCCGAGGCACTGTTGTCGGCCGGGCTCGCCGCCGCCGACCCGCTCTGGCGCATGCCGCTGCACAAGCCCTATCGCGACTATATCGAAGGCAAGGTGGCTGATATCAGCAACTCGGCCGATACACCCTTCGCCGGCTCGATCACGGCGGCGCTGTTCCTGAAGGAATTCGTCAGCCGGACGAAGTCCTATGCGCATCTCGACCTTTTCGCCTGGAGCAGCCGGTCACGCGCCGGTCGTCCGCTCGGCGGTGAAGCGACCGGCCTGCGTGCGCTGTTCACCGCAATCGAGGCCCGATTCGGGAAACGCTGAAAGCTTGTCCGGCAGACACCCTGGGGTTTCTGTCGCGGCGCTGAATGACACCGCAGAGTGTCTTCCACTCGGCCGCAGCACATAAACTCGTTGTGACCAGCCTGGGGCCAAGGCCCTCCCGCTAAAGCGAAATCCGTAAAGCCTTCGCTAAGCATCCTGTTTTTGTCACATCCGTCACAACCTTGTCGCTCGGTGCCTCCTCACCCCGCGGCTAGGGTGCCTGTGCGCAGTCGAACGCGACCAATAAGAAAAGGAGAAAAGTCATGGCGTTTCCCGGAACCCTATTCTTCCTCGTCCTGGCTGTGCTGCAGTTCTTCATCATCGCCGACGGACTCGTGGCCTGGTTCCGCATCGACTGGCTGCTCTCGGTTCATTTCGCCGCACTCCTGAGCGGTCTGCCGCTCTTCGCCAGCTTCCGCCTGCTGCAGGAGCGCCGGCACTGACCTCTCGGCGGTTGCGCGGCCGGCAATCGCAACCTGGAATGATCAACTCGGCAGCGCCCCGCCATGGCGGCGCGGCCGCCGCGGCTCGATCTCGACCGGCGCATCCGGCGGCTCCGCCGGCAACCCGGCCAGCGGCGCCTCGCCCGGTGCCTCCAGCGCCGGTGCTTCGGTGGTGGGCATTTCGCCAGCCGGCTGCTCGGGTTCGGGTGGCAGGGTGAAGGGATTGCCCTCGACGATCTGTTTCAGCAGCTTCTCGACATCGTCAGTCGGCAGCAGCGGACCGAAGCCGGGCTCGTTGTTGTGCCAGGCGTACTCCACCAGCGGCACGTAATTCACCACGCTGGGCTCGGTCATCCAGAGCTTGCGGAGCGCGGCCTTGCGCAGCGTCTCAGGCACGCCCTTGCGCAGGAAGGGCGTGAAATCGCTCGCCTCGGTGAGTTCGTCGATCGGTGGCAGGCTTTCAGGATCGACGGCTTCCGGCATCTCCGGCGCCGGCACCGGTTCTGCGGTAGGTTCCGCTTCCTGGCGCGATGCTTCCGCCTTGCGCTGCGACCAGCGCGCCAGGAAGCCTTTGTCCTCGCGCCCGCTCATCCCGCTCACTCGTCTTCCGGCATCTGCCGCAGCGGATCGGACTGATAAAGAAACTTGTGCCGCGCCAGCGCTTCGGTATCGGCTTTCGTGCGCTTGCGCTTATAGAATTTCTCCTCCACATGATGGCGCGCCACGTAATCGCTGACCCAGCGATGGATCTCTTCGGGCATCGGCACGGCCTCGACGATGTCTTCCATCGATTCCGCATAGGCATGCGCTTCGCCGGCACAGACGGTAGCCAGATGCAGCCCGATGCCGCGCTCGTCGCCGCTGCGGCGCAGGATCACGAAGACCGAAGGCTGGCTGCTTTCCAGATTGTATTTGTAGCTGATGGTCTCACGACGGTAGAGCAGCAGCCTGGCCGGTCCAGCGTAAAACCGCTCCCAGCCCTCGCCTTCGGCCAGCCTGGTCCAGGGTGGCGACGTCGGCGCGCCGGGCAGCACCTGCACCGCCTGCCAGGCGTGATCGGCCCAGGGGCTGGAGAGGCGGCGGCGTTCGACCACCACACCGACCTCCCAGGCCTCGGTTCCTGCATTATCCGCACCGGTGGTCATGCTGCGATGCTCCGCATCAATCCGCCGCCCGCAGCGGCAAGTTTACCACAAGATTCTGCGGCTTCATCCTCACCCTGCCGTCCTGGTCCAATGCAAGGCCGAGATAGACCGGGCGCCCGGCCACGCGCTCCAGCATCAGCGACGGATCACGGAATTCCAGCCGGAACAGCGCGAGGATCTGCTGCAGCCGCGCATCCTCAACTGCCTTGCCCTCATAGAGGTCGTTCATGATCCCCGTCGCGGCGGAGTCCAGCCCGACATGCCAGACCCAGCGCTCGTCGCGGATCGTCTGCACCGGATGGATCTGCACGGCAGCGCCGGTCAGGCGTTCGATCCATCCTTCCATCACGCGCGCGAAGGCATCCTGGCCCGGCCGGGTGAAACCGAAGTCGAGCACAAAGTCGTGCCGGTCGCTGCGCGCCCAGTAGCCGGCGGCGTTCTCGCGCGTGAGGACATCCATGTCCACGCTGCGGAGCGCCGTGCCGGCCTGCGCCACCAGCGCCCCCAGCGAGCCGAAGCCCTGTCCGGCAGCCAGCATCTCGACCGTCTCCTCGTCGGCCAGCAGGATCGACCCGTCGCGGATCGTCGCCTTCTGCACGCGGAAGAACAATTCGGCGGCGCGCGCGCGGAACGGGTCGCCGTCGCCCTCCAGCAGGTCGCGCAGGATGGCGGTCGCCAGATGATCGACGAACATGGTCGGCACGCCGGGCGCGCCCGGCCGGAACAGGCCGAGATAGGCCGCCTCGATGCTGCCTGCCCGGCGGAGATAATCGCGGAAGCGCAGGAAGACCGCATAGTTTTCCCGGGCGTCCGGATCGGCCAGCCGGTCCAGGTCGGCCTGCCCCACAATCTGCAGCGGATCTTTCAGCAGCGCTGCATGCAGGGAGCGCTCCTCGGCGCAGGCCTCCTCGGGCGGCAGCATTTCCGGGCGGCTCAGGTAAGCCCGGATGAAATCGGGGCCGGCCGCCAGCCGGCCGGAATCGTCGCGGTCGAGCAGCGCATAGCCGCTGCTGACCCAGAAATCGACCGGTGCCTCAGGCGCTGCCGTCGTCATCGGGCAGAATTTCCCAGATCTTTGCATGCGGCTTTTCGCCCGGCGGCTGCACCACGCGGAACTGCTCGCGGATGGCGTCGCCCTCGACGAAGCGGCTCAGGCTCAGCAGGGTGTTGACCGGCTGGTCGCAGAGCGAGGCGGCGTAGTCGATCTCCTCGCGCGCCGCCGCGCGGGCGGTGGCTTCGTCCGGTGCGCCATAGGCCTCGCAGAGATGCCGCGCCAGCGCGGCAATGGCCGAGTCGTAGTCTTCATCCGACAGCGTCGCCACGCTCGCCAGCGTGGACCAGCCGAATGTCGACAGCCCGAGGAAGCCGTTCGCGAAGGCCTGCCGCTCGCGCCGGCCAAGCTGCGCGGGGTCGCTGTCGGCGAATACGAAGGTGCCCGGCACCGCCCATTCGCCCGGCATCGCCGCGTGGGGAAAAACCCGCGTGTCGGATTCATCGAAGCGGATGGTGCGCAAAAGCTTCACGATACCCGCCCCGCGATTTCGGGCAGCACCCAGGAGGGCCGCCGCAGAGCCTCGCGCAGCGACCGCCAGCTCCTGGCGGCTCCATCCTGCATCCAGGCATCGCCATTCGGCTCGAGATTGATATGGCGGTTATGGCGGTCGTGCAGGAAAGCGCGGCGCAATGGCCCGAAGCCCTCTTCCTGCCAGCGGTCGAGCCAGTGCAGCAGATGGCGGCTGAAGGATTCCACCAGCATCGGCACGGTGATCTCGCCGCAGCCCTCCTCCAGCAGATTGGTGTATTCCGTCTCGGCGCCCGGCGCATCGTCGTCAGGATCGCCCGCCATCTGCACGGCAATGCCGATCACCAGCCAGGCCGGCACGTCGCTCATGCCTTCCTTCTCGACCAGCGAGCCATGGGCGATACGGATGCCGCCGATACAGGCCTCGTTGAGCATCATGCGGTCGGGCCAAAGCATGCCGGCCGGCGTTTCCGGCGGCGCGACGGCGGCCAGCCCGTCATGCAGGCCGAGCAGGCCGGCATAGGCCAGGGTCAATGCCGCATCGATCGGGTCGAGCGGCCGCAGCACCACGGCCGCCTCGCAGCGGTCGCGCCGGTCCACCCAGAGCAGCAGCCCGTCCTCGGCACCGCCTTCCTCCGCCGCCTTGCACGCCGTCTCGAAGGCATCCGACGAACAGAGCCGCGCCTCGTAGCCCGGCGGGAAACTGGGCCAGTCTTCCGGGCTCATGCCGCATCTCCCAGGCGCGACAGCAGGCGCTCGGCTTCCGCCAGGTCGTCGGGCGCATTGGCGTTGAAGAAAGGATCGACCGGATCCACGGCGAAGCTGGCCTGCGCCAGCTTGTGCCGTCCGGTCCACCGATCGACCTTGCGGATGCCTTCCGTCACCACGGCATGGTGCAGATCGTCATACAGCCGCAGCGGCCAGAGCCCGACCACAGGATGCGCCTGGCCGGCCGAAGCCGCGCAGGCAAGATCGGCTTTCGCCAGATCGCGCACAGTGACCAGCTGCGCCACCAGGTCGCGCGGCAGGAAAGGCCCGTCAC
The DNA here is from genome assembly GCA_964429465.1 of uncultured Rhodospirillaceae bacterium. GTDB lineage: Bacteria > Pseudomonadota > Alphaproteobacteria > Ferrovibrionales > Ferrovibrionaceae > Ferrovibrio. Next base: position 67,051 of record CAYSCA010000001.1, read on the forward strand.
TCGGGACGGTGACGATATCGGTAATGTCGGGCCGCTTCTCGCGGGCCCAGGCATAGCCGGCGAGCACGCCGGCCAGCGGCCCGGCAAAGCCTTCCACCGCATCGCCGGCCACCGGCAGGCCGTAATCGGCGAAGCGTGCCGGGTCGCCATTGGCATTGATGATGACGCCATCCACCTGGGGCCGCAGCCGGTCGATGATGCGCTCGAGGATGGGCCTGCCGCCCAGTTCGCGCAGCCCCTTGTCGCCGCCGCCCATGCGGCGGGCGAGTCCGCCGGCCAGAACGACGCCCAGGATCTTCTGCATCAGTCGGTCTTCCGCATCAGGCCGCCTCGTCGTCGCGGCTGCCCTTGCGCTGCAGCTTCGAAGGCTCCTCGGCGACCTCGCGCGGATCGGCATCGAAGCGCAGGCGCTCGGCCCCGGAGAGCGCGACGAAGCGCTTGCCCTTGGCACGGCCGATCAGCGTCATGCCGAGCTGGCGGGCGAGCTGCACGCCCCAGGCGGTGAAGCCCGAGCGGCTGATCAGGATGGGGATGCCCATCTGCGCCGTCTTGATCACCATCTCCGACGTCAGGCGCCCGGTGGTGTACATGCTCTTGCCTTCGGGCGAGAGGCCCTGCACCCGCATGTAGCCGGCGATCTTGTCGATGGCATTATGGCGCCCGACATCCTCCATATAGACCAGCGGGCGATCCTCCTCGCAGAGCACGCAGCCATGGATGGCGCCGGCCTCCAGATACAGCGAGGGCTGCAGGTTGATCTTCTTCGACAGGGCATAAATCCAGGAGGTGTTCAGCACGGCCGCTGCGTCGAGCTGCACGTTCTCCACCGCATCCATCATGTTGCCGAATACCGTGCCCTGGGCGCAGCCCGAGGTCTGGGTCTTCTTCCGAAGCCGCGTCTCGTAATCGGTCTGGCGCGCCGTGCGCACCACGATGGTTTCGATCTCATCGTCGAAATCGATGCCGGTGACCTCATCGTCAGGCAGCAGCATGCGCTGGTTGATCAGGTATCCCAGCGCCAGGTATTCGGGATAATCGCCGATCGTCATCATGGTGACGATCTCCTGCCCGTTCAGGAAGAGCGTGAGCGGCCGTTCGACCGGCACCTTGGTGGAGACCGCCTTGCCCTCATGGTCGACGCCGTCCACCGTCTCGGTCAGTTTCGGGTCGAGCGGATCGGGGCGGACAAGCAATTCGGCGGGCTGCTGGCTCATGGGAATGTTATAGGGCAGGCCTCAGCCGGTGGCGATATACTGCTTCAGCGCCTCGGCCTCCATTTCCGTCTGCGCGATCCGGCGTTTGACCACGTCGCCGATGGAAACCATGCCGACCAGCCGGCCCTCGTCGACCACCGGCAGATGGCGGATGCGGCGCCGGGTCATCAGGTGCATCACATCCTCTATGGTGTCGTGGCTGGAGCAGACCATCACGTTCCTGGTCATGATGCTGTCAGCATTCTGCTGCAGCAGGTCGGTGCCGATCATCGAGAGACCGCGTACGATATCGCGTTCCGACAGGATGCCGGCGATGCCCCCGTCGGGCTTCAGCACCAGCACGGCGCCGATGCCCTTGTCGGCCAGCAGCTGGCAGACCTGCTCGATATTGTCGTCCGGCTTGGCGGCGATCACGCCCGGTTTCTTGTCTTTCAGGATGGCGGCAACCGTCATGACGTCCTCCGTAGAGTTATCTGGCACCTGTATCCGGAAGCGAATTTTTGTCCTTTTTGGGGTGGCCGAAGGGCGCGGCGACGCGGCGAACCAGTCCTAGGACAGCACCCGGCTGACAGTGTCAGCGAAGCCCGCCGGCAAGACAAGCCCCTGTCTGCGGCGGGCTGCGACAAATGTAGGGTAACCGCTTGATGAAGCTGCCGGATCGGTCCCGGCCGGCGGGGCGCCGCAAGCCTTGCGGGCCCGCCCGCGTTCAGTTAAGGTCCGCGCCGCTTTCGACCCCCGGTGCCGGAGTCTTCCGCCGCCGGTCCCTGCGGAGAGGTGCCAGAGTGGTCGATCGGGGCGGTCTCGAAAACCGTTGTGCGTGCAAGCGTACCGTGGGTTCGAATCCCACCCTCTCCGCCATCTCCCTTTAATCCGCGCATATCTTCAGCGCTCAGGCGCTCTCGCGGCTTTGCCAGGCCAGGTCCAGGTCATTCCACACCGCCTGGTCGAGCAGCCGGCCGCCCTTCACGGTGAAGCGGTCGATGAAGCGAATTCCTTCGAAGGCCTCGCCATCGGGCCATTCACCCTGCAGGGTGCCGGAACAATAGACTGTCGCGGCATCCATTCCCGGTACCGTATCGAAACGCTGGTAAATCTTGGCGATGCGCCGGTAGCGCGGCCTGGCCCAGGCGATCAGTTCGTCCAGCCGCGTGAATTGCGTATTCCCCGGAAAGGTCATCGTGAAGTCCTCCGCCAGACAGGCTCTGGCGGCGTCGAGATCGCGGCCCTCCATGGCGGCGAGGAAATCGCGCACGATCTGCTCGGGCGGGGGCGGCGGCGGCTTCGGCGACTTGCGCTGATTGCCGCGGCGGTAATTGCCCGCCTTCACTTCCTCGATCACAGCGGTGATTCCATCCGGAATGGCTTCCAGCACCGTGCGGGTCACCGCCGAATAGCCCTCCAGCAGGCGGTCGCGAACCGCTTCCTCGTATCCTTCGATCAGTGTCACACGGATCACCGGCATATTCAGGCTCCCTGCTTGACGAGTGCGGCAGCGGAGCGTCCCGCCCTGGCCCCGAGTACCGTTGCCATCAGCAATCCGTTGCCCGAGAGATATCCGTCGCGGCCGCGTCCCGACAATCCGCAGGCCGCGCCGCCGCCGGCCAGCAGATTAGGCATGCGCCGCCCGTCCCGGCGCAGCACGCGGGCATCCGTATCCACGCTCAGCCCGCCCTGGGTATGAAACAGCGCGCCGGTCACCTTCACGGCATGGAAAGGCGCCGAGAGCGCCGGCCTGGTCGTGAAATCGCGCCCGAAGGGATCGCTGCCCTTTCCGGCCGCAAGCGCCTGCACATCTCCGAGCGTCGCCGCGAGGGCTTCCGACGGAAGACCGCACTCGCCTGCCAGCGCCTCGACAGTGTGGGCGCTCTTCACCGCGCCGCCTTTGACGGCATCGCGATAATCCTCGAAATCGAGGCCCAGCTTATGCAGCCGTTCGTCATAGATGTTCCAGGCAATACCGCCCGGCTGGGCGATCACGCGCATCGCCTGCTCGGAATAGCCGTCATGTTCGCAGGAAAAACGCCTGCCTTCCGCATTCACCTGGATCCCGCCTTCCATCATCAGCGCCCAGGTGATCAGCACCGCATGCGGGATCGCGAGCGAGCCATGGCCCTGATAGGCGCCGAGATGCTTAACATCGGCGCCGAGCTGTTCGCCCCAGAGCAGCGCATCGCCGCGATTGCCGGCATGGCCGTAATACTGCGCCCCGGCAATCTCGGGGATGTGACGCGACACCAGCTCGGCATTGCCGCCGAATCCGGAACAGGCCAGCACCAGCGCCTGGCAGCCGATCCGTTCGATCGTGGCGTCGGGCCGTTCCAGAGCCACGCCATGCACCCGGCCATCTGCCCCGGCGTACAGCGTGGTGACGGTCGCATCGCAGACGATATCGATCCCGGCGGCATTCGCCGCCGCAAGCAGTCCGGCCACCAGATCGGCGCCGCTGCGCGAGGCGGGCGCATGCATGCGCGGCCTGCTATGGCCGGGATAGAGAAAGCCTTCCACCAGCGTCAGTGGCACGCGGTGCTGCCGCACCAGCCAGTCGACGATAGGGCCCGAGGCCGCGCAGACGGCTTCCACCATGGCCGGATCATTCTCGCCATGGGCCTTGGCCTGGATATCGGCCGCCATGATCGCCGGCAAATCCTCCACGCCGCGCGCCTTCTGCAGGAAGGTGCCGGCGGCGGGGATCATGCCCGATGACATGGCGGTGGAGCCACTGGGCGACGGATCGCGTTCCAGCACCAGCACCTCGGCGCCAGCATCGCGCGCCGCCAGGGCGGCGACCAGGCCGCAGGCGCCGCCACCGATCACCAGTACCGGAACGGAAAGCGGGAACGCGATCCCGGCAGCCGGCAGGACCTGGCTCATGGATCTGGGCTCATGGATTCGGACTCATGTGCCTTTGACCAGGGTAACGGCCTCGGCACAGGTCAGCTTCGGCGCGACGGTGCCCAACGCGGCGATGCTGGCCTCGTGCGCCTCCCTGCTGAAGGCAGCGCAGCCATCGGTCAGCAGCATGGCATGGAAATCCCGCACATGGGCATCGCGCAGGGTGCTGGCGACGCCGCCATTGGTGACGATGCCGCCGATCAGCAGGGTATCGATGCCGGCTTTGCGCAGCACGAATTCCAGCCGCGACATATAGAAGGCCGAATAGGCCACCTTCTCCACGACGAAATCCGCCGGCGCCAGTTCGTCGATCAGGCTGTGGCCCCAGGCGCCGGGCTGGAAATCGCCCTTGCGCAGGAAGGGCCGCAGCTGCTTCAGATGCGGGCTGATCAGCGGCTCGCCGCCGCGACCCGGCACCAGGGTAAACTGCGTCGAGACGATCCAGCCGCCGGCGGCGCGCATCGCATCCGTCACCGCTTTCATATTGGCGATCAGTCCGGCCGCGCCGGGCAGATTGGCGCCGCCGCGCGCATAGGCGCCGTCTGCATGCAGGAAGTCGTTCTGCAGATCGACGATCAGCAGCGCCGTGCGCCTGATGTCCAGCTTCGCTGCCGTACTCATGCCGCCTTCCGTTTGACGATGAGGTTGCCGAAGCGGTCGACTTCTCCGACCAGGTCGGCCTCGATCAGGATCGTGGTATCGGGCTGTTCCAGGATCGCCGGGCCGGGAATGATGGCCCCGAGCGGCAGCTCGAGGCGGCGGTAGATGTCCGCCTCATGCCATCCGCCATCGAGCCAGATCCGGCGCGTGGTGCGCTTCGCCGCCGCGATTGAACCCTCCGCCGGCGGCGCCAGCAGGGAAAGGTCGAATTTCCGGCGCCTCCCGATGGCGGCGACGCGCAGGTTCAGCACCCGGATGCCGATCTTCTCCAGCACGCGGCCGAAGGCGGCAGCATAGGCCGCCTCAAAGGCCGCCCTGATGCCGTCGCGGCTGAGCCTGGCGGGTTTGGTGAAGTCGCCGGGCAGCGGCACGGCAACCGTATGGGTCTGGCCGAGATAGGACATGTCGAGTTCGACGCTGGTGCTGCGGCCCTCGAAGCCGATCCCGGCCTGGTCCAGCAGGCGCATCCCCTCGCCGGCCGCTTCGGCAATCGCGGAATCCAGGAGACCGGGGTCAATATCGTCCAGCGTCCGGTTCACCGTGCGCACGAAGTCATGGCGCATATCGGCGATGACGCAGCCCAGCGCCGAGGTTACGCCGGGGAAGCGCGGCACCAGCGCGGAGGCGAGCCCGACTTCCTTGATCAGGGCGCCGACATGCAAAGCGCCGCCGCCGCCGAACGGCATGGCGGCAAAGTCGCGCGGGTTGTGGCCGCGCTCGATGGAGACCAGCCGGATGGCGCCGGCCATGCGCGAATTGGCGACCTTGATGATGGCCTCGGCGGCCGCCATGACGTCGAGGCCGAGCGGCTCGGCGATATGCTTCCGGATCGCGTCTTTCGCTGCCTCGACATCCAGCCGCTCCAGCTTGCCCCCGATCGGGCGTTCGGCATCGATGCGTCCCATCACCACATTGGCATCCGTCACCGTCGGCCGGTCGTTGCCCAGACCATAGGCGACGGGGCCGGGATCGGAGCCGGCGCTTTCCGGCCCGATCTGCAGGATACCGCCGCGGTCGATCCAGGCGATCGAGCCGCCGCCGGCGCCGATCGTGGTGATTTCGATCATCGGCGCGCGCACCACGAGGCCGAAATCAATCGCGGTCTGCGCACTCATCGCCGGCTCGCCCTTTGCGATCAGCGATACGTCGAAGCTGGTGCCGCCCATGTCACAAGTCACGACATTGGGGAAGCCGGCAGCAGAGGCGATATGCTGGCAGGCGATCACACCGGCCGCCGGGCCGGACAGCGCGGTACGCACCGGGCGGCTGGCCGCGCTGTCGACGCTCATCACGCCGCCATTGGACTGCACGATCAGTAGCTGCCCGCCGAAACCGTCGCTCTGCAGGCGGTCTTCCAGCTTGCGCAGGTAGCTGCCGACTGGCGGCTGCAGATAGGCATTCAGCGCCGCCGTCGAGCTGCGCTCGAATTCGCGGATCTCGGGCAGGATTTCGGACGACGCCGTCACATGGGCATTCGGCCAGACCTCCCGCACCGCGCCCAGCGCGACGCGCTCATTCTCCGGATTGGCATAGGCGTTGATGAAGACGATGGCGACGGCTTCGGCGCCGCGCGCCAGAAGCTCCTGCGCCACCCGCTTCACCTCGGCCGGATCGACCGCCTCGCGAATGCTGCCATCGGCCAGCACGCGCTCGGCGACTTCCAGTCGCAGGTCGCGCGGCACCACGGGCATGAACTGGCCCCAGAGGCCCCAGGTGCTGGGCCGGTCGCGGCGGCGCATCTCCAGCACGTCGCGGAAGCCGCGCGTGGTGATGATGCCGGTGCGCGCGCCCTTGCGCTCAAGCAGCGCATTTGTACCCACCGTGGTGCCATGCACGACGGTGGCGATCTGCCTCGGCTCAGCCGCCGAGCGCAGGCCTTCGATGAAGCCGGTTGCCTGGTCGCCGCGGGTGGAGGGCACCTTGGCGATGTCGATCCGCCCATTCGCCTCGTCAAGGAAGAACACGTCGGTGAAGGTTCCGCCGACATCGACGCCGACGGCAAAGCGCGGGATCACGGTCTGGTCGGTCATTCCGCGGCCTCCTTGGTGCTGCCGCCGTAATCGCGCGCCACGCCGGCCTCGGTGACGTAGCCCAGCCGCAGGTCTTCGGCGATCTGCTCCGGTTTGCGCTCCGCCGGCGGGCCATAGCCGCCGCCGCCCGGTGTCTCGAGCCGGATGCGCTCACCCTTCTTCAGCTTGGCGTCGTGCAGCTTGGAAACCATGGCCGGCTCGACCAGCTTGCCCGCCTGCGGATAGAGGAAGCGGTTGCGCTGCGCCGCCTGACCGCCCAGCACGCCGGCCGGCGCATATTTGCCGCGCTCGCCGAACAGGAAGAGATCGGCCTCTTCCTCCAGCAGTTCGATCTCGTAGACAGCGCCCAGGCCGCCGCGATGTTTGCCGGCACCGCCGCTATCGGCCCGCAAGCTCCATTCTGTGAAGGCCACGGGGTAAGCCGCCTCCAGGATCTCCAGCGGCGGAATCGTCGCCATCGAGATCGGTGCGTTGCCGTGATTGAGACCGTCACCCTGCGGATGCCCGCCATGGCCGCCGCCGAAGAAACTGAACATCACCCAGCGCCGGCCATCCCGGCGATAGCCCGCCAGCGACAGCGCATTGATCGTGCCATAGGCGCAGCCGTTCACGCGCTCCGGGGCGATCTGGGCGAAAGCGGCGAAGATCACATCGATCACCCGCAGAATCGTCTCGGTATAGCCGCCGACGGGCTTCGGTGCCCGCACGCTGATCAGGCTGGTCTCAGGGATGACGAATTTCACCGGCTCCAGCACGCCGGAATTGGCCGGCACATCGGGAAAGATATGCTTGATCGCCACATAGCAGGCGGCAATGGCGGTAGAGCGCGCGATATTCACCGGGCCGGCGCAGGCCGGCGAGGTGCGCGAGAAATCCAGCGTCAGGTCGTCGCCCTCGATCACCACCTCCAGGCCGATGCGCAGAGCCTCGTCGCGGATACCGTCATTGTCGAGAAAATCCTCCGCGGCATAGCGGCCATCAGGCAATTCGCGCAGCAGGCTGCGGAACTGGATCGCGGCGCGCTGCTTCAGCTCGGCCAGAGCCTCGGCCACGGTATCGTCGCCGTATTCGTCCAGCAGCGCGCTCAGCCGTCTGGCGCCGAGATCGAGCGCATTCACCTGCCCGTTCATGTCGCCATAAAGGCTGTCGGGCAGACGGGTATTGGCGCGCAGGATGTCGACCACATCCTGCCGCAGGTTTCCGGCGGCATAGAGCTTCACCGGCGGGATCACCATGCCTTCCTGAAAGGCCTCCGTCGCGACCGGGTTGTAATTGCCCGGCACATTGCCGCCCACATCATGCCAGTGGCCTACCGAGGCGAGGTAGCAGAACACCTTGCCATTGCGGAAGAACGGCCGCACCAGCTTGAAATCGCTCAAATGCGTGCCGCCGTCGTAAGGGTCGTTGAAGATGTAGACGTCGCCATCGGTCAGATCGCGGTCCTTCGCCGCCTTGTCGATCACCGCCTTGACCGCGAAGGCCATGGCGCCGACGAAGATCGGCAGGCCGGATTTGCCCTGCACCAGCGTCTCGCCGGTGACCGCGTGATAAAGTCCGTGGCTGGCGTCATGCGCTTCGGCGATGATCGGATTGAAGGCCGAGCGGAACAGCGTCGCATCCATCTCGTCGGCGACCTGTTCCAACCGCCCCTTCAGCACGGCCAGCGTGATGGGATCAATCATGGCTGATCCTCGAAATTGGAGGGATCATAGGCCCGGCCCTGGGCCAGCAATTCCGGCGTGCCGATCAGGGCGTTGAGGGCCGAGAAGTCGAGCATGCGATCCCGGAAGGGATCGGTCGTGCCATGCGTCTTGAGCGAGGCGAAATAGTTCGCCATCGCATGGGCCAGCGCGCGGGTCAGGCCGCCCGGAAAGATCACCAGACGATAGCCGATCTCGCCCAGTTCCGCCGCCGACATGAGCGGCGTCTTGCCGCCCTCCACCATATTGGCCAGCAGCGGTACGCGGTTGCCGAAACGGCTGGTGATGCCGCGCATCTCGTCCACATTCCGCGGCGCCTCCACGAACAGGATGTCGCAGCCGGCTTCCATGTAGCGCGCCGCCCGGTCCATGGCGGCGTCGAAGCCTTCCACGGCGATGGCGTCGGTGCGCGCCAGGATCAGCGTGTCTTCGGAGCGGCGCGCATCCAGCGCCGCCCTGATCTTGCCCACCATTTCGGCCGGCGGAACCAGCGTTTTGCCGTCGAGATGGCCGCAGCGCTTCGGGCTGGCCTGATCCTCGATCTGGATGCCGGCGGCGCCGTTGCGCTCGAACAGGCGGACCGTGCGCTGCACGTTGAGCGCATTGCCGAAGCCGGTATCGGCATCGACGATGATCGGCGTCTCGACCCGCTCGCGGATTGCGCCAAGGGTATCCGCCACCTCGCTCATCGAGACCAGGCCAACATCGGAGCGACCGAAGCGCGTATAGGCGATGCTGGCGCCGGAAAGATACAGCGCCTCGAAGCCGGCCTGGTTGGCGACCAGCGCGCTCAGCCCGTCATAAATCCCCGGCGCGACGATCACGCCGCCGCCCTGCAGACGCTCGCGCAGCTTACTCATGCCTGCGCCTCCTTTGACTGTTGGTCTTTCAGCTTCTTTTCCAGATGCGGCAGCAGGCCGCCGTCCTCGATCATCCGCAGCAGATGGGCCGGCAGCGGCTCGCAAGCATAGGTCGCGCCGCTTTTGCTGTCGCGCAGGATTGCGGCGGCGGCATCGACGGCCAGCACCGCCCCGTCACGAATCTGCCCGGCCTCTGGGCAGACCAGGGCCAGCAGGCCGAGATTGAGCGCGTTGCGGTAGAAGATGCCCGCAAAGGATGGCGCCACGACGGCACCGACGCCCAGCTCGCGCAAGGCCATCACCGCCTGTTCGCGTGACGAGCCCATGCCGAAATTGCGCCCGCCGACCACGATATCGCCCGGCTTCACTTCTGCGGCAAAGCGCGGCTCGACCGCTTCCAGGCAATGGCGCGCCAGCTCGGCCAGCGGGCTCTTCATATACAGGCCCGGCGCCAGAACATCGGTGTCGATGTTGTCGCCGAATTTCCAGACACGGCCCGGGGCATTCGCCGTCATGACAGAAACTCGCGCGGATCGGTGATGCGGCCGGCGATGGCAGACGCCGCGACGGTATAAGGCGAGCCGAGATAGACCCTCGAGGAGCCAGCTCCCATCCGTCCCTTGAAGTTGCGCGCGGTGGACGCGATGCAGGTTTCGCCTTCGGCCAGCACGCCGGCGCCATAACCGGCGCAGGCGCCGCAGCCCGACGACAGCAGGATGGCACCGGCTTCGGTCAGCGTCGCCAGCGTGCCGTCGGCAGCGGCTTCCGCCGTAGTGCGCACCGAAGCCGGCGCGATCAGCAGCCGCGTGCCGCTTGCCACCTTGCGGCCCCTGAGCACGGCGGCCGCCATGCGCAGGTCGTTGATCTTGGCGCCGGTGCAGGCGCCGATATAGGCCTGATCGATCGTCACGCCCTTATGCTCGGCGACGGCCGCGCTGTTCGCAGGACTGTGCGGCGCCGCCACCATGGGCGACAAGGCAGCGGCATCGAAATCATGCCGCTCGGCCACGCTTGCGCCCGCATCGCCCTGCCAGGTCTCGATGTCGATCTCCGCGGCCGGCACGCCGGCCTCGAGCAGATAATCGCGCGTCACCGTATCGGGAGCGATCAGGCCGGCCTGCGCCCCCAGCTCGGCCGCCATGTTGGAGAGCGTCATGCGCTCCTGCATCGACAGACCGGCGATGGTCTCGCCGGCATACTGGATCGCCTGATAGCGTCCGCCATCCATGCCCAGCTTTGCGCACATGGCCAGAATCATGTCCTTGGCCGACAGGCCGGTGCCCAGCTTGCCGTTCCAGTGCAGCAGGATAGTTTCCGGCACGCGCAGCCAGATCTCGCCGGTCACCAGTACGCCGCACATCTCGGTCGCGCCGACGCCGAACATGTAGGCGCCGAAAGCGCCGCCGGTCGGTGAATGGCTGTCGCCGCCGACCACGAACAGGCCCGGCCGCAGATGGCCCCGTTCGGGCAGCACCACATGGCAGATGCCCTGCATGTCGTGGAATTTCGTGACTCCGGCCGCCTTCACCCATCTGCGGGTGAGATCGAGGATGCCGGCGCTTTCGGCATCCACCGCCGGCACGTAATGATCAGAGATCACTACCACCCGGTCGGGATCCCACAGCCTGGCCTGCAGACGCTCCAGCATCGGCGCCACCCGGCGCGGCCCGCCGGAATCATGCATCATCGCGAGATCGACGCGGGCGGTGACCACCTCGCCGGGCCGCGCAAACGGCAGGCCGGCGGCACGGGCGACCAGCTTCTCAGCCAACGTCATGGAATCCCGCGCCATGATCACATCCCCAGATACGAGGCCTTGAGCCCCGGGTCGTTCATCAGTTCCGCCGCCGGTCCCGTCATCGCAATGACACCATGCTCCAGAACGAAGGCGCGATGCGCGATGGCCAGCGACTGAACGACATTCTGCTCGACCAGCAGAATCGAGAGCCCGTCGCGGTTCAGCTGCTGGACAAGGCCGAACATCTCCTCCACCAGCAACGGCGAAAGGCCGAGCGAGGGTTCATCGAGGATCAGCAATTCCGGCTCGGCCATCAGTCCCCGGCCAATCGCCAGCATCTGCTGTTCGCCGCCCGACAAGGTGCCGGCCATCTGCCGCATACGCTCCTTCAGACGGGGAAAGACGCCGTAGACACGTTCGAGATTGGCGCTGCGGTTCGGCTTGCCGCGGCAGTAGCTGCCGAGATCGAGGTTGTCCTGCACGCTCAGGTTGGGAAACACGCGGCGACCTTCCGGTACCTGGATCAGGCCGGCATTGACGATCCGGTCGGCGGCAATGCCGGTGATGTTCGCGCCGAGAAAGCGGATCTGTCCGGCCATCGGGCGGCAAATTCCAGACAGGTTGTTGTTGAGGGTCGACTTGCCGGCACCATTGGCGCCCAGCAAGGCGACGATCTCGCCTTTCGCAACGTCGAGATCGATGCCGCGCAGCACCTCGACCTCGCCATATCCCGCCTGCAGGCCGCGCACCTCAAGCATGCCGCATCTCCGCCTGCTGGTTCCGCATGCGCGCGACCGCACCATGGCCGAGATAGGCCTCGATCACCTGCGGATCGGCGGCGATTTCCGCCGGCGTGCCGCTGGCGATCAGGCTGCCGTTGTTCAGCACCCAGGCGTGGTCGGACAGGTTCATCACGGCGCGCATCACATGCTCGATCAGCAGGATGGTGACGCCGGATTGCCGGATACTGCGGATGATCGGGATGATCTCGTCGATCTCGGCCGGATTGAGGCCGGCCATTACCTCGTCCAGCAGCAGCAGCTTCGGATCGGTGGCCAGCGCCTTGGCGAGCTCGAGCCGCTTGCGGCCGGCGACGGTCAGCGCCGCGGCGGGTTTGTCGAGCTGCGCGCCTAGGCCGACGCGCCGGGCGACGGCGTCGGCATGGTCCAGCGCGGCGCGGCGGCTGGCCCGGCGGAGATAGGCGCCGACCGCGATATTCTCGCGCACATTCAGGCCGGCAAAGGGCTGCACGATCTGGAAGGTACGCGCCACGCCCAGATGGCAAATCCGCTCGGGCGTGAGGCCGAGCAGCGAACGGCCCTCGAACCGGATCTCGCCGCTATCGGGCCGATGAAACCCCGAGATCTGCGCGAAGATCGTGGTCTTGCCGGCGCCGTTCGGGCCGATCAGGGCTGAGATGCCCGCCCGGACGGTGAGGCTGACATCGTCGGTTGCCACCAATCCGCCGAACCGCTTGGACAGACGGCTGATCTCAAGCATGGGCACCCCGCCTGAACAGCCGGCGTAGCCGGCCGGTGCCGAACTTCACCCTGCCCAGGCCAAACAGGCCGTTCGGCAGGAACAGCACCATCAGCACCAGAAGCAGGCCGTAGAGCACGAGATTGAGGCCCGGCGCCTCGCCGAAGGCCAGGCGGCCGATCTCGGCGATCGTATGCAGGGCAAAGGCCCCCAGCACCGGCCCGAAGATGGTGCCGAGCCCGCCGATGATCGGCACCAGCAGTGCCTCGATCGACATGGCCGGGCCATAGGCGATGTTGGGGTCGATATAGAGGAAGAGCTGCACATAGACCGCGCCCGCCGATCCGGCGATGGCGCCCGAGGCGATGATCGCCAGCAGCTTGGTGGAGAAAGGATCGACGCCGAGCGCGCGGGCGGCATCCTCATTCTCGCGCACCGCCATCAGCCGGGCGCCGAAACGGGCATTCTGCAGCCACCAGGTAAACACCAGGCTGCCGGCTACCAGCACCAGCAGGAGCCAGAAGAATCCCGCTTTCGATTCGAACTGCATCTGGGCGAAGCCTGGCTTCAGCGGTACCAGCAGGCCGACGCCGGCGCCGGTGAACTCGAAGCTGTTGGCGAGGATGCGGAAGACCTCGGCGAAGGCCAGCGTGACCAGCGCGAAGTAGGATCCGCGCAGGCCGTAGCGGAAGACCAGCCAGCCGGTGCCGGCGCCGACCAGGCCGGCCGCGACGGCGGCGAGCACGAAGCTGACCCAGGCACCGATGCCGAAATGGATCTGCAGGATCGCGGTGCAATACGCGCCGGTGCCGAAGAACAGCGCGTGGCCGAAGGAGAAC
>CAYSCA010000002.1:0-78583 GCA_964429465.1 uncultured Rhodospirillaceae bacterium
CATCGGCTACACGCTCGACGAACTTACCAATGACATCACCGGCGTGACGCCGGCATCCTTCGAGCCGACGATCGATTACATCGTTACCAAGATGCCGCGCTTTACCTTCGAGAAGTTTCCCGGCACGGATCGCCTGCTCACCACCTCGATGAAATCGGTGGGCGAGGCGATGTCGATGGGACGCAGCTTCCAGGAAAGCCTGCAGAAGGCGCTGCGTTCGATGGAAACCGGCCTCACCGGCCTGAACGACATCGTCATCGCCAATGCCGACGAGCCGGACGGGAAGGAAGCCATCATTGCCGCGCTGGCGCAGCCGACGCCGGATCGCCTGCTGGTGATCGCGCAGGCCTTCCGTCATGGCCTCAGCATCGCCGAGGTGCATGCCGCCTGCAAATACGACCCGTGGTTCCTCGAGCAGATCGAGGAGATCGTCCGTGCCGAACAGCGGATCAGGGAAAAAGGCCTGCCGAAGGATGCCGATGCGCTGCGCGGCCTGAAGCAGATGGGCTTTTCCGACGCGCGGCTGGCCGAGCTGGCCGGCAGGACGGAAGCCGACGTGTCGGCCGGGCGCCGCAAGCTCGGCGTGCTGCCGGTTTTCAAGCGGGTCGACACCTGCGCGGCGGAATTCGAAAGCCGCACGCCGTACATGTATTCGACTTATGAGGCCGGCGCCGACGCCGAATGCGAGGCACAGCCGCAGGATCGCCGCAAGGTGATGATCCTGGGCGGCGGACCGAACCGCATCGGTCAGGGTATCGAATTCGATTACTGCTGTGTCCATGCCGCCTATGCGCTCAAAGAGGCCGGGTTCGAGACCATCATGGTCAATTGCAACCCGGAAACGGTCTCGACTGATTACGACACCTCCGATCGCCTCTATTTCGAGCCGCTGACGGTCGAGGATGTGCTGGAGATCGTGCACGTCGAGCAGTCGAAAGGCATGCTGCTGGGCGTCATCGTGCAGTTCGGTGGCCAGACACCGCTGAAGCTCGCGGCCGGTCTGGAAGCGGCGAATGTGCCGATCCTCGGCACCTCGCCGGATGCGATCGATCTCGCCGAGGATCGCGAGCGCTTCCAGAAGCTGCTCCAGAAGCTTGACCTCAGGCAGCCCGCGAACGGCATCGCGCGTTCGGAAGACGAAGCGCGCGCCGTGGTGGGGCAGATCGGCTATCCGGTGGTGATCCGGCCTTCCTATGTGCTGGGCGGTCGCGCCATGGAAATCGTCCGCACCCCGGCGCAGCTGGAACGCTACATGGTGGAAGCCGTGAAGGTGTCGGGCACGTCGCCGGTGCTGATCGACAGCTATCTCTCCGACGCCATCGAGGTCGACGTCGACTGCCTGGCAGACGGCGCGACTCAGTTCGTCGCCGGGGTCATGGAGCATATCGAGGAAGCCGGCATCCATTCCGGCGACAGCGCCTGCACCCTGCCGCCCTACAGCCTGGCGCCGGCGATCATCGAGGAGATCAAGCGGCAAACCGAGATGCTGGCGCGCGCGTTGCAGGTGGTCGGCCTGATGAACGTGCAATATGCGGTGAAGGACGGCATCGTCTACATCCTGGAGGTCAACCCGCGTGCCTCGCGCACCGTGCCGTTCGTCGCCAAGGCGATCGGCGCGCCGCTGGCCAAGATCGCCGCCCGCGTCATGGCTGGCGAAGCGCTGGCCGACTTCAACCTGCATGAGCAGAAGAACGATCATATTGCCGTCAAGGAGGCGGTGTTCCCCTTCGCGCGCTTCCCCGGAGTCGACATCATCCTGGGTCCGGAGATGAAATCCACCGGCGAGGTGATGGGCATCGACCGGGATTTCGGCACCGCCTTTGCCAAGGCGCAGATCGCCGCCGGGACCCTTCTGCCGCTGAAGGGCAGCGTGTTCATCTCGGTGCGTGACGGCGACAAGCCGGCGCTGGTGGAGGCCGCCCGGGGGCTGGTGGCCATGGGACTGGAAGTGGTCGCCACCTCTGGCACCGCGCGCTTTTTCTCCGAGCATGGCATCGCGGTGAAGGTGGTTAACAAGGTCATGGAGGGCCGGCCTCACGTCGTCGACGCGATGAAGAACGGTGAGATCCAGCTGGTCTTCAATACCTCCGAAGGCGCCGCCTCGATCCGCGACAGCTTCGATCTGCGGCGCACTGCGCTGATGAACAAGATTCCCTATTTCACCACGGTGGCCGGAGCGAAAGCCGCTGTCCGCGCCATCGAGGCGCTGCGGGCAGGAAGCCTTGCAGTGGCCCCCCTGCAGGCCTATTTTTAACGGCCAGAAGGAAGGGAAAAGATGCAGAAGATTCCCATGACCGCGGCCGGATACCAGCGTCTGGAGGCCGAACTGAAGACACTGAAGACGGTCGAACGGCCGTCTGTGATCCGTGCGATCTCGGAAGCGCGCGAACATGGCGATCTCTCGGAAAACGCCGAATACCATGCCGCGAAAGAGCGTCAGGGCTGGATCGAGTCCCGTATCCTTGAGCTTGAGGACAAGTTGCGTCGCGCCGAAGTGATCGATGTCTCGAAACTGTCGGGCGACAAGGTGATGTTCGGTGCTACCGTCGTGCTGGCGGACGAGGATACCGACGAGGAAAGTACATATCAGATCGTGGGCGCGGACGAAGCGGATATCAAAGCCGGCCTGCTCTCGATCACCGCGCCGCTGGCCCGGGCGCTGGTCGGCAAGGCCGAAGGCGACAGCGTCGAGGTCTCGACCCCCGGCGGCGCCAAGGCCTACGAAATCGTTTCGGTCGCCTTCAAGTAAGGCCCTGCCGCGGCGATGGCCATGGATCGCGCGGCGCTCGACAGGCTGTACAACAATCGCGCCGCGGTTCCGAGCCATCCGGAAGACATGGCGCGCTGGTCTCGCACCAGTATAGCGGCACGCCAGTCCATCCCGCTCAGGCCGGATCTTCGTTACGGTCCGCATCCACGCGAGGTGCTGGACCTTTTCACCGTGCCGCAGACCGGCCGTCCCTTGCTGGTCTTCATCCATGGCGGATACTGGCAGGCCTTGAGCAAGGATGATTTCAGCTTCACGGCGGAAGGATTCGCCGGCAAGGCAGCCGGCGGCATCGCCAATGTCGCCGTGCTGAACTATCCCCTGGCGCCCGAGACGGACATGGACGGCATTGCCGCTTCGGTCCGGCGGGCGCTGGCATGGCTCTGGCATGAGGCGGCCTCGCTGGGCTTCGATCGGGACTGCATCTATGTCAGCGGGCATTCCGCCGGCGGACACCTGACCGCGATGACGGCGCTGACCGACTGGCCGGCGCTGGAGCCGAGCCTGCCGACCGATCTGGTCAAGGCGGGGCTATCGCTGTCGGGCCTCTACGATCTGCGGCCGATCCGGCTTTGCTATCTGAATGACAGGCTGGGCATGGACGATGCCGTGGCCGAGCGGAACAGCCCGGTGCTGCTGGCGGAGCAGTTCCAGGGCGGCCGCCCGCCGCTCGTGCTTGCCGTGGGAGAACTGGAGACCGCCGCCTTTCATGGACAGCAACACGATTTCGTGAAAGCCTATTCGGCACGCGGCGGAAGGGTGACGGCGATTACAGCGCCGGGTAAGCATCATTTCAGTATCGTCGATGAACTGGCGCGCCCCGATAGCGCCGTGCAGGCGGCTATCGCCGGCCTGCTGCATTGAGGAGGAGAAATGAGCGGAGCCAAGCGTGTCCTGCTGGTCGATGACGACCGCACCCTGCAATCGCTGCTGGCCGAACAGCTCGACACCACCAGGGAATTTTCCAGCGTCTGCGTCAATGATGCGACGGCGGCCCTCGATATTGTGCAGAAGGACCATTTCGACCTCGTGCTGCTCGATGTCGGCCTGCCCGACATGGATGGCCGCGACCTTTGCCGCCAGATGCGCCGGCTGGGAGTCCGTGCTCCGATCATCATGCTGACGGCGGCCGACGGCGATGGCGACACCATCCAGGGGCTCGATGCCGGGGCCAACGACTATGTGGCCAAACCGTTCAAGCTCGGCGTGCTGCTGGCCCGGATCAGGGCGCAGCTGCGGCTGTTCGAACAGAGCGAGGATGCCGTCTTCGCCATCGGGCCTTATACATTCCGGCCTGCAAACAAGCTGCTGCTGGATAACGAGAAGACCGGCAAGAAGGTGCGGCTGACCGAAAAGGAAACCGCAATCCTCAAATACCTGCTGCGCGCCGGCTCGAAGCCGGTGCCGCGCGAAATCCTGCTGACCGAGGTTTGGGGCTACAATGCCGGCGTATCGACCCATACGCTGGAGACCCATATCTATCGCCTGCGCCAGAAGATCGAGCGCAGTCCCGGCGAGGCCCGGCTGCTGATCACCGATCCGGGCGGCTATCGCCTGCAGCCCTGAGCGTTCAGCGGCCGGTGAAACGCGCCGGCCGCTTCTCGGCCATAGCCTGGCGGCCTTCCCGGAAATCTTCGGTACGGAAGCTGGCTGCGGCGCGATCGCGCGCTGCGCGCTCGTCAAGCAATCCGGCGGCAATCTCGTTGAGGCTTTTTTTCATGCCCCTGACCGCCAGGGGCGCCAGACCGGCCAGGGTGGTCGCGATGGCTTCGGTTCTGTTCCCGAGCTCCTCCGGAGCGACCAGCCAATCGACGAAATGCGTGCGCAGCATCTCGGCGTCATCGAAGGTCTCGGTGGCTAGGAACAGCCGCTTGGCCGGGCCGAGGCCGAGCCGGCTCACCGCGCGCTTCAGCCCATGCGGATGATACTGGATGCCGAGCCTGGCTGGCGGGATGAAGCATTTGATTCCCTGGGCGCCAAGCCGGAAGTCGCAGGCCAGCGCCAGATCGGTGCCCCCGCCATAAACACCGCCCTGCAATACGCAAAGGGTTGGAAAGGGCAGGGATTCCAGCCGGTCGGACACGCGCTCCAGCGGATTGTCGCGCCAGTCATGGCCGGCAACCGTGCCCAGATCGACACCGGAGCAGAAACTGCGACCTTCCGCCTTCAGCACAAGCACACGGAGATCAGGCCGCGTCGCGAGCTCACTTAACGTAAGGTCAAGCGCCTCCAAATCCGTAATATCCAAGGCATTATGTCGCTCGGGCCGGCGAAATGTGATGGCTGCCCTAAAATCTTGGAATTCTACAACAAACGCTTGAGACATCCGTCCATCCGCCCTTAATCTTCTCCATGACACATTTCCGCACAGGGTCCGGCCAACGGCAAGGGCCCGTGAAATCGGCAGTGGAATCAGAAGGCGCTCCGTCCCTCGACGCTGGCGGGAAAAAGGAGGCCCGAGTGGGGGTTGACGATTTTTACGTCCGCTTCTGGGGGGTCCGCGGCAGTATCGCGGTCGGTTCCCCGGATGTGATGCGGTATGGCGGCAATACGTCGTCGCTCGAAATCCGTTGCGGGCAACATCTGCTGCTGTTCGATGCGGGAACCGGCGTGCGGTCGCTCGGGCTGTCGCTGCAGCCGGAGGCGCCGGTAGACGCCGACCTCTTCTTCTCCCATACCCATTACGATCATGTCTGCGGCCTGCCGCATTTCTGCCCGTTCTTCGATCCGCGCAGCCGGTTCCAGGTCTATGCCGGACATGTCACCGACGGGCCTGGCATCAAGGGCGTGCTGAAGCAGATGATGTGCTCGCCGCTGTTTCCGGTGCCGCTGGAGATATTCCAGGCGCAGATCGGCTTCACCGATTTCCGGCAGGGCGACGTGCTGGAGCCGCGTCCGGGCGTCATCGTCCGCACCGGGCCGCTCAGTCACCCCGACCTTGCGACCGGCTACCGCGTCGAGTATGGCGGCAAGTCGATCTGCTATCTCACCGATACCGAACATCCCGCCGAGGGGCATGACGAGAAGATCGTGGAACTCATCCGGGGCGCGGACATCGTGATCTACGATTCGATGTATACCGATGAGGAATATTCCTGCCGGCAGGGGTGGGGACATTCGACCTGGCAGGCAGGAGCGAAGCTGTGCGACATTGCCGGCGTAAAGACCTTTGTCGTCTTCCATCATGACCCCGAGCATGACGACGTCTTCATGGACCAGATCGCCGCCCAGCTGGATGCCGTGCGGCCGGGCTCGGTCGTGGCCCGCGAGGGGCTCGTGCTGCGTCCCTGATCGATGAGACGGGCGGCATGGCGCAGGCTGCACATGGGCCTGCAGACGATCCTCGGCCTTCGGCGCCAGGGGTTTTTCATTCCCTATCGCTATGCGGATGGCCTGGCCGAGCGGCAGCCGGTCTACACCGCCCTGGCCGAAAGGTTTGCTGCCGCGGAAACCGTGTTTGCCGATCTGCTGCGCGGCAGCGAGACCTATGCCGCCGACCTGCTGAAAATCGCATCGGAAGGCGCCGCCGCACCCGCCCCGCGCTTTGACCAGAGCTGGTTCCCGACGCTGGATGCGGTCGCGGCCTATACGCTGGTCCGGCAATATGGTCCGCGCCGCATCATCGAGATCGGCTCGGGCCATTCGACCCGCTTCCTCGCCCGGGCCGTGGTGGATGGCGGCTTGGCCACGGAGATCACCGCAATCGACCCCGAGCCCCGCGCCGTTCTGACCGGGCTGCCGATCCGCTTCATGGCGGAGGTGGTTCAGTCCTGCAATCCGGCAGTGTTCAGGGCACTGCAGCAGGGCGACATCCTGTTCATCGATTCCAGCCACATCCTGATGCCGGGCACCGATGTCGACTGGCTGTTCAATCGTGTTCTTCCGCAGCTGCCCGCGGGAGTCCTGGTGCATATCCATGACATCTTCCTGCCGGATGACTATCCCGCTGCATGGGGCTGGCGCGGCTACAACGAGCAGCAGGCGGTCGGTCCGCTGCTGGCGGGCGGATTCCGCCTCTTGTTTTCCAGCCACTGGGCGGAAACCCGCATGGCCGAAGTGGTCCAGCGGAGCGTGATCGGAGGACTGCCGGCCTCGCCCGAGGCCCTGCCGGCCAGCCTGTGGCTGATCAGGGCACCCTGAGCTTGCCGGCGGGCTTCCGTCGGCCCATCATGGCGCCATGAAAGAGCGGGGGGCGCTTTCCGACCTGATATTCGGCCGGGCAATTGCCGGCAGGCCGCCTGAGCGCGTGCTGCAGACCATAGAGCGCCAGCAGCGCCAGAGTGAATTGCTGATCGCCGCCGTGCAGCTGGCGGTCATCCTGACTTTCATCACTCTCTATGCGCTGGCGCCGAAGCCCGAAGACAGCGAGATGCTCGACTCGATCACCTTCAAGGTGATCATCGCATACGCCGGCTTCAGCCTGGTGCGGCTTGGCCTTTGCCTGAAGGGCTTCATGCCGGCCTGGTTCCTTGCGCTCTCGGTGATCGCCGATGTCGCCCTGCTGATGATTCTGATCTGGGGGTTCCACATCGAATACCGGCAGCCGGCGGGGTTCTACTTGAAGGCGCCGACTCTGCTTTACGTCTTCATCTTCATCGCGCTGCGGGCCCTGCGTTTCGACGTGGTTTTCCTGCTGCTGACGGGTCTGAGCGCCGCGCTGGGCTGGATGTATCTGGTCTACTTCGCCACGACATTCGACTCTGTCGAGAGCCCGATCACCCGCTCGTATGTCGAGTACATGACCTCGAGCAAGGTGTTGCGCGGCGCCGAGTTCGACAAGATCATCACCATCGTTATGACGACGGCCATTCTGGCCGTGGCGATCATCCGTGCCCGGCGCCTGCTGGTGCGCGCGGTTGCCGAAGGCGCGGCCGCGCAGGATCTGAAGCGGTTCTTCGCGCCCGAGATCGCGCAGGCGATTACCGGCTCGGAAGCACAGATTCAGCCGGGCCAGGGCGAAGTCCGCGACGCCGCCATCCTCCATGTCGACATCCGCGGCTTCACGCCGCTTTCGACCCGGCTTACGCCGGATGACCTCATGCTGCTGCTCGCCGATTACCAGGCGCGCATGGTGGCGGCAATTCACGCCCAGGGCGGCAGCGTCGACAAGTTTCTCGGCGACGGCATCCTGGCCTCGTTCGGAGCGGCCCGGCCGAGTACGACTTACGCGGCCGATGGCCTGCGCGCAGTCCATGCGCTGAAACAGGCGGCGGAATCCTGGAATGCCGAACGCGCCACCGCGGGGGCGGAGCCGGTGCGGATCGGCGTCACCCTGGCAGCGGGGGCCGTCATTTTCGGCGCGGTCGGAGATGCCTCGCGGCTGGAATATACGGTGATCGGCGATGCCGTAAATCTCGCCGCCAAACTGGACAAGCAATGCAAGGTCGAAAGCTGTTTCGGCCTGGCTTCCGCCGAGACGCTGGCCCTGGCGCGGGCGCAAGGCTACGAGCCGCCCGCCCATATCGAGATCCGCCGCGGGCGTCAGGTGGATGGCGTCCCCGATCCGGTCGATCTGGCGATCATCGAACCCTAGCGGTAGGGGTCGGCAGCGTCGCGCAGCCCGTCGCCGAAGAAGTTGAAGGCCAGCACCACGATGATAACCGGGATGGCCGGCGCCATCAGCCAGGGATAGAGCGCCACGACATTGATGTTCTGCGCCTCGTTCAGCAGAACGCCCCAGGAGGTTATCGGCGGGCGCAATCCCAGGCCAAGAAAGGAAAGCGCGGTTTCGCCAAGGATCATGGTCGGGATCGACAGCGTCGCCGAGGCAATCAGATGGCTCATGAAGCTGGGCAGCAGGTGTCGCCCGATGATCCGGCCGGGCGAGGCGCCCATCAGCTGGGCCGCGACGGCGAAATCCTCCTCGCGCAGGGCCAGCAGCTTGGAGCGCACCGCCCGCGCCAGGCCCGGCCAGTCCAGCAGGCCCAGGATGATCGTGATGCCGAAATAGACCAGGATCGGCGACCAGGTGACCGGCAGGGCGGCTGACAAGGCCATCCAGAGCGGCAGTTCCGGCAGGCTGCGGATCAGTTCGATCAGACGCTGGATCAGGTTGTCGACCCAGCCGCCGTAATAGCCGGAAATTCCGCCCAGCACGATCCCGATCAGAAAGCTGATCGCGATGCCGAGCAGGCCTACCGTCAGCGAGATGCGCGTGCCGTAAACGATGCGGGAGAAAATATCGCGGCCCAGGCGATCAGTCCCGAGCAGGTAGAAATGACCGCCCTCCGCCGGGCAGACGAAATGGAAGCGCATCGGCACCATGCCCCACAGATCATAGGCATCGCCCTGGCAGAAGAAGCGCAGGGGATGAATGCGTGAGGTGTCGGCAGTGTATTCCCGCTTCAGGGTTTCCGTGTTCATACGGAAGCGCTGACCATAGACAAAAGGCCCGATGAACTCGCCTTCATGAAAGAGGTGTATCTCGTGCGGCGGCGCGTAGATTGCCCGGGGGTTCCTGGTCTGAAGCCCATAGGGTGCGATGAATTCCGAGCAGAGCGTCGAGGCATAGATCAGCAGCAGGATCACGCCGCTCCATACGCCGAGGCGATGGCGACGGAACTTCCACCACATCATCCTCCACTGCGAGGCGCGGTAATAGCCCTCCTGCTCGGGCGTCATGGCTTCGATCGAATAAGGATCGAAGGGTGCGCCGCTCACCCAGTGTTCGAGCCGGCCGGATTCGCTTTGCCGATTCATTTCGCCTGGCCTCCCGTCAGGCGGATTCGCGGGTCAAGCCAGGCCAGCAGGATGTCGGAAATCAGCATGCCGAAAACGGTCAGCACCGCAAGAAACATCAGGAACGATCCGGCCAGATACTGATCGAGCGACTGCAGGGCGCCGAGCAGCATCGGGCCGGCGGTGGGCAGGCTCATCACGACCGAAACGATCACCGATCCCGACACCACCGACGGCAGCAGGTTGCCGATATCCGCAATGAACGGGTTCAGCGCCATGCGGATCGGGTATTTGATCAGCAGCCGCATCGGCGGCACGCCTTTGGCGCGTGCCGTCGTGACATACTGTTTCTGCAGTTCATCCAGCAGGTTTGCGCGCAAGCGCCGGATCATCGCCGCCGTGCCGGAGGTACCGATCACGATCACCGGAACAGCCATATGTGCGAACAGAGACTGGATTTTCTTCCAGTTCCACGGCGCATCGATCAGCTCGGGATCGACCAGGCCGCCCATGCTGACGCCGAACCAGACATTGACATAGTAGAGCAGGACCAGCGCCAGCAGGAAATTCGGTGTGGCCAGGCCGATATAGCCGAAGAGGGTGAAGCCATAATCGCCCCAGGAATACTGCCGGGTCGCCGAATAGACGCCGATCGGAAACGCCACAATATAGATGAAGAGGATGGTGAAGAGATTGATGATGGCGGTCATCACCAGGCGGTCGCCGATCAGCTCGCCGACCGGACGGTTGTATTCGAACGACCAGCCCCAATCGCCCTGCATCAATCCGGACAGGCCATTCGGGCCAGGCCAGAAGCCCATCCAGATCGCGTATTGCTCGAGCAGGGGCCGGTCGAGGGCATATTGCCTGCGCAGGAATTCCGCGCGCTCCAGTGCGGAGCTGTCGCCCTGGGCGCGCAGTTCGGCGATCTGGTTGCTGAGATAATCTCCGGGCGGCAGTTTGATGATGAGGAATATCAGGAGGCTGATGATCAGCAGCGTCGGGATCATCAGCAGCAGGCGGCGCGCAAGATACATCAACATCGGGTCGGCCTTGTCTTACGGGCGCAGCCAGAAGGTTTCAGGCCTGTAGATGCCGATGAACGCCCCCGGATCCCAGTTGAATATTC
This sequence comes from uncultured Rhodospirillaceae bacterium, assembly GCA_964429465.1. Lineage (GTDB taxonomy): Bacteria > Pseudomonadota > Alphaproteobacteria > Ferrovibrionales > Ferrovibrionaceae > Ferrovibrio. Next base: position 10,575 of record CAYSCA010000002.1, read on the forward strand.
CTTCCTTCGGAATATTGGCCAGCTTTTTGTTGATCACGATCGGCTGAAACACGCCGCTGACCACACCGATCGTGAAGGTCTGGTCGGCGTGGATCGACAGCATGCGATGCCAGATCCGTTCGCGCTCCGCCGTATCGTCGGCATCCAGCCAGGTCTGGAACAGATCGAACAATTCGCGCGCGACCGGCATATCGATCGGTTCGCCGGATTGTCCGCCCGTCTCATACCACTGGCCCCATTTCGGCCATTGCAGGCCGTATTGCGAGGTCGGCGCCAGCTCGTTGGGGATGGTTTCGGGCCTAGCCAGGCCATTCTCCAGCCCGGTCCAGACCGACATCATCGCCTCTCCGGAGAAGATCCGGTTGCGCACGATGTCGCGCTGGCTCGGCTTGGCGAACAGCTTGACCCCGATATTTGCCCAATTCTCGCCGATCAGTTCCAGGATGTCGGTCTGTTCGGTATCCTCGCCGGCCGTCTCGACGACGATTTCCAGAGGTCGCCCGTCGGGGAGCAGGCGGATGCCATTGCCATCACGTTTGGTCAGGCCGAGCTGGTCCAGCAGCCGGTTCGCAGCGGCCGGGTCAAAGGTCGCATTCTTGGTCTGGTATTCCGGCCGGAACAGCGGGCTGCTGTTCAGCACGGTGTTGTTCGATTCTATCGCCAGGCCAAAGAACAGCGTCTCGTTGATCGCCTGACGATCGATCGCAAGCGACAGCGCCCGCCGGAAGTCGGCTTTCCGCATCAGGCTGCGCCAGGTTGGATCGTTACAATTCAAGTTCGGAAACAGCGCGAAATGCGAGCCTTTGGCGGTGCGCCACAGCAGCGTCTTGTAGCCCGCGCGTTTCTCGTTTTCCTTCAGGAAGGTGAAATTGTTGAAGGTTATGGTGCGGAACTGGAGGTCGACCTCGCCGGCGCCGGCTTTCGCGGCGATCAGCTTGCTGTCGGCCTGGGTCAGCACGATGCGGTCGATATAAGGCAACTGCCGGCCATTGCTGTCGATGCGATGGTAGTAGGGGTTGCGCTGCGCCAGGAAGCGGATGGCAGGCGGTCGCGTGGCGATGACCCACGGATCGAGCGACGGCAGATCCGGGTTGTCCGCCTCATACATGTTGTCGACCCGATTATGCAGGGCAGCCCAGTTGCGCCGCTTCGAGGCGGCGACTTCCCGCGCCAGCGCCTCCGGATCGGCGTATTTCACATGGAATTTCTTCATGTAATGGGCGGGGCGGTAGATGTAGAGTGGCGCCGCGCCGGCCAGCCGAGGCAGGAAATAGGGGTTCCGCTTGCTCCACTCGTAACGGACGGTAAGCTCGTCGGGAAAGCTCACCTTCGGCGGTTCGCCATCCACCAGCAGCGCGATCGGCGGGCCTGACGGGCTGAGCTCCTTGTTGTTGGCCACATCTTCCCAGTAATAGCGGAAATCCTCTGCCGTAAACGGATGGCCATCCGACCACTTATGGCCCCGACGCAGGTGGAAGGTGAAAATCCGCTCGTCCTGGACGGAATAGGATTCCACAAGATCCGGAACGATCTCGAAGGATTGGTCATAGACGACCAGTCGCGTATACCCGATCACGCTGAGCAGCCGCGTATCGCGCGCGCGGCCGATCAACGTCCGCAATTCCCCGCCGGACCGGCCGGCCTCTGCGGGCGCGGTATAGCTGACGATCAACGGCTGTTGCGGTACGCGCTGTTCCACGGGAGGAAGCCGTCCCCCCGCGACCTCGGCCTCCAGCGCGGGCGTTTCCTGCAAGTCTGCCGGCTGCGCGAAGGCATCGAAGCCTGCGACCAGCAGGGCACAGCAGAAGATGAGGCGATACATGCGTCTCATGCGACCAGATCCCGCAACTCGGCATTGTCGGCGGCGCGCACGAGATGGCCATTGCCGATCTCGATCATGCGCGGCCGGGTTGAACCGCTGATGGTGAATGGCTGCGGCCAGGCGGCCGGGTTGGAAGCCTTGCCCTCCATGAGAAGGCGAAGATCCAGGCGGCTGCTCGGGTCCGGTTTCGGCACCGCCGAAAGCAGCGCCTTGGTGTAGGGATGGACAGGATTCGAGAACAGCGCTTCACGCGGTGCGATCTCGACCAGACGGCCGGCGCACATGACGGCAATACGGTCGGCGATATAATCCACCACGGCGAGATTGTGGGAGATGAACAGATAGGTCAGCCCAAGCTCCTTCTGCAGATCCTTCAGCAGGTTCAGAATCTGCGCCTGGATCGAGACATCGAGCGCCGAGACCGGATCATCGCAGATCAGCAGGTCTGGCTGCAGGGCCAGAGCGCGGGCGATGCCAATGCGCTGCCGCTGGCCGCCCGAGAAGGAATGCGGGTAGCGGCGCATGAAGCGGGCGTCCAATCCAACCAGGGTCATCAGCTCCTTCACCCGCTCGAACCGCTCGTCATCGTCACCAATGCCATGGATCACCATCGGCTCGGAGATGATGTCCAGCACCGTCATGCGCGGATTGAGCGACGAGAAGGGGTCCTGGAAGATGAACTGCACCTTGCGGCGATAGGCGAAGAGATCCTCGTCCTCCAATGTCAGGACGTCTGTCATCTGCTCACCATCATGGAACCGGATGGCGCCGCTGTCGGGCTTGAGGGCGCGAAGGATGAGCTTGCTGGCGGTCGTCTTGCCGCAGCCGGATTCGCCGACCAGTCCGAGGCACTCGCCGCGATTGATCGTGAAGCTGACATCATCGACGGCCAGAATGCGGGTCGATTGCTGCCCGCCAAAGAGCCCGCCCTTGCGCAGGGTGAAGCTTTTGCTGACATGATCCACCTGCAGCAGCGGTTCGCCGACCGCGCCGGCGCTGCGCGGCCTGTTGCGCAGCAGGCCGCCGACTTCGGCCTTGATCTCGCGGATCGGGATCAGCCTTTCGCCCGGCTTCATGTCGAAGCGGGGCACGGCATTGAGCAGGGCGCGCAGATAGGAGTGGCGGGGATCGCGGAAGATGTCGTCGAGCGTGCCCCGCTCCATCACCTCGCCGTGATACATCACAACGATCTCATCAGCCATGTTGGCAACGACGCCAAGGTCGTGGGTGATCATCAACACGGCCATGCCGAGTTCGGCCTGCAGGTCCTTGATCAATTTCAGGATCTGCGCCTGGATGGTTACGTCGAGGGCCGTCGTGGGCTCATCGGCAATCAGCAGGGCCGGCCGGCAGACGAGCGCCATGGCAATCATGGCACGTTGCCGCAATCCGCCCGAGAGTTCGAAGGCATAGGTCTTCATCGCCCGTTGCGGGTCGGGGAAGCCGACCAGTCGCAGCATCTCGGTAGCGATTTCCCGGCCCTCGGCGGTACTCGATCTGCGATGCAGATGCAGGGATTCGGTGACCTGATCCCCGATCGTGTGGAGCGGGCTCAGCGAGGTCATCGGTTCCTGGAATATGATGGACATCCGCCCGCCCTGGAGGTCGCGCATCGCGGCGCTGCGCGGATCCAGCGAGGCGATGTCGATCGGGTCGGCCGGCGTTAGCGGATCGAAGAACCGGATGCTGCCGCCGGCTATCCGCGCGATGCGCGGCAGAATACCCATGATGCTCTGGCTGACGACCGATTTACCCGATCCGGACTCGCCGACCAGGGCAACTGTTCGGCCCTGAGGGATGCGGAAGCTGACGCCATTGACAGCCTTGATCAGGCCTTCGGGCAGCGTGAAATGGACGTGCAAGTCGTCGATTTCGAGGACATTTCCGGTCACGGCCGTTCCTCGTGCCATTGTCCGGCATCGGTGAGCAGCCGGGTGGCATTGGCGCGCGTCGACGCACTGACCGCAATCCCGTTCCGGTCGGCCGCCGCGAGGGCCTGCTGAACCAGATGCGGAAAGCCGCTCAGGTTGCTGTCGACCCGCAGGCGCGCCCTGTGTCCTTCCGCCCTGTGCCCTTCAATGGTCAATTGCAGCCATCCCTCGCTCCGATCGCGGCGTGTCGAATAGAACCGCAGGCCGATACCTGTAATATCCGACCACGGCATGACCGTCCGACGACGCTCGAACCCCCACCGGTTGTGCGATGCGATGCCTGAAGGGTCGAGTTCGATCTCGATCTGCTGACGCCACAAAGTGATGGCGCCTAGCCAGACAAAAAGCAGGCTCAAGCCGGTCAACAGGGCAAAAATGACAGATTGGGGCGCGGCAAACAACAGCAGTCCGAGGCAGGCAAGCAGCCCCAGGCCGGACCGCAGATAGTCGGGCCACAGGCGGGAAGCAGGATAATGCAGGAGAGTCATGATCGGAGGATGGCGTCGTCGGCGCCGATCCGCAGGCTGCCTTCCAGATCGAGCCAGTCGCCGGCCGGGTGTTTCCGGATGCGCATGAGGAAGTCCGCAATGAAATCCCAGCCCGCTTCATCATGGCGCAGATGATGGGTCAGCAGACCAAGCGCTTGTTGCGGTGCAGCACCGCGGCGCATCTCTTCCAGACTTTGCCGGGCGGCCGATAGGGCCGTTTTGATACCGGCGATACTATCCCGCCCTTTCCAGTCAACGGGGTCGACATGCGTATTCACCTGGCACAGACCGGGGGCAGCCCAGTATTGCTGCCGCAGCTGAAAACCGGAGAGCACCGAGAAGCCCAAGTGTGCCAGATGGCCCGTCAGCCCGGCAGGAAAGCGGTTCCAGGGAGGAACCAGGATGGAGCGGGTTTGCTGCGGGAACAGCACGCGCATTATGGCCTGCCCTTCCTCCAGATCCTGCAGGCTGCTCTCCCAGGGCCGGGAGAGGGGGAATTCGCATTTCTTTTCGCAGGGCGCGGCATGGTTGATATGAGCAAAGCCATGCTGCGCTGCGGTAATAGCCGGTCGCATATTCAGAAAATCGGCGAATCCGGCTGTCGCCTGCTGGGGCACTACCGCGATCGTCAGGGGCACGGCCATTTCTGACTGAAGGTCCAGAAGGCGCCGCAGCGCCGGCGTGACCTTGGCGGCATCGTCATCGCGCCACCAGAACCAGGCGGTGCGGCCCTCTGCGGCCCAGCGGTCCAGTTCCCGATCCAGGGCCTCCCAATCATCGCGGAGCAAGGTGGCCGATGCCGTCATTGCGGGAAGCGGTCCTGTAGCGCTTGGCGAACCAGCCGGACAACCTCTTCGGTGCCATTGAGGTTGATGCCGGCCGCCGCAGAAGGGGGGGCAGCCAGCGCCGCATCTATGGCGGCTGCCAGGCGCTCCGCACTCAGTTCGGATTCGCGCACCACCTGCAGCAATCCGCGCTGTGCCAGCAGATTGGCCCGCAAGGCCTGTTCGGTTTCCTCGCCGCCCGAGAACGGGACCACGACGCCCCGGGCGCGGCTGGCGAGCGTCTCCATAACGGTATTGTATCCGGCCTTGCTGATCGACAGCAGGCACCGGCGCAGCATGCCGGGAAAATCCGGCCGCGCCGGCTCGATGACGACCCCCGGGCCGGCCATGTTCCGCAGCGCCTCTATGGCCTCCGGCTGCTCGTGGCGGCTGAGCAGCAGGCGCCACGGCTTGTCACGGGCCGCCGAAAGCGGCCGCGCGGCCAGCGCCGTGCGGAACAGCGGCATCCCCACGGCACCGCCTCCCGCCGAGACCAGCACCTCGCCGGTGCCAGCCTCGGTGATCGGTACATTATGCTGTTCGACGATATAGCCAGTATATTGCAGTTGCCCCCTGATCTGTTCAGCCAGGGGAAAGGTCTGCTCGAAGGGGATGACGGCCGGATCGCCGTGAACGAGCGCGCCATCGTAAAACTGCTGCAGCCAGGCAATGGTGTCGAGGTCGCGCTCCGGCTTCGAGCGGTCGACGAGAATGTCGCGTACGGAACTGAAGACCAGCGGGCGCGGCCTCATCTCCCGGATGCGCGTGAGCAGCGGCAGCAATTCGAACCGCATGGGGCGGCGCCCGAACGGAAACAGTTCGGTGAGAAGGACATCCGGCGCAATCTCGTCGAACATGCGATTCAGGATGCTCAGCCGGGCAGCACGCCAATCATCGGTTATCGGTATGTTGTTTTCGTCGAGCAGCACGCGAAAGCTGGCATCCTGGGCGCGCGCGGGCGGTAGTTGCAGGAAGCGGATGCCGTCCAGGCCGTGCAGGGTGGGATCGGGCATGCCGCCGGAGACCAGCGTGGTCTCGAAACCGCCGCGCGCCATCGACCGGGCGATCGCCGAAACACGATGCAGATGCCCGACACCGAGCAGATGCTGCACATAGATCATGACGCGCGGCATCGCCATCGCCCTTACTCCAGCGGAATGTTCATGGCCAGAGGCTCCGGCCGGCCATCGGCGGTGATGCCGAATTCATGCAGGCAGCTCCAGTTCACCTTGACCGGAGGTTTCCCGATCATCGGCCAGCCGTAAGCCTGGGCCAGGATCGCGCGAATGACGCCCTTGTGGGTTATGGCGCCGACGTCAACCGTGCCGGCACCCAGCCGCTGCAGCCAGGGACGCAGTCGCTCCTGCACCTGTCGCGGACTCTCGCCGCCCGGAGGCTGGAAATCCAGACCGCGCTGTTCATTGACGGCGAAGGCTTCACCATACTGGGTATTCAATTCTGCCAGGGTTCGGCCCTCATAGGCACCCCAGTCCATTTCGGTGAGCGCCGGCTCCACCGCAGCCTCGATGCCGAGCAGGGCGGCGGTTTCCTGCGCGCGGCGTAGCGGGCTGACCAGCCAGGCTCTCTGTCGGTAGGGTGCGGGCAAGCGGAGGCCGGTGAAAGCCGCGCGGCCGGCCTCGGAAAGCGGCATGTCTGCGCGGCCCTGGATGCGACGGTCCGCGTTCCAGCCCGTCGGCGCGTGTCGCAGTAGCGCAAGCCGGATCATGCCGGCAATCCCAGTTCCACGAATACTGCGGCGAGCCGCTCCTGCGCGGCGGTCATCGACAGGTTGCGCGCCACATGGGCCTTGGCAGCCCGCGACATGTTCGTTCGCAGTTCCGGCTGCACCAGCAGATGGTCCAGTGCTTCCGTCAGGGCATCGGTGGAGTCGTCCTCCGCCAGCCAGCCGGTCACACCGTGCTGCACGATATCCGGAACGCCGCGGGTATTCACCGATAAGACCGGCAGACCGGCTGCCTGCGCCTCCAGGAGCGCCATGCCATACGCTTCATTCACCGCAGGCCACACATACAGATCGCTGGCCGAGTAGAATTCGGCTAGTGCCGCCGGGGCCAGCTGTCCCGCGAAACATGTCCGCGCGCGGGCAGGTTCGAATGCCGCCTTGACGCTGGCGAGCTCGGGCCCGTCGCCGACCAGTATCGCATGCCATCGCAAATCCAGGCATTGCTCCAGCGTTCCGGCAAGACGGCGATAAGAGGCGAGCTTGTCACCCGCGCGCATCATGCCAACGGCCAGAAGCCAGGGGCAATCTTGCGGCAGCCGGAATGTTTCGGCGATGGACCGGCGATGCTTCTCGCGCTGCGACGCGGCGTGCGCGAAAGGTGTAGGATCGAGGAAGGGCGGCAGGGAACGGACTTTGGCGGCTCCGGCGAAGGCGGCCAGACAGGCGCTGTCGAGCGTTGTGATCGCCAGCAGCACATCGGCGGCGCGGATCGCCACGCCTGCCTGAGCATATCCGGCCGCCCATGCACCCTGCTGCCGCTTGGGCGCCACCGAAGGTTCGGCGATTACATAGGGCAGCCCGAACCGGGCTTTCAGGGCGGGGCCGAGATAATCGGCAGCCTTGTGATAGACGTGGTAGGTGAACAGCAGGTCGGGGCGAGTTGCCGCATCGGCTTCCCAGACCGCAGTCAGGCGTGCAACTTCCCTGCGCCCCTCTACGCCGGTTGCGGCTTCCGCGGCCGGATCGCCGGTGCGGTTATAGCTGCGCAATGCCGAAATGACGCTCACCTGATGGCCCATGCCTTGCAGAGCTTCGATCAGAAGGCGGGCCATGCGCCGGTCGCCGGAAGGGGCAGGGTGGTCCGGCGGCTTGAGCGGTGCGTAGAAGCCGATTTTCATGGCTCAGGACGCCAGCCCGAAGCGTCGTGCCAGCTCGGCAATGCCGGCGGACATGCCGAACTTATTGCGCACCTTCGCCGCGCCGGCCGCCCCGAGCCGGACCCGCAATGCCGGATCCAGGATCAGGCGGCTCAGCGCCACGCCCAGCGCCTCGATATCGTCGGCAGGCACCAGCAGGCCGGTTTCGCCATCGACGATCAGCTCGGGAATTGCCGAGATGTCCGTGGCGGCGCAGGCCAGCCCCTGGCTCTGGGCTTCCATCAGTACGTTCGGCAGCCCGTCCATGTCGCCATCCCGGTCGCGCCGGCAGGCAAGGACAAAGGCGTCGGCGGCGCGATAGGCGGCTATCACGGCATCCTGCGCCTGCGCGCCCTGCCACTCGATCCGGTCCGCGATCCCGAGCTGCTGCGAAAGCGTCCGCAATTGCGGCAGCAGGGGCCCGCCGCCAACATGGATGAGTCGCCAATGCAGATCGCCGGGCAGCCGGGCCAATGCCTGCAGCAGCAGGTCGAAACCCTTCTTTTCCACAGCGCGGCCGACCGACAGCAGCCGCACCGGATCGGCGGGGTCGCGGCCATCGCGGTCCGGCCGCCAATGCGGCGGGTCGGGAAACCGCGTGAAGTCGACGCCGTGATAAACGAGGGCCACCTTGCCCGGATCGCCCAGCGCGGCGAGATGGGTAACGTTATGGGCCGTGCAGGTGACCACCCAGTCGCAATCGGCCAACTTCTCCCGTTTTTCCCATTCGGGCGTAATCCAGATGTCGCGGGCATGGGCGGAGGCCGTCCAGGGTATCTGGCGCACCATCGCGGCATACCGGGTCACCGAGCCGGGTGTATGGATGAAATGGGCATGAAGGCGCCGGAAATGCTCGGGCAGTTCGGCCGCGAGGACCAATGCCTGGCCGAAGCGGCGGATCCGGTTGGGCGTCAGGTCCCGCTTGAGGTCCCGCCACCATGTCGCCCGCGCCGTTTTGTATCCGGGCAGACGCCGGACTTGCCACCAGCAGCGCAGGACGCGCAGCGGCTCCTGATAAAGGTATTCCGGAAGGTAGAGCACTGACGCCCGAATACGGTCATGAAGGGGATGACGCTTGCGGTCGGTCGGATGGCGCAGGGACACGATCAGGATATCCAGCCCGCGTTCTTCCAATGCGGCGATTTCCTGGGCAATGAAGGTTTCCGACAGTCGCGGATAACCCTTGAGGACAAATGCAACGGGAGCTGCCACGCTCGACATAGTCACTGAATGAAGGGGGATACGACTCTCAGCCGCGCAGCTCGACGATATTGTCGCCGGCGGGCGCCGTCGCCGGCCTGAGCCAGGGCAGGACCAGTCGGTCGACGTTGTCCAGGCCTTCAAGCAGGCCGGGGATCACCACCTCGGACGGGAGCGGCTGCCGCGGCAGGTGGCGCAATGCCGCGGCCATCGCGGCTGGGTCGTAGCTGCCGTCATCCTCTAGCATCCGCACCAGGCCAAGCTTTTCTGCGCGATGTGCCCGGATGAACTGCTCCATGCGGGGACGCTTTCGCGGCACGATAATGGCCCGCTTGTCCAGCGAGAGGATTTCACAAAAGGTGTTGTAGCCGCCCATGGCGACGACGCCGACCGCATTCTGGACCAGATGCTCCATATGCGCATCAAATGTGATTGCCTCGACGCGCGGCAAGTGCGCAACGCGATTCAGGAATTCGATGCGGCGCTCGCGCTGCATGAACGGCCCGAGTACGATCAGCGCCGGATAGGGCAGGATTTCGTGGCTTTCGTAGGCGCGCAGCACCCAGTCGATCAGCCCTTCGCCATCGCCTCCGCCGCCCGGTGTCACCAGCAGAAAGGGGCGCTGGGTGATTTCAGGCAGCTGATGCTCGGGCGGGGTTTCAGCCGAGAAACGCGGCAGATATCCGGTGTAGACGACTTTCCGGCGCACCCGTTCCGGCAGCGCGATCCCCTCCAGCGGGTCGCAGAACTGCGGCAGGCCGTAGACCCAGATCTGGTCGAACAGATTCTTGAGGGCCGGCATGACATTCTTGCGTTCCCATTCCGGCGCGAGGGCGCTGGGTTCGTCCATGACGTCGCGCAGGCCGAGCACCAGCCGGGTGCCGCGAGCCTTCAGCATCTTCATGGTTTCCAGAACCTCGCCTCGGAGGCCAAGCGGCTCCTTGTCGACGATGAAAATATCGGGGTCGAAAATCCGAGCAGTATGCTGAATGATCTCGGCCCGGATCTTCAGCGTCTCGTCAATGCCCATGGGCAGGTTAAGAGAAGTGTACTGACCATCCCGAAGCTTGATCACGCCGGGGATACGGACGAAGTCCACCCGGCTGCGGAAATCGAAGCTGCCGATGATGGGGGAGCCAGAAATGATCAGGACCGACATGTCTCGGTGGCGTTCCACCAGAGCATGGGCCAACGTGCGGCATCGGCGCAAATGGCCCAAGCCGAAGGTGTCGTGGCTGTAGATCAGCACACGGGTTCCGTCGCTGCGCGATACCATACCGGGTACCCCCCTTGGGACCTCTGCCGGGACTATGGCACAGGCTCCCGCCCGAGGCCAAGGCCCTGACATATAGGTGATTCCCGCCACGTTCCGGGCCGGCCGCGGTCATTGGCGGCGGGGGCGGGCTGGGCTAAGGTCCTGCAATAATTCGGGAAGGCTACGGGGAAAGGCTCCGTGGAGAAGAATCTTTATCGTTTCATCCTGAAGCACAGTCTAAGGCAGCAGGTCATCATCGTCCTGCTCTCGGTCGCGTCCTTCATCCCCTATTACTATTACCTGAGCATGCCCAAGGCGATCGTTAACCAGGGCATCGAGGGGAAGGATGTCGGTTTCCCGGTCGACCTGCTCGGGTTGGGCTGGGTGAGCCTGGATCATACCGGCTATCTGCTGGTCCTGTGTTTCGGCTTCCTTGTCCTGGTGCTGGTGCAGCAGGGCTTCAAATACGCGATCAACCTGTTCCAGGGGATTGCCGGCGAACGGATGCTGCGCCGGCTGCGATACATCCTGTATGCCCAGATCCTCCGTTTTCCGCTGCCGACCTTTCGCCGCACCAGCCAGGGCGAGATCATTCCGATGGTGATCGCCGAGGTGGAACCCATCGGCGGTTTTATCGGCGAAAGCTTCGCGCTGCCGATCTTCCAGGGCGGCATGCTGCTGGTGATCTTCACCTTCCTGCTGATCCAGAATCCTTTGATGGCCCTTGCGGCCGTCTCGCTCTACCCGATCCAGTTCTACTTCGTCCCGAAGATGCAGGCCAAGGTGCGCGCCCTGGGCCGCGAACGGATCAAAAACCAGCGCCGGATGTCCGATCGCATCGGCGAGTCCATCAGCGGCATCACCGAATTGCACGCCCATGATGCCTCGAACCGGATGCTCGCCGAATTTTCCCGCAGGCTGAGCGTGAGTTACTGGATCAGGGTCGAGATCTTCCAGCGTAAATTCATGATCAAGTTCCTGAATAACTTCATTCAGCAGCTTGGCCCGTTTTTCTTCTATACGATCGGCGGCTATCTGGTCATCAAGGGCAGCATGGATGTCGGTACGATCGTCGCCGCCGTGAATGCGCACAAGGAGATGGCGGCTCCCTGGAAGGAACTGCTCAATCACTACCAGACGCGCGAAGACGTGAAGCAGAAATACGAGCAGGTGATCAGCCAGTTCGAGCCGGCCGGCATGCGCTCTCCCGACGACCAGCATGTCGAACCCGAGGACGCTCCGCCGTTGTCTGGTGCCATCGTCGCGTCGGGCGTCGCATTGTTCGATGACCAGGGGCATCCGGTGCTCGAAGGTGTGAACCTGACTATCCCCTGGCCGGCGCGTGTGGCGATCGTCGGCGACAATGGTCGCGACGAGTTCCTTCAGTTGCTGGCCCGCACGCTGGCGCCTTCCAGAGGAAAGGTGACCATCAACAATCACAATCTCGCCGATCTGCCGGAAACGGTGACCGGACGGCGGCTGGCCTATGTCGGCCCCAGTGCCTATATCTTCAACACCACGCTCGGCGACAATCTTCTTTTCGGCCTGCGTCATCGGCCGCTGGTCGCGCGCGAGCTGACAGACGAGACATTGCGCCGCTACGAGCGTGAGCGGGCGGAAGCCCTTGCATCGGGTAATTCCGATCTTGATCCTGATGCCGACTGGACCGATTACGCCGCTGCCGGGGTGCAGAATCGCGACGAACTGCGCAACGCTGCCATTTCAGCGCTGCAGGTCGCGGCTTTCGACGAGGATGTCTACCAGATCGGCATGCGCGGCACGATCGATCCAGACCGCTATCCTGACGTCGCAGAACGGGTGCTGGAGGCGCGCCGGACATTCCGCAGCCGCCTGCGCGATGGCGAGCTGGCCGACCTGGTCGAGAGCTGGGATCCCAGGCGCTACAACAGCAACGCCACCGTCGCAGAGAATTTGATGTTCGGCACGGCGCGGAACGGCATCTATCACGAGGACAATCTTGCGCGCGACCCGCATGTGCTGAGCGTTCTCGATCAGGTTGGATTGCGGCGGCGCTTCCTTGAGATCGGTCACGAGGTAGCCAGCACGATGGTGGAACTGTTCGCCGACCTGCCTCCGGACCATGAATTCTTCCAGCAATTCAGCTTCATCTCCTCGGAGGACCTGCCCGAGTACAAGGACCTGCTCCTTCGCGCCAAACCCGAGTCCCTGGATCAGCTGGCGGAGCCCGACAGGGTGCGGCTCATGTCCTTGCCGTTCAAGCTTGTCCTGGCCCGTCACCGCCTGGGGCATTTCAACGAAGATGAGCGCGAGGCCATTCTGCGGGGACGCGAGATCTTCGCCCAGACCTTGCCGGAGGCACGGCGCGACGCGATCGCGTTCTTTGACCCGGAGTATTTTACCGTCTCGTCCAGCATCGTCGACAATATCCTGTTCGGCCGGGTTGCCTACGGGCAGGCCCAGGCGCAGGAAAAGATCGGCCATGTCATCGCAGATGTCGTCGAGCAGCTGAAGCTGCGCGAGCCGATCATCGAGATCGGCCTGCAGTTCGAGGTCGGCATCGCAGGCGCGCGCTTGAGCGCTGCGCAGCGGCAGAAGCTCGCGATCGCCCGGGCAATGCTCAAGCGGCCCGACTGGCTGATGCTGTCGGAATCCACGGCGGCATTGGACCCGCGCAGTCATGCTGCGGTCATCCGCGCCGTCACCCAGGCACGCACTTTAAGCGGTCTGATATGGTCATTGCAGCGGGTTGCCGACTGCGAGGAATTCGACACGATTCTCGTTCTGGAGAATGGACGGGTGATCCAGATGGGTTCCTTTGCCGACCTGTCGGAGCGACAGGGGCGGTTCAAAGACATGCTGGTGCCGGCATGACGACTGCGAGGGAGAAGCAAAGATGAGCCTGAACGAAGAAGTCGAATTGCTGCGGCGTATTCCGCTTTTTGCCAAGATCGAGCCCTCGAAACTCAAGCTGCTTGCCTTCACCAGCCAGCGGTTGACCTATAAACCTGGCGATGTGCTGTTTCGGCAGGGTGACCCGGGAGATGCCGCTTTCGTCATTATCGGCGGCGAGGCCAATGTCGTGGTTGATACGCCTGGCGGACCGCTTACCGTCGCTCATCTCAAGCAGAATGACTTTGTCGGCGAGATCGCTATTTTGTGCGATGTTCCGCGAACGGCAACAGTTTCGGCCGCCAGCGAGGTTACCACCCTGCGGATCGAGAAAGACCTCTTCTTCCGGCTGATCAACGACTTCCCCCAGATCGCCGTGGAGATCATGCGCGTTCTGGCGCAGCGACTGGAGCGCACCACCGCCGATCTCAGAGCCCTCTCTGCCCGGGTGCAAAACCCCGCATGAGCCGGCTGGACAGCTTCATCCGGCGTCTTGAGGCGCAGCGCATTGTGCTGAACTGGGCGGTGGAGCAGATCGCAGGGCAGCCGGGGATCATACTCGAACTGGGCCTCGGGAATGGCCGTACCTACGACCATCTGCGCGAGAAACTGCCGGGTCGGACCATTTTTGCTTTCGATCGCGCCATCAACGCCAATCCGCGCTCGGTTCCGCCGGAGCAATACATGGTGTTGGGTGATTTTGTCGAAACCCTGCCGGCTTTCGCGCAGCAGCATCCTTCCGGGGCTGCGCTGATCCACAGCGATGCCGGACTTGGCGATCCGGAAGCCAATGCACGCCAGGTCCGGATGCTCAGTGATCTGATCCCGCCACTGGCAGCATTGGGAGCGCTGATCATAAGCGATCAGAAACTCGTACATCCGGCGCTGCAGCAGCAACCATTGCCGCCCCTTGTCAATCCGGACAGGTATTTCATCTATCGGCGGACCTGACAATAAATATACGTATAATACCGAGAGCGGGAGGGGGGACATGAAACCGCAGAGGAAACGGATCGCCATTCTGGGTGGCGGCGTCGCCGCGTTGACCAGCGCCTTCTATCTGGCCAGCCGGCCCGGTGCTGCCGAACTATACGACATCACGATCTATTCGCTCGGCTGGCGGCTGGGCGGTAAATGTGCCACCGGGCGCAATCTGGATATGGCATACCGGATCGAGGAACACGGCATCCACGGTTTCCTTGGATCCTACTACAACACATTGTCCCTGATGACGCGGACCTATGACATGCTTGGCCGCAAGCCGGGAGAGCCGCTGGCGAGCTTTGAGGAGGCCTTCTATCCGATCGACTCTATTGTGTGCTGGGAATTCCGCGACAGCCGCTGGGTGAGCTGGCCGATCACCATGCCGCGCAACAGCCTGAAACCCTGGGAGCCGGAATCCCTTCCGGAGCTGCGGGACTGGATAAAGGCACTGATTACGTTCATGGGCGGGCTGTTCGAGCATCATGCCCGAAACATGTCCACCGGCATGGATATGGGCCTGGCGGGCCGGCTCATGAAGCGCCTCCTGAATGAGGCGGAATCGGTGATCGAGGGGCGTGGCCATGCTCTGCTGGAAGCGATCTGGCTGGGCTTCAAGCATGAGGCCGAGCGCCTGATGGAAGGCAACGATGCCCTGCGCCATCTGTACATGACGCTGGATTACTTCCTGACCATTCTGCGCGGCGTTATCAAGGATGATGTGATCAACAAGGGTTTCGACCAGCTGGACGACGAGAATTTCTCGGACTGGTTCGCCCGTCACGGCGGATCGATGCTGACGATCTCCTCGCCGCTCAGCATGAATACGCCAAATCTGTCGTACCAGTACCCGGACGGCGATACCACGAGGCCGCCGCAGATGGCCGCCGGTGCATATCTGCACTGGACGCTTCGTGAATTTGCCTATCTGGGTTCCTTTGGCTGGCTGTTTGCCGCCGGCACCGGCGATACCGTTGTGGCGCCGCTTTACCTCGTGCTGAAGCGGCTGGGCGTGAAATTCGAGCTGTTCCACAAAGTGCGCGAGATCACCGCGGCAGGCAAATCCGTCGACGAGGTGGTCTTCGATATCCAGGCGACGCCGAAAGATCCCGCCAAAGGCTATGATCCGCTGATCGAGCTGCCGCTGCAGCAGTTCGGCGGCCGGAGCTTGCCGGTCTGGCCCGATCGCCCCCTCTACGACCAGCTGGTCGAAGGGGAGGCGATGAAGGCCGCCGGACCCGATATCGAATCCTACTGGTCGTCATGGAAGCCTGTTGCCGAAAAGCGACTCAAGGCCGGCCGCGACTTCGACACGGTGATCTGCGCGATCTCCATCGGCGCACTGCCGATCATTGCGCCGCGGCTGATGCAGGCCGATCCAAGATGGCCGGCCATGACCGAAGCGATCAAGACGGTGCAGACCCAGACGCTGCAGATCTGGATGAAGCGCACGCTCAAGGAGATGGGACTCCCATTCGACTTCAAGAACTATGACCGGCTGATCGGCGCAACCTTCGTCAACCCGATCGACGGCGTGGCAGATTTCACCGATCTGATCCCGGTGGAAGCCTGGCCGGAAGACAACGCGCCCCGGTCGCTGCTCTATTTTTCCGGCGCCACGCCGCAATACGGCGCGCAACCTCCGTTCAGCGATCACGATTACCCCAAACGCGAATATGCCCGGGTAAAATACCAGGCGCAGCAATATCTGCAGGCCAGCATGGGTATCCTGTTGCCGAAAGCGGTGACCAACGCCGTCAATCCGCCGGGAGATCAGATCGGATTCGACTTTTCCGAACTGGTTTGCCTGAAAAACGACGCAGCCACGTTAGGCGTGGCGCGGCTGGATCAGCAATTCTGGAAGCCGAATATCGATCCCAGCGAACGCTACGTCACCTCGCCGCCGGGCAGCACCAAATACCGCCTGAAGGCCTGGGATTCCGGTTTCAGCAACCTCGTCCTGGCCGGCGACTGGATCTATACCGGGCTGAATGTCGGCAGTTTCGAGGGGGCCTGTATGGGCGGCAAGCTGGCGGCGCACGCGATAGATCCTGAAGCGATGCCATTGCAATCGGTGTACGGTTACCCGCCGTCGCAGGGACGGCCGGCAGTGACTCCGGAGCCGGAGATCACACCAGCCTGATACTGGTGGGCTCCTGCCGTGTTGGTTACCATTCCGTGCTTTGGGGATTGAATTGATGGGTGCGCCCGGGCCGCTGAATCTGCTGACTGATGTCGAAGGACTGGCTGTGGGCCATGCCGTCGATGAAAGGGTGCGGACAGGCGTTACCGTCATTCTGCCCGCTGGGCGCGCGGCCTGCTCGGTCGATGTCCGCGGCGGCGGATCGGGAACCCGCGAAACCGACCTGCTGCGGCCGGAAGCAGCAGCGCAAGCGGTCGACGCCATCTGCCTGGCTGGCGGATCGGCATTCGGCCTCGATGCCGCCGCCGGCATGATGCCATGGCTGGCCAGGCAGCGGCGCGGCTTCCAGGTGCAGGGCTTCACGGTCCCAATCATCCCGGCGGCGATTCTGTTCGACCTCCATAACGGCGGCGACAAAGACTGGGCCGACAATCCGCCCTATCGGCGCCTCGGCCGGGAAGCATGCGAGAATGCCGCCGCGGGCGCCTTTGCACTCGGCAATGCCGGCGCCGGCTACGGAGCGGCCGCCGGCAGGCTGAAGGGCGGCCTTGGCAGTGCATCCTGGGTAGAAGCCGACGGGCTGGTGGTTGCTGCGCTGATGGCCGTCAATTCGGTGGGCAGCGTGCTGACGCCGGACAATGAGGGCTTCTGGGCGGCGCCCTACGAACAGAACGGCGAATTCGGGGGGCAGCCGATGGGCGCCAACCGCGGGAATCTGCCGCTTGGCGTTCCGCCGGAAGCGCGTATCGGCGGGCATACCTGCATCGGCGTTGTGGCCACTAATGCCCCGCTGGACAAAACCGCTCTTCGCCAGGTTGCCGCCATGGCCCATGATGGCCTTGCCCGGTCAGTCCGGCCGGTCCATACGCCCTTTGACGGCGATACCATCTTTGCGCTGGCCACTGCTGCGTGGCAGGATGAGCGGGGCGATGACGCCAGGCCCTGGCTGATCGCCAGAGTTGGCAGTATCGCCGCCGATTGTGTCGCGCGGGCCGTCGGGCGGGGTGTCTGGATGGCGGAGGGAATCGGCCATCTGGGCTCGATCAGAGAGATGGGATTCAGAGGGAGCTGACCATGAACAACAAGATCATCGGGGCGATTGTCGCGATTGCAGTCGTCGCAGGTGGCGGCTGGTATTACATGCAATCCGGCGGGGAAGTGGCGCACGCGCCGAATGCCGCCCCGGCCAAGGATGATATCGTCATCGGAATGGCGCTTGAGCCGCCGGGGCTGGATCCGACTATCGCCCCCGCAGCGGCAATCGGCGAAATCACGCATCTCAATATCTTTGAGGGCCTGACCCGCATCCAGGAAAATGGTGAGGTTGCGCCGCTGCTGGCCGAGAGCTGGACTGTCTCGCCGGACATGATGACTTTTACCTTCAAGCTGAAATCCGGCGTCAAGTTCCAGGACGGCACCGCGTTCGATTCCGCCGACGTGAAATACTCGTTCGAGAAATATGCCGGCGAGAAGAGCACCAACAAGCGGAAGGCTGTTTTCACCAATATGGCCTCGGTGGAGGCGCCCGATGCAACCACTGTGGTCGTCACGCTGAAGAAGCCGGACCCAACCCTGCTGTTCAGCCTCGGCGAGAACACCGCCGTCATCACCGCGCCGGAATCCAGCGATACGAACGCGACGAAACCGCTCGGAACCGGCCCCTACAAGTTCGAAAGCTGGGTGAAAGGTGATTCGGTCACGCTGACCGCAGCCGATACCTACCGTGACAAAGGGGCCATCAAGATCAAGACGGCCAAGTTCCGCTTCATTTCCGATCCGGGCGCAATGGTAGCGGCGATGCAGGCCGGCGATATCGATGCGATCCCGATCGGCATCACCGGGGAGAACGTCGCGCAATTCGAGAAGGACAAGCGCTTCAAGGTCACTATCGGCTCCACCGAAGGCGAGACGATGCTGATCATGAACAACAAGCGCAAGCCGCTGGATGACGTGCGGGTACGGCGCGCCATCAGCTATGCGCTGGACCGGAAGGCGATCATTGATGGCGTCAATTCCGGCTACGGCAAGCCGATCGGCAGCCACTTCCCGCCGCATGATCCGGCGTATGTCGACCTGACCGGCATGTATCCCCATGACCCGGCCAAGGCCAAGGCGCTATTGCAGGAGGCCGGCATCAGCAATCTTGAACTGACACTGAAATTGCCGCCGCCGGCCTATGCCCGCCGCGGCGGAGAAATTATCGCAGCCATGCTGGCGGAGGTCGGGATCACCGCGAAAATCGAGAATGTCGAATGGGCCCAGTGGCTCGATACGGCGTTCAAGAACAAGAACTTCGACCTGACCATCGTCAGCCATGTCGAGCCGAATGACTACGTCAAGTACGCCGATGTGAACTACTACTATCAGTATGACAGCAAGGAAGTGCAGGACCTGATCGCCAAGGCAAATTCCACGCTGGATAAAGCCGAGCGCACCAAGGCTCTGCAGCAGATGCAGCGCAAGATTGCCGAAGATGCGGTCAACGGCTTTCTCTATAACCTGCCCCGTATCGGCGTCTACAAAGCCGGTCTGGCCGGCTTCTGGGTCAACGCACCGATCTTCGTGAACGATCTGGCGGCGGTGTCCTGGCAGCAGGCCGGCAGCTGATCGGTCTGCTCTGAATGTAAAAAAAAAGCCCGCCGGGGAGACCCGGCGGGCTTTTTCCTGTTCGGCGCCATGGATCAGCGCACGAAGACATGCACCTCGTTGGCGGCGCTCTGGGCGTTGCTGGCGGCTGCCACATTCACCCGGCTGGCCGGCAGTCCCATATCGGCCAAGGAGCGCAGCACGCGATCGGCATTGCGCCGCGCCTGGTTCTGGTTGCTGGCTGCCTGGGCCGGGGTCCCGCCTGCGGCGATGGCGACCACATCGAACATGGCATTCGGCTTGCGGGCCAGCGCCTGCGACACGGCATTGTAGAGCGCCTGCTGGTAGGGGACATCGGCGCGATCGAAACGGATCACCACCAGCGGCGTACGGCCGACGGTGCTGACCGGCGCCGCGGTATCGGCGGCCGCGAATTGCTGCGCGCCGGCGAAATAGGTCGCGCGGTTGCCAAGCGCCGGGCCCAGCAGCTCACCCTGCTTGATGGCGGCCGAAAGCGTCGTGAGATTGGTCCGCTCACTGCCGACATAATTGGTCTGCCGGGCGACATCCTGGCTGAGTTCGCCCAGGAGGCGGTCGATCAGCACCACGGTCTTGGCGGTTTCATCCTCCAGGACGGCCAGCTGGCGGTGATCCTCGTCAATCGCCCCCGACAGGCTGTAGGTCGACTTGATCGATTGCAGCAGGTAGGTGGCCATCGCCGAATCGGCGGCCACCTGGTTGCCCAGGCTGCTGAGCTGGTTCACGTCGGCAGCCATCTGGTCCAGCTGGACCTGGGCCTGATTCCACTGGCTGATCAGGATCGGGTTGCCAGGTGTGGTGCCCATCTGCAAACGGGTACTGACCGCGGCGACAAGTCCATGATAACGCTGGGAATTTTGAGTTGCCTGATTGCGGACGGTCTGCAGCGACTGGTTGCGCTGGGTTACCTGCTGCTGCAGCTGCGCGAGCTCCCCGCGCATCTGCTGGACCTTCTGGCCGACATAGGTGCCGGTCGACTGGCCGGGGGTAACGCCGGGAACCACGAAATTCGTGCTGCCCATGGTGGGCGGGCTAAGCGTGGGCTGCGGGTTGGCTTCGGCCGGAGAGGCCGGAATCTGCTGAGCATTGGCGACCGGGGCCTGACCAGCCGGATCGTCTCCGGTCAGCGAGGGCCACAATTCGTCGGAAACGTAGGAGCAACCGGAGAGCAGAAGCGCTGCTGTGGCCAGAGTCCCCGCCGAGGCCAGACCGCGACGCCGCAGCGCCGGATTATGAACAAGATGTGCCATGCCGCGCCGTCTCGCGTTGCTATTATAATGACTTGTCATGCTGGCCTGAGGCCCCCCGTTGCACATGGCGCAACCGTCGCCGCGCGACCGGTACACACCCTCTGCTAACATGCCTATTCTACGGGCGCGCCGGACCGCTCGCAAGCTTCATCTGTGAGTAGAATCCGAGGGTTGTGGGCGACAGAACCAGTCCAGTCAGGGCCCTTGCATAGCCGGGGCTAATTGAGTAGGTTCCGCCCCCGTCGCGGTTTTCGCCGCTTGCGCGCTCGTAGCTCAGCTGGATAGAGCACCAGACTACGAATCTGGGGGTCAGGAGTTCGAATCTCTTCGAGCGCGCCATTTTCCCAATAATTTAACCCCAACCTCCCGGTGCCCGCGCCTGCGCTGCTGTCCCGGAACCAGACCTTCGGCGGTGACGATCCGCGGGGCGCAGAATGAGTTGTGTGGCGAAGTTTCCCCAAGCGGAATTCAGACCGGGACGGGGCGGCGCAGCCGCTGGCAGAAATCGGCGAACTCCTCCTTGGTAATGGCGAAGGCAGCCAGCGCCTCGAATCGCTGCAGGATCTGTCGCCATTTGGCCTCGGAGGAGGTCAGCACGCCATCCTGGATGAAGGTCACCAGATAGCCCCGCTCCAGAGCCGAATGGGCCGTCTGCTTGACCGAGGTCACGCCGTCCATGCCGGCAATGAAAAGATGCTCGATTCCGTTCTCGCGCAGGAAGCTGTTCAGCCGCGCGCTGGAAAAGGCATCTGGCGCATGCTTGGAGAAGACGTGCTCCGAAACCCGGCGGAGGCTGGCCCCGGTTCCGGGTGTGCCGATCTCAAATTCACCTGCATTCCTTATCTGCTGGTGCGTCAGGTGTCTCCACCGCCCGGACTCACGCTGTGCATAAAGCACCATGACGCCTGATCTTGCCGCAAGGCTCGATATATCGTTGATCGTGTCAATCAGGCGGCCGTTCGCCGTTTTTATCCGCGAATGGCCGGTCGGGGTGCCGGCAGCGTCAGGAACGTCGATGACCAGCAGAGCGTGGCGCCGGATGGTGGGGCCCGCTCGTCGGACCTCATCCCGCACCGGCCCGCCGGAATCCCAGCCGGTCAGGGAGGGGGTGATCGCGCCTGTCGGCGAGGACTGGTAGCACTCGAACTCGGTCGAGAAGTAAGTCCCCTCCGTATACCCATAACTCGCTTGCTGCCGTTCGTTCACCATCGTGACGACCGATCCGACAAGGAATGCATCCGAGCGCCGCAGCTTTTTCGCCGCCGTTGCAATGGCATCGCGCGGCGTTCCGCCCCACCGCACGGCCAGTACGGTGGCATCGGCATGTTGCGCCAGGAGCACGGCTTCTGATGCCGAAAGGACAGGCGGGGCGTCGATAATCACGAGATCGTAGCGATCTCGCAGCGAGCCCAGCAGGTCAGGAAGCCTGCGCGTCCAGGTCAGGAGCGACCCGCGCGAAAACCTGCCCGGAAGCATGACATCGGTGCCGGAGACAACATCGGAAATGATGACCTCGTCGGGGGCTGCAGTATTCTCAAGCACTTCTGCCAGGCCTGCTCCGGTACGGATGCCGAGCGCCTCACTCGTGCCCTTCTTCCAGAAATCCGCGTCGAGAAGCAGGACGCGATTGCCGCATTGCGCCGCCAGGGCAGCGAGACTGAGCGCCAGAGTGGTCTTCCCATCGCCGGGTAGGGCTGAGGTGATTACCGTCACCCGCGGGGGGCTGCTCATCGAGAACAGAGCCGCATAAGCGGCTTTCAGGGCCTCGCGGTAGGAGGAGCCGTAGCGAGCGGCCTGTGCCGGAGAGCGGCGGGCCGCCTCAGACATCGGAAGCATTCCGAGACCGGAAATCCTGAGCTGGGCCTCCAGTTCCCGAAGGCTTCGGATGCTGCGATCCGATTTCTCGATCAGGAGTACCACGAGGCCGGCGGCGATCAGTGAGGCGATTCCGGAAACCAGAATCAGGAGCACTTTCTTGGGGCGTTCGGGAAGAACAGGCAGCTGGGCGTAAGAGGCGATCTGCGCGTCGGGCTTCTGCCACGATGTGTCGGCGTTCTGGCTAGTCGTTGTCAGCCGCGCCATGAAATCGTCGAGGATGCGGCGGTCGGCCTGCGCCGTGCGTTCCAGTGCGCGCAACGCCACATCGGCATTGTTCATCCGGGCCACATCGGCCTTTAGGGCGCCGAGCCGTTGCCGCAGATCCTGCTCTCTCATGCGCGCGATCTGCAGGTCGTTTTCAACGGACGCGATTACGCGCTGGTTTTCCCGGCGCATCGCCGCATGGATGTTCCGGAGTTTCTCCCGCAATCCCACGGCCGGCGGATACTTCTCTCCGAATTCCGTCGACATCTCGGCGAGTTGCTGCTGGACCTTGGCTTCTTCGGTCTGCAGTGTTTCCATCAGTGGCGACTCGACGACATCGGTGGTGATGCGGTTGCGCCCGCCGACGTCGATCGAAGCCCGGTATTGCCGCAGACGCGCCTCGAGGGCAGCGCGTTCCGTCTCGGCAGTTGCGAGTTCGGCGCTGACATCCGTCATCTGCTTGAGCAGCAGCGGTGAACCGCCGGGCATGGAGAAAAGCCCGTTACGGGAGCGAAATTCCTCTACCGCTCGTTCGGCATTGGCAACCTTTGTTTCCAGTTGCGCAATTCGCTCGCGCAGCCACTCTGACGTCCGCCTGGCAGATTGCGCGCGCAGATCGAGCTGCCGGTCGACATAATGGTCGACCAGCGTATTGGCTATCCGCATGGCCAGCTCGGCATCGCGCGACTCAAAGGCGACATCGATCATGCGGGAGTTGTTCCGGATGCCCACCTGCAGACGAGACAGAAAGCCCTGTACCGCCTGGGAGAGCGCGGCCGAGGCCCCTGCGGGTTGCTCGGCGGACTGGTCGCCCAGGATCCAGAGCCTGATCCGCAACACCAGGTTTCTGATCTGCGCCACGACGCCGGTTTCCCCCCGTGCCGCCTGGGCTGGATTGATTTCCGGGTGGTTTTCCAGTGCGAGGGCGCGGATCACCGTCGCGGCGAGCTGCGGGGAATGGAGGATCTCGACGGCGGTTTGCACGGCTCCCGTATCAGGCGGAAGGGCAGGAGCCGTGTCCCGGCTCGCCCGACTGGTTTCGGTGGAATCACCGAGGACTACCAGCGCATGGGCGACATAACGAGGCGGCAACTGCACGATGATCGCTGCGGCGAGGCCGGTCCCGAGAACGGCTATGGCGGCGAACAGGAATTTCCGGCGCCAGAGCGTGCGAAGGATTGCTGCGTAATCAAGCGCATCGCTGTCGTGCGGCGGCATCGGGCCGCCGATATCGTCTTCCATATGGGATGGGCGACCCGGATTACGCGCCGCAAACCCGTGAGCGGCAGGGACTAGGTCATTTGTCCGGGGCTGTCCGGGCCATCTTCCGGGGTGGTCCGGTCGCCACACGCCGCTCTCACCCATCTGAACCTCCGTCTCGGCGGGCCGGCAGCCAGCCAGCCGTTCTGCCCAAACTCCGCGGGTGCCTTGCCGGCCTGCAATTTGTCGCTTGTATCCTCACCCGCGACTCGATAAGAAAAGAAAAGAAAAGAAAAAGCAAGAATAAGTTCGGGGGCACAGACCGAAGCCGGGACCGGGGAGGAGAATCGATGTCTGGCGGTGGCGATGTTCTCTACGGGCCGAAACCCGCTATTTTGGACCGTCTGCCGTTCCAGATCGGATCCAGGTCGTCACCGCGCAAGCCTCGGGTCCCATCGGCAACCGATCTGCAGACGCGCCTGCCAGGACTTGTGATCGTGTGGGACTGGCTGGGGATTACCGCGGCGGGGTTGCTGATCGATGTGGCCCTGGCCCAGGAAGACGTCAGCGAGCCGTCCCGCTACCTGGATATCGTGCTCGCGGCCACGCTGGCGGTTAATTACCTGCATCTGCTTCGCGGCTATTGCATTCCCAGCATGCATAAAATGGGTGTCCAGGTGACGAAGGCGTCCCTGGCCTGGTTCGGCGCCTTCGCCAGCGTGGCGGCAATCGACTATGCGGCCGGGCAGGTAACTGAATTCGGGGAAATCTGGGCGGGCCTCTGGTTCGTCAGCGCATGGCTGTTCATTTGCACGTCCAGAGGGCTGGTGGGTTCCCTGCTATCGCGCTGGCAAAGGGACGGTCGGCTGGCCCGCAGGATTGCAGTGCTCGGGACGGGACCAGCCGCCGCTGTTCTCGCGCGCAGATTGCAGGCCCATAGCGAGGAGGCTACCGTCATTGGTCTTTTTGTCGAAGACGACGTTGCGGCGGGAGTGGATGAAAGCGCAGGGAGTCTGGACCGTCTTACATTGCTGGCCAATTCCGGCGAAGTCGACGAGGTGATCCTCGCAATAACCGGCGACCCATCTGCGGGCTTGCGGCAGACAATGGCGAAACTGGCGCTGACCCAGGTCGAGGTGAAGATTTCTCCACGGCTCCCCGATCTCGGCTTTCCGGTCCAGGGGCTCAGCAAAGTGGCCGGCATCTCAGCTCTGACGATCCAGGCGAGACCGTTGTCCGGCTGGGGCGCCCCCCTGAAGCGCGCGGAAGACATCGTACTGACCAGCTTTCTGCTTATCCTGCTGACGCCACTGCTGCTGCTGCTCGCCGTGCTCATCAAGCTGGACAGCCCGGGTCCTGTGATATTCCGGCAGGAGCGCCACGGGTTCAACAATAACCGGTTCTGCGTTTTTAAGTTCCGCACCATGCATCATGTGCCGGATCCGGATCCCGGCATTCCCCAGGCACGGCGCAATGACCCGCGCGTGACGCGCATTGGCGCCATCCTCCGCTGCACCAGCCTGGATGAACTCCCCCAGTTGTTTAATGTCCTGTTGGGTGACATGTCGCTCGTCGGACCCCGGCCCCACGCGACGGCACACAACGACAAGTATGCCCCTCTCATTGATGGCTATCTGGCACGGCACCGCGTGCGGCCCGGCATTACCGGCTGGGCTCAGGTGAATGGCTGGCGAGGCGAAACGGAAACGCTCGAAAAGATGCGGAATCGCCTTGAGCACGACCTGTTCTACATCGCCAACTGGTCGCTGCTGCTGGATCTGAAAGTTCTGGCTTTGACATTTCCCGTCATCGTGCGCGGGACGAATGCCTACTGATTGCGAAGGGATTAGTGGCGGTCGAAGCTTTGGCGCGGTGGCGGCGCCGGCTATGGAAGCCTTCTGCGACGAGTACTCTTGCGGCTCTCCAGGACTCGCTCGATTTCCACCCGGGTGCGCGCGCTCGAGCGCAGCAACCGGTCGGTGGCAAGGAGCAGCGCTTCAAAGTTGGCATCGCTGTCGCTGAGAGAGATTGCATCCAGGCCGGCCAGAAACGATGCGATATCGCTGTTGACGCGCTCCCATATTTCATCGGCGGAACGTCGCACCGGGTGAATCCTGCTTTCGACGGAAACGACTTGCGCGGTCACGCGATCGTTTTCGCCGCGGGCGGGAGACTGGTTTGCTGCGGTATCAGGCTTCGTCGGCGAATGATCGGCGCGATGAACGATGTAGCGGATCGCCGGCGCCGTGCACTCGTAGCTTCGGGCTATATCGGCCAACGTCTCCCCCTTCCGGAAGCGCGCGATAATCTTCGGCCATTCTTCTCGGCGGATTTTCCCGCGAATTCTGGCTTTGCTCAATTCACCTAGCCCTCATTGTATCATGCACGCGAATCGTAGCATGCAGGTCGTGCGTGACCAAACGGTGATATAGGCGCCGGCAGGCAATCTTACAAGAATGCATTTGCCCTGTCTTATCGTTGTCTTATTTTTTTCTTTTCTTTTCTTTTCGTTATTGATACAAAAGCGGCCAATGCCGATGCAAACCGTCGCACCAGTGGTCGCTCATGACAAAAATGATTCAGGAAGTAGACGCATTGGTGGCGGGAGAGAGAGGGGCGGTCCGACGACTGAAGTCGCCGCCGGTGGCGATCCTGGCCGGCGGCCTCGGGACCAGGCTCTCCGAGGAGACAAGTGCCCGGCCGAAACCCCTCGTCGAGATTGGCGGCAAGCCAATCATCTGGCACGTCATGAAGCATTACGACGTCCACGGGATGAACGAGTTCATCATCGCCCTCGGCTACAGGAAAGAAGCGGTAATCCAGTATTTTCTCAATCTGCATACCTATAGCCAGAATCTGACCGTACGCACGCGGGATGGTTTCACCTCCCTCCACGGACCGGCTGCAGGGCCGGATTGGACGGTCCATCTGATCGATACGGGTGCTGAAACGGCGACGGGCGGGCGCATCAAGCGGCTGCAGCCCTATCTAGGCGGCGGCACCTTCATGCTCACCTGGTGCGACGGCATCTCCAACGTCAACCTCGATGAGCTGCTGGCCTTCCATCGCGCCCACGGAAAACTGGCTACAATAACTGTGGTTCGCGCACCGTCCCGCTTCGGCTTCGTCGAACTGGCGGGCAACAGCATGGTTCAGCGCTTTACCGAAAAGCCCGAGCAGGGCGAGGGCTGGATCAACGGCGCCTTCTTCGTGCTAGAGCCGGGCATATTCGACTACATCGCTGGCGACGACACGATGTGGGAGCGCGAGCCGCTGCAGGCGCTCGCAGCCGACGGCGAGCTCGTCGCCTACACGCATCGTTCCTACTGGCAATGCATGGATACACTGCGGGAAAAGATCCTCCTCGAGGATCTGTGGTCCAAAGGCGTCGCGCCCTGGAAGACCTGGGAATGAACATATAGGGGGATGCGATGAAGATTCTCGTCACCGGTCACACAGGCTATATCGGGACCATTCTCACGCAAATGCTGCTGCAGGCAGGCCATCAGGTGGTGGGTGTCGACACCGAGCTCTTTGCGGGATGCACCTTCGGCACCGACACATCCTCCGATATCGTCACGGTCAACTCC
Organism: uncultured Rhodospirillaceae bacterium; assembly: GCA_964429465.1. Classification (GTDB taxonomy): domain Bacteria; phylum Pseudomonadota; class Alphaproteobacteria; order Ferrovibrionales; family Ferrovibrionaceae; genus Ferrovibrio. Next base: position 37,717 of record CAYSCA010000002.1, read on the forward strand.
GACATACGGGACCTGACGGTCGCCCAGCTCCGTACCGTGGATGCCATCGTCCACCTTGCGGGAATCTGCAACGATCCTCTTGGGGATCTGTTTCCGGAAACGACGATGGACGTCAACGACACGGCGACGATCCGGCTGGCAGAACTGGCCCGGGAAGCCGGCGTTGAGCGGTTTGTTTTTTCGTCCACCTGCAGCGTATATGGCGCGGCGGAACAGGACTGGGTCGACGAGACATCGAAAACCAATCCGGTCACGCCTTACGCTGTATCGAAGTATCGGGCAGAACGAGGGTTGCTCGCTCTCGCCAATGACCGGTTTTCTCCTGTGCTGCTTCGCAGCGCCACCGCCTACGGATTTTCGCCACGTATCCGGTTCGATCTGGTTTTAAACAACCTGATGGCACATGCCGTAACGACCGGACGGGTCTTCCTTAAGAGTGACGGGACGGCGTGGCGGCCCCTGGTCCATATCGCGGATATCAGTAGGGCATTCTTGGCGGCAGTCGAGGCGCCACGGGAAGCCGTCCATTGCGAGACATTCAATGTCGGAACAACTGCTGAGAACTATCGGGTGCGCAGCATAGCGGAGATCGTCCGGAACACGGTGGAGGGGGCCGCGATCGCCTATGCCGACGGTGCCGCAACCGACAAGCGCTCTTACCGTGTGAGCTTCAGAAAAATCGAAAGCAGGCTTCCGAACTTCAAGCCGCAATGGACCGCCATGGCAGGAGCGCTGGAACTTCATGCCTGCTACGCGAAATTTGGCCTTGCGCTCGAGGACTTTGAAGGGGCGCGTTATCAGCGCCTGGCGCATCTCAAATCTTTGTTGGCGGCCGGCATTCTCGATCAGTCGCTACGCAAACTGCCGCGGTCTCATGAACCAGTGCCGGCGGCGGAGGGCTTTGCGCCGGCCTTCCGCGATGCACCAGCCGTGGATGTCCAGTCGAGCGGAGTGAGTCAACCGTGACGACGAAACGTTGCCCGAATTGCGGCGTGGAAGATGGGTACATCTTCCACCGGATATTCCAGGTGCCGGTGAACAGTTGCCTGATGTTTGCCGACCGCAGCCGCGCCGAAGGCCTGAAGAGGGGCGATATACATCTGGCGTTCTGCGAAAATTGTGCCTTCGTCTTTAATGCCGCCTGGGAGAGCGGCGCCACGGTATATTCCGATCTGTATGAGGAAACGCAGGTTTTCTCGGAAACCTATCGGGTCTATCAGCAACAGCTCGCAGAGGATCTGATCGGCCGATATGACCTGTTTGGGAAGGAGATCGTCGAGATCGGCTGCGGCAAGGGTGCTTTTCTTCGCTTGCTCTGCGACATGGGGGATAATGCCGGGATCGGATACGATCCGAGTTTCGTGCCTGAGAGGGCTGAAACAGGCAAAGCGAACATCACCTTCAGGCGGGAGTATTTCTCCGAAAATACCGACCAGGCGGCTCCGGATTTCGTCTGCTGCCGCATGACGCTGGAGCATATCGCCGAGACGCAGCGTTTTGTGCGGGCTGTACGGCGGATTGCCTCGCCGGAACGCGGTACCGTCGTTTTCTTCCAGATTCCTGATGTCCGTCGAATTCTCGCCGAGGGCGCGTTCTGGGACATCTATTATGAGCATTGTTCCTATTTCTCTCCGGCCTCTCTCGGATACCTCTTCCGCAGCGCAGGGTTTGACATCCTGCGGATGGATTGTGGCTATGACGATCAGTATCTGACGATCGAGGCCTATCCGGCGCAATCGGCGGGCAGGGCGGAAGCAGCAGCGCATGACGGAAATGTGGAACAGTTGACCAGAGACGTGGCGAACTTCTCATACGCCGCTTCCGAATGCGCAGCATATTGGGATGCGCTAATCGGCTCTGTTACCCGCAAGGGAGGCCGGGTCGCATTGTGGGGCTCCGGATCAAAGGCTGTCGCCTTTCTCTCGGCGGTCAAGGCGGCAGAAAAGATCGAGTACCTGGTCGACATCAATCCTTTCCGCTGGGGGAAATTCGTCCCAGGCACCGGAAAGCAGATCGTGGGCCCCGAACATCTGTCACGGTTTCCGCCGGACCTAGTGATTGCAATGAACCCGATCTACCGGCAGGAGATCGCCGCCGACTTGGTCCGGTATGGTGGCGGCGCCGTGACTTTGGGTGCACTCGGAGATCTGCAGGCCGAGCCGGTCTCCGCCAGTACGCTGATCTGATGTCGAACGCGGTTGCCTCCACGACCAACTTCTCGGAGGAAGAGTTTATGCATCCACGGCCAGAAGTGCTCGGCGTCCCCGTGAGCGCGCTGACCATGAATGACGCCCTGGCATCCATAGACGAATGGATTACCCGGGCTCAGCGTCACTACATCTGCACCATCGATGTCCATGCGCTGGTTGAAAGTCAGTTCGCCTCGGATGTCCAGGCCATTTATCGCTCGGCCGCGATGGCCACGCCGGACGGCATGCCTCTCGTCTGGCTCCTGCGCCAGCAAGGCTACCCGGCCGCAGATCGCATATGCGGTCCCGACCTGATGCCGGCAGTTTTCCGGATGTCGGAAGCGCGCGGCTACCGGCATTTCCTCTATGGTTCTTCCGAGGAGACGCTCCTGCTGATCCGGCAGGAGCTCGGTCGCGAATTTCCTGAAGCAAGAATCGTAGGCCACCACTCGCCCCCATTCCGTCCGCTGACCCGCGACGAGGAGCAGGAGATCGACGAAATGCTGAATGCCGCCAACCCAGATATTATCTGGGTCGGCCTCGGCGCCCCGAAACAGGATCGCTGGATGGCAGCGCATCGCGATGCATTGAACGCGCCGGTCCTGATCGGCGTGGGTGGGGCGTTCGAGATGATGGCCGGCAAGGTGAAGCGGGCGCCGCGAATGCTGCGGCGCACAGGTTTCGAGTGGGTGTTTCGCCTGGCCCAGGAGCCGCGTCGCCTTACCGGCCGCTATCTGCGATCCAATTTCCAGTTTGTCATGATGCTGGCCAGCCAGAGATGGCGTGCGGCGCGGCGTGCGGTGGACGCCTGAGGGATTGCGTTTGCTCCATACCGGATGTTCGTCTTCCAGCTTCAGCAGGAGAAACAAGCATGCGAATTCGTGAATGCCGATCCTGCCAGAGCCGCTCGCTTCATATCATCCTCGATCTGGGAAACCATCCACCATCCAATGCGCTGCTTCCCTCGGCAGCAGCGGCCGAGAAGGAGGAACGCTATCCGCTGCAGCTGGCATTCTGCGCGGACTGCGCGATGCTGCAACTGACTGAAACGGTCCCGCCCGAAATTCTGTATCAGCGCGACTTCCCCTATTATTCCTCTTCATCTCCCGCTCTGCTGCAGCATGCTTCGGACATCGCCGACCGCCTGATCCGGGAGCGGCACCTCGGCCCCGACAATCTCGTCGTGGAGGTTGCAAGTAACGATGGCTACCTGTTGCGAAATTTTCTCGAACGGGGAGTTCCATGCCTCGGTATTGACCCGGCAGACGGCCCCGCCGAGCAGGCGCGTAGGTCGGGTATTTCCACGCTGACCGACTTTTTCTCTCTCAGATTGGCGGACCGCCTCGCGGGCGAGGGATATCGGGCCGATGTCATGGTCGCCAACAATGTCCTGGCTCATGTCCATGCAATCAACGACTTCGTCGCCGGCTTTGCCAGGCTTCTGGCGGACGACGGTGTCGCGGTGTTTGAGATCGCTTATGCCGTCGACATGATCCAGAAATGCGAGTTCGATACCATATACCATGAACACCACTTCTATCACACGCTGCACGGACTCATCCCGCTCTTTGCCCGGCACGGTCTGCACATAAACGACGTCCAGCGGCTCCCCATTCATGGCGGGTCGTTACGCCTCTGGGTGAGCAGGGATACCAGGCAGAGTGCCTCGTTCGAGCAACTGTTTCGCTACGAGCGGGAACTCGGGGTCGATCGCCTGGACTGGTATGAAGGCTTTGCCGAGCGCGTCGCCGAGCTCAGAGAGTCGCTCAGCAGCATGCTGCGCGCCGAAAAGAGCCGGGGGAAACGGATCGCGGCCTACGGTGCCGCCGCGAAAGGGTCGACTCTCGTCAACTGCCTCGATCTGGAGCCTGGATTCTTCGAATTCGTAGCCGATGCCACCCCATTCAAGCACGGCAAACTGATGCCCGGCCAGCATATCCCGATTGTTCCCCCCGATCATCTGCTCAAAAGCCGGCCGGACCTGGTGCTGCTGCTGGCCTGGAATTTTGCCGGCGAAGTGCTCCACCAGCAGGCCGCCTATCGCGCTGCCGGCGGGCGGTTCCTCATCCCCATTCCGCGCCCCCGTATCATCGAGCCGGACGAGGGCATCGGCGAAGGGCAGTTTGCGCTCGGCATCCAACCGGCCCGGCGTGCTAACACGGAAGCGTCAGCGTCGCCTGACCGGTTGGCAGAGCCGTCGCCTTACGGAGGTGGGGCCGCTCCGCCCGACGCACCACAAGCGCATCCGTTATGAAGCAGGCGTGGTCCGTCTTTGCGCTGGCGCTGGGCTGGATCATTCCCAACCGGCTGATGAAATTCGCCTTTATCGACCAGGTCGTGGCCAGCGGCGGAAACTTCCTGGGCGTGATCCTGCTCGCGCGCGCCCTGGGAATCTACGAGCTTGGCCGGTTTGCTTTGGCGTGGATGCTGGTCGAGTTCATGGCCACGCTGCAATTTGCCGGCATTATTCAGCCCATGCTCAATATCGGGCCGAAGCAGCCCGAGGCGGATAGTCCCCGATACTATCATGCGGTGCTTGCCCAACAGGTCGCGGCCTGCATACTACTCGGTCTGCTGGCGTTTGCCGGCGTTCTGCTGACCGCCTGGCTTACGCCCATATCCAGATTGACCGAGATGGCACTGCCGTTGGGCGTCACAATCATCGCGTATCAACTATACGAATTCTTTCGCCGCTATCTCTTCGCCCGGGGGCGCCCCGGAGCGGCTCTCGGCATAGACCTGCTACGGTTCGGATGCCAGCTTGGGGCGATCCTGGCGCTGCCTTATGCATTGCCCGATGCTACTGCGGAAGCTGGCATCTGGATCATCGCTGCGGCCTGTTCGATCGCCATGAGCCAGGGGGCCCGCCTGTTCGGCAGGTTCGAATGGAATGCTGCGGCCTTCCGCAGTGTACTGCGCCGCCACTGGCATTTCTCGAAATGGATGCTGCCCTCCGGCCTCATGTTCTGGGCGACCACACAGGCCTTCATGGCTGTATCTGGGATCATGCTTGGTGCTGCCGCGACTGGCGCCCTGAAGGCGGCAACCACCATCACCGGTGTCCTGAATCTCCTGTTGCTGTCGCTGGACAATTTCGCGCCGGTGCAGGCAGCGCGTGCTCTGCATGAGGGCGGACCGGCGGAACTACGCCGTTACATCGGACGGTTGGCCGTGCTCTGCGCAACCCTGATTGCCGCCGCCATAGCATTGCTCAATGCCGCGCCGGATTATGTGGTGCACCTGCTCTACGGCGAGGAATATCAGGGGCTCGGCCAGCTCGTCCGGCTGTTATGCGCTCCGGCTGCCGTTTACGGAATCGGTGCTGTTCTGATCATCTGGGCCGCTGCCCTCGAGAATACGCGCCTTATTTTCTGGTCCTACGCAGTCGCAACCCCATTCAGCGTCATCGTTGCTTTTCCTCTGGTCGAGTATGGAGGCATAACCGGACTGATCCTTTGCTCGCTTCTGGTGGAGAGCGTCCGGGTTGCGGTGCTTCTGATACCGCTCCTCCGCTGGAGCAGACGGAATGCCCATGACGGCGCACCCATTCGTCCGTTACCTGGCAATTCAGCGGCATAAGGAGGTTTCTGTTGGCGATCGAACGCGAACTCCTGCGCTACGCACTCTGGTCGACATGGGCCAGCGGCCTGCCGCGGCTAATGGCGCGGCGCCACGCGGGGCGGGGGGGTATCCTCTCCTTCCATCGGGTGCTGCCCCGTGGAAGCCAGACCTTTGCTTCGCAGGCTGTTCCCGTCACACCAGAGACATTCCGGGGGATTGTCCGGACGCTGAAGGATCAGGGCTACAGTTTTCTGTCGATGAGTGGTCTTGCGGATTGGCTGCAGAGGCCAGAGGACATCGGCAAATTTGTCTGCCTGACATTCGATGACGGCTTTACCGATACCTATACGCAGGCATTTCCCGTCTGCCAGGAGTTCGGTGTGCCTATGACTGTATATCTCGTGCCTAGCTTCGTCCGGCGCGAGTTTCCCCTCTGGCTGCTCGGCCTGGAGGCCGTGCTGGCCACGACAGACATCATCAGCCTTACGGTGGACGGGAGGGAATTCCAGTTTGCCGCCCGAACCGAACGGCAGAAGCGCTTCGCTTATCAGTCAGTGGCCCCGCTTCTCGTCGCCGCCAGACCTGAACAGGTCCGCGCGGTATGCCACGAACTGGAGCACCGCTACGGGATCGACTTCGCCGCACTGGCTGCTCGCGATCTTCTGACGCCCGCAATGATCACAAACATGCAGGCCAGTGGGTTGGTAGAATTTGGGGCACATGGCGTTCATCATGCCTGCCTGGGGCGCCTGGATGAGGCTGAGGCCTACCGCGAGATCGCGCAGAGCAAGCAGGAATGTGAAGCCCTGCTTGGCGTGCCGGTGCATCACTTCGCCTATCCCTATGGCGACAGCGAGGCCGCCGGCCCGCGTGAGGCCGAGATGTGCCGAAGGCTTGGCTTCCGGACGGCGGTCACCACCGAGTGCAATACGATATTCACCTCCGACCGCCTGCGTCCGTTCCTGCTGCCGCGTCTCACCTATAACGGCAACTTCCAGGATGCCCCCCTGCTCGAGTTGCTGCTGTCCGGAACCCTGCCGAGACTGCGACGGGCGTTGCGGGCTGGCGGCGCAACTGGAAAGGCCCAGTCGGCCAACGAGGCATGGAGCACCAGGGCTGAACAGGCCTAGACATTGAAGCGGCCGGTTCGCGACAAGGCATCCGGGATCTGCGGGGTGGAAGAGGTTGGCAATGGCAACAAAGGTTCACCAGCTGAAATACTCACGGAGCCTGGCAAAGGTCGTTGCCCCCAGGCTCGGGCGGCTGATGAGCGGCAGGCGTGCCCAGAATGCGCTTTCGTTTATAGAAATCGGCGCCCAGATACTGCAGGGGAAAGGCAGCGGTACGGGATGGGATTGCGATGCCGAGTTCAGAGCCGCCTCCCGCTATGTAAGTGAGGGCGCGGTAGTCTTCGATGTCGGAGCCAACAAGGGGGAGTGGACGAAAGCCATTCTCTCGCTCGGCCCGAAGATGGTCTACATGTTCGAGCCGCAGCAGAGCTGTGTAGACGCTTACCTGCGGCCGATGGAAAGCAACCGCTGCAAGGTTATCCAGTCGGCAGTTGGTGAGCAGGAAGGTGAGAGTGCCTTTTACTCCCCATGTGAAAACGCGGGCAATGCATCGATCTACAATCGTCGGGATTCTTATTTCGCCGGACAGGATTTCCGGCGCTCGAATGTCAGGGTTTCGACCCTAGACACCTTCATTGAGGACGTCGGCATCACCCGCGTCGACTTCCTGAAGATCGATGTCGAGGGCCATGAATTCTATGTTCTGAAAGGTGCAAGGAACGCGATCAAACGCGGCGTCATCCGCGCCATTGCTTTCGAGTTCGGTTCCGCCGGCATATATGCTCGGGTTTTCTTTCGCGACATATGGGATTTCCTGACCGAAAACGGGTACCGGATCCGCAGAATTGTACCTGGCGGCGGTCTGGTCGAGATCGATTCCTACTACGAGGACCTGGAGCACTTCAGAGGTGTTTCCAATTACATTGCCGATCTACAGGGTGGGCCGGTCTGGTCCGTTCCCTGAGGCAGCCTTCATAACGACGAACGCATGGTCGACCAGGCCGGGCCCCCCGAAATGACCGGGGTCACGACCCGCCATCAGCATCGCGTTGCGAAACAGGGGATTTGGCGCGAGCTGCGCGATGGCTGACAAAGCCATGCGCTTGGCCGGCCCCATCGCCCGTCGCCCCTTATGGTTCACCAGAGAATACTGCGCGACGGAGAATGGAAATCTTTCTGTCAGGTACTCGAAGGTCTTTCGGGTCCAGAATATCTGATGCTCGAACAGGTTTGTGTAGTACCAGCTGCCCGGATCCGGAATCGTGCGCCAGTCGCCGGTCTCGATGACGAGATACCCGCCGCTCCGGACAAAGGCGAGTACGTTGGCCACGGCTTTATCGGCCTCAAGGAAATGCTCGAAGACGTCGAAAGCGGTCACGACGTCGTAGGGCTGGTGGGACCATGTCACGCCCTGCTCAAGCTGGCCGATAATGTATTCGCCCCGTCCATCGATGACATTCCTGCATGGCGCATATTGGACCACGTCCATGGCCGATAGCCGCTCGGCGCGATCGCCGAGCTGGGCGAGGAGGTCGCCGTTTGAGGCGCCGATATCCAGAAAGGACCGTGCGTCCTCCAGATAGGGCCGCATCATTGACAGGGCGGGATGCTCGCCGGTCTTCGGGCGCCAGACGTCGGTCGCGCCGCTCGACATCACTCTGTCGCAGGCCTCGGCTGTGGGGACTTTCGATTTGAACAGCATGCTGCAGCGGCCGCATTCCAGCAGCGCGACGCCGCCGGAGGGAAGCGGGATCTCGAGCCGCCCGAAATGGTAGCCGGGGCGCCGGAGCGCGGACCGCGCCGTCCCGGCTTGGCCGCACAGGGGGCAGGCGACGATCTCCTGGTATTCGATCTCCAGCCGTCGGAATCCCACCCTGCGCCCCCTCGATGGTCGGTCGTGTCCGGCGATGCTACTCCGACTCCGGCCGCTGCGAATCATCAGCTGTGAGGGGCGCCTGTGACAAATGCATGACTGGAACGAACCGGCTGATAATCTTCCAGGCTCCAGGAAGCTGTGCCTTCGAAAATGTTCGCTCGACGCCGACAGCGTATTGCCGCAGCGACCACGCGGCTTCGTTCATGTTCGTCAGCTGACCGGGGATAACCTCCGCCCGGCTGTCTGTGGCGATGGTTGTGACATTCGAGAGCACAACATCGTCACCGGGATTCACCGGCAGCTCCGGATCGATCAGGATGCAGTCGCGCGCGCGATAGACGGGGCTGTTGTGTTCGTCCTGAACGACGATGGCAAATGCGGTCGGCGGGAGTGGAATGAGGTCGGGTCTATCCGCTGCACCGAATTCTTCTTTGACGTGCAGAATCCAGAAGCCTTGTGAAGACAGCGTGGTGCGTATCAATGGTGGTGTCGTCTCGCCTGCCGCCGACCATGGCAGCGCGCTCACATCGTCGATGCCGACATCGTCCGCACCGGCTTTTCCCTCGATGAGGCGGAGCAGCTGCGCTTCGCCAATCTTCAGGAATGACGCGGCTTTTGCGATCTCGCCGGGTTGAAATTTCCGCCGGCCCTTGATCATTTCATAGACGCGCACCGGCGGCAGTTCGAGATGACGTGCGAGGTCTGATGCGGTCGCGTTCACTGCGCGCAGACGCGGGCGCAGCCATGGCATCGGTTGTCTCGTCACCCTCTGCTTCATCGCATGAGCCTTCCTGAATCCGAGACTGGAGGTTGGCGTATAAAATCCCGCTGCCCGTTTACGATTACCGGAAAATAACGTTGGCCGCCCGACCTGAGTGACTAGGTTCCTGAACCAGCGGAGAGGTCGTTGCTGTACTCCGCTCGGTCCCGCAGCGACCCTTTGTTGCGATCTGTGTGCCGTTGTCCCTGTCCCCCGCAGGCGATGACAGATGATTACCCAGCCGGCTTTCAATGCCGGCGTTTGAAGGAGAAGAATTTTGGCCGTATCGATTCAGAGTCTCGTACAGTCGGCTGCGCCGGGTTCCACCGTCATTGTCCCCACCGGCACCTATAATGTGTCCGGTCTCGTGCTGCCGGGGAATATCACCCTGAAGGCGGGCGGAAACGTCACGCTCACCGGCAGCATGACTGTCGGCGGCAACAACACCACCGTCAGCGGATTCACCTTTTCCGGCGGCCCGCTCAACATCGGCAACACTACCGGCACGAAGGTCGAGAATTCCGATTTCGTCGGCGGCAGCCGTGCGATCAACCTCGACAACGCGCGTTCGGCGTCGATCGTCAACAACGAGTTTCACAAGGTGTCGGGCAACGTGATAGCCGGCTGGGGCCTCGACCAGTCGACCATCTCGGGCAACAAGTTCTATGATTCCTGGCAGCCCATTAACCTGAACTTCAATAACAACACCTCCCAGGGCCGGTACATCAAGATCGAGAACAACTATTTCACCGGCACGCAGCGCATGCCGATCGAGGTTGGGCCGAGCGAGGCCTATACCCTGAACATGGTCGTCCAGGGTAACTGGTCGGAGAACATGAACAACGCGGGGTCCGATCAGGGCTGGAGCACCGATGTCGCTTATTCCCTCGTGCAGGCCAATGGCGTGAACACGTTGATCAAGGGCAACTACGCCAAGGGCATCGGCAGTGGTGTCGGCATCGAACTGAATGGTTCGGGTGAGATCACCGGCAACTACGTCGAGAATTTCTGGTACGGATCGATCGTGTACGGCAAGGGCTTTAACGTTCACGACAACGCCTTTGTCGGCCAGTATATCGAAAGGGTGCTGAATTACGGCAACCAGTCCGGCACAGTTGCGAATAACCAGACTTCGGGAAGCGGTTTCCCGATGCCGCAGAAGCCTGGCACCGTGTCGACTCCGACGCCGACCGAGCCCACCCAGCCCGATCCTGCCGACCCGGTGCCGCCGCCGAGCTCCGGTGAGGGCAGCGGCCATCCGGTGGTTGCCGGAGACGACAATTACAAGGTCGGAGTCAACCAGTCGCATTGGTTCAACACCAAATACCTGCTGCTGAACGATGTGGGCAAGGATGGCGGTCTCAAGGTTACCCAGGTTGACGCGAAGAGCGCGGCTGGCGGAACGGTTTCTTTCTCGAACGACGGCACGGTGAAATACACCCCGGTCAAGGACTGGCAGGGCAAGGATTCCATCGACTATACCGTCATCGACAAGGACGGCAGCAAGGATACCGGAACCGTCTTCATCCAGGTCGGTACCGGAACCTCGACGCCGAAGCCGACCGAGCCGGTGCCCACCGACCCGCCCAGCGGCGGCGGCTCGGGCCATCCGGTTGTCGCCGGCGACGACAACTACAAGACCGGCGTCGATCAGAAATGGTACTTCAACACGAAGTACCTGTTGATGAACGACAAGGGCGCCGATGGCGGTCTGAAGGTTGCCGCCCTGGCCGCCAAGTCGGATGCCGGCGCCACCGTTACGCTCGACAGCAGCGGTACCGCCATCTACACCCCGCTGAAGGGCTGGCAGGGCAAGGATTCCATCGAGTATACGCTGATGGACAAGGACGGCAGCACCGATACCGGAATCGTCTACATGCAGGTCGGCAACGGTACTACAACGCCGATGCCGACGGATCCGGCGCCGGCCAATCCGCCGCCGTCGAGCGGCAGCGGTAACCCGGTTGTCGTCGGTGACGATTTCCACAAGACCCAGGCCGGTCAGAAATATTACTTCAACAGCAAATACCTGCTGATGAACGATACCGGCAAGGACGGCGGGCTGAAGGTCACCGATATCGATATCGCGACCGAAAAGGGCGGCAGCGTAAAGTGGGATGCCGGCTCCGGCACTGCCATCTACACGCCGAAGGCCGGCTTCACCGGCAAGGACGCGGTTGACTACACGGTCGCGGACAAGGATGGCAGCCATGATACCGGCACCATCCACTTCGACGTGCTGCTCGCCTGATCCAGACTGCAACTCACGCCTCCCCGGCCGCCGGAGTAATCCGGCGGCCTTCTTTTTTCTCTGCACCCTCGAAGCGGCTGACGTTCCGGCGTCAGGCGCGTGACGTCAGCTGCCGCTGGAACGCCATCCCTCGCCACGCCCGCTCGCAATCGGGCGCAGGGCGGGTTTGTACTCCGGATGGCGCGGAAGCCCGACAAGCGCGCCGGTCAGCCGCTGCCACTGGTGGCCGCGGGATATCGCCCGCTGCGCGACAGCATGAAGGCAGGCGCCGCGCTGCACGATCGGCAAGCCGGCCGTAACAGCCACGCGGCAATAGGCGACAAGGAGCCGAAGCTGCTGCATGAAAATCGAGTCCCGTCGCCCCGAGAACCATGCCGCGCGATAGGCGCCTGAAACCTGCGCGCTGAACTGCTGGGCATGACAGCGGCGGAAGAAGAGCGTCTCCTGGCCCAGCCAGAAGCGGCCCAGCAGGCTCATCTGCGCGAGAAACACCTTGTCGGCTCCGCTGAACGAGCCCTGCGGCAGGGCGCGCAGCAGCGCCGAACGCCGCATCAGCCCGAAGATCTCGATGCACATGAACATCTTCAGCATCACCGCGCTGAACCGGCGCACCGGATCGGTCGATTTCAGCTCGTTGTTCTGCTCGGGCAGTACCGGCCAGCAGACACCCATATGGTCGATGATGCCGCCGCGTTCAGGGCAATAGGGCAGGAGGGCACCAGCCTCGTCGATCAGCGCCGAGGCGGGCGATGCGAGTACGATGGACGGATCGGTTTCGAGGGCGTCGAGGCAGGTCTGCAGGAAGCCGGGCGCCAGCAGATCGTCATGGGCGGCCCATTTGAAGTAAGGGCTCTCGCTCATCTCCGCGACGATGTTGTAATTCGCGGCGGCGCCAATGTTGCGCGGCTGGCGAATGTAGCGGATGCGCCCGTCCCTGCGGGCATAGGCCTGACAGATATCGGCAGTGCCGTCGGACGATGCATTGTCGGAAATCACCAGCTCGAAGTCGGGGTAGGTCTGTCCCAGGATCGATTCTATGGCAGCGGCCAGGTAATTGGCGCCATTATAGACAGGGAGCCCAACCGAGATTTTCTTCATGCCAGCCGCCCTTGTTGAGCCCGATAATCCGGAACCGCCTTCGTGAAGGATCGCAGGACTCGATAACAAAAAGAAGTCGTTTTTTCGTCATTTTTTTCTTTTCTTTTTTTTGCCGGTCTGGCATCGTTTTTCGCGACACGAGGAGGCATGGCCTTGAAAATCCTGCTTTCCGCCTTTGCCTGCGAGCCGGACAGGGGGTCGGAATATGCGGTGGGCTGGAACTGGGCGCTGTCCCTTGTCCGCGCCGGTCACGAGGTCGTGATCCTGACCTGTTCCGAGGCTCGGCCGGCCATCGAGCGGACCGTGCAGCGGATGCAACTCGGCGTGCAGCTGCGGTGCGCCTTTTTCGACGTTCCGAAACCCTTCCGCTGGCAGGCCCGGGGGCCACTGCACCTGCATGCCGCCCTGTGGCAATGGCTGGCGGTTGATTTTGCCCGCGAGCTGCACGCGCGGGAGAAGTTCGACCGGGTCCATCATGTGACCTATGCCGGGCTGCGCATTCCCAGCTTTATGGGCAGGCTCGGCATCCCTTTTGTATTCGGCCCCGTGGGCGGCGGGGAGCGGGCGCCGTGGCGGCTGCGCTGGGGCTACAGTCTCTACGGGCTGCTGCATGACGCCGCCCGCGATGCCGCCAATGTGCTGATCCGGTTCACGCCCTTCATGAGCGAGACATTCGCCCGGGCCGAACGCATCTACGTCACCTCCGCCGAGACATTGCATCTGCTGCCGCGCCGCTACCGCGACAAGGCACAGGTGGAACTGGCGATCGGCGCCGAGGACCCGGAGGCGACGATCGGTTTGGCGGCCGCGCCGCGACGGCCGCAGCAGGATTGTTTCCGCGTGCTCTATGCCGGCCGCTTCGTCGACTACAAGGGCATGCATCTGGGCCTGCCGGCCTTCGCCCATCTGGTGAGGGCGGTACCGTCGGCACGGCTGACCATGGCCGGCGACGGGCCGATGAAACGGCGCTGGCAGAAGCTGGCGGAGAATCTCAGCATCGCTGGCAACATCGACTGGCTGCCCTGGCAGGATCACCACGGGATGGCGCGACTCTATGCTGAGCACGATGTGCTGCTGTTCTCGGCCATGCACGATACGGGCGGCATGGTGATCCTCGAGGCCATGCATTACGGCCTGCCGGTCGTCTGCCTCAAGCTCGGCGGTCCGGCCGCCCTGGTGGATGCCAGCTGCGGTTATGCGGTCGATACGACCGATAAAAGCGCGGAGCAGGTGATCGCCGAGATGGGAGACGCGCTGATCAGCCTTGCCCGCGAAACGACGCGCCAGTCGCTTGCCCAAGGCGCGCGGCAGCGCTGCCAGGCATTCTCCTGGCGCGAGAAGGTCATCCGGGTCCATGGGCTGGCCTGATGGGCACGGCGTTTGACCGGCTGAAAGTCTCGGCGCTGCTGATCCTGCTGGGCGGATACCTCATTCTGGGCTACGCCTTCATGCTGCTGCGGATTCCGCCGACCGGCTTCGGCATACCGCTAGGCGAAGTGCTGCTCGTTGTCGTTCTTGCCGGCATCAACCCGCGGCTGGCGCTGTCGCGCATGGGCGCCATCGTGATCCTGGCGCCCTTCCTGATCTGGTGGGGCTGGGGACTCGGCCGCCTGACCTTCGACGCGGCAGAACACGGCATCTGGGCCCTGCGCGATGCTACCCCGCTGATCGAATCCCTGTTCGTGATCGTAGGCTTCAGTCTGGCCGCCGATCCGCGCGCGACGCAGCGGTTGGTACGCTGGCTCCGACCGATCTTCATCCTGGCCTGCGGCTACAGCCTGCTGTTCGTCTTCGCCGACCAGATCGCCGCCATCTCGCCGACGATCTCCGGGGCCTCGGGTCAGGCCGTGCCGATCTTCGGCTCCTTTGCCACGGCCGGCACGATGCTGCTCTGGGCCGCCTTCGCTTGCCTGATCGCGCCGGCCGACAGGCCCGGGAAGCGTCTGGCCCTGACACTCATCGCCGGCTTCCTGATCGCCTTCGCGCTGATCGTCCTGCAGAAGCGCACGACCTATCTGCAGCTCGCCTGTCTCGCGGCACTGCTGTTCTACATCCAGCCGCGCGCGCTCGGCCGCCTGGGCATTACGCTCCCGCTGCTGGGTCTCCTTCTCCTCGTCATCTCCGCCTTTGATTTCCGCATCTCCGGCCGGCTGACTTCACAGATTTCGCTGTCCTTTTTCGTGGATCATGTTCTGGCCATTGTCGGGATTGGTGCCGAAGGACACGGAAATGTCGCCGATGCGGCGGAAGGAGTATCATTGCGTCTGCATTGGTGGATTCGCATCTACGAGCAGCTGATGGCCGACCCGATCGCGCTGATCGGCGGACTGGGCTATGGCATCCCGCTGACCGATTTCCAGGACACGCTCGGCGTCACCGCCCGCGAGCCGCATAATTCCGTAATCTCAGTGGTGGCTCGGCTCGGCCTGATCGGCCTGGTGAGCTGGATCTGGATCCAGGTCGAATTCTTTCGCGCCGGCTTCCGGGCCTATTGGCAGCATCGACGCCAGGGCAGCCATGATACCGCGCGGCTCATCCTGCTCGTCATCGCCTTTGCCATCCTGATCCTCATCGGCTGCGTCGGCGAGGACAATATGGAGAAGCCGTTCTTCGCCATTCCTTTCTACGCTTTCTGGGGATTCGTACTGCGCATTGCGTACCAGTGGCGCAGTCAGGCCGCAGACCCGTATCCGGATCACCCGGCCGGAGAGGTGATGCGTGCCCCGCATTCGGGATATTCATGAACCCGCCTCGCGCTGCCCGAGTATTGGTCATCTTGGCCATCGCGATCTGCGGCGCTTCACCCGGATGCGCGACCGATAATGCGGGCAGGATCAAAGATGTGATCGGGCAGGCGGAGCGCGGCGCAGTTGTCTTTGTCCCCCCCGGCCGATACCAGATCTCCGATCTCGAAGTTCCGCCAAAGGTGACGCTCTACGCACCACAAGGTGCCACCCTCATCGGCAATTTGGTTGTACGCGGTCCCGGAACCGTGATCCGGGGCTTCACCCTGGAGGGCGGCCAGATCGACATTTCGAATTCACAGTCGGCCATCATCGGCGACTGCACCTTCCGGGGCGGCGAAACATCGATCAGGATCGACGGCGCGAGCGGCGCGCTGATCGTCAACAACACATTTCACGATGTCGCGGGCGGGGTCATCACCGGCTGGGGGTTGGACCGCTCGACGATTTCCGGCAACCACTTCTCCGGCTGCGGACAGTGCATCAACCTGGCCTTCAATAATGATCGTGCCCGCGGCCGGGACATCGTGATCGAACGGAATATATTCAAGCGTGTCGCTCGGATGCCGATCGAGGTGGGGCCGATCGGGGCTTACACGGAGAACCTGATTGTGCGTGACAACTGGGCGGAAGATTTCAGCAATCGCGGTCCCGATCCGGGTGAGACAATGTCGACCTTCGTCGCCTATTCGCTGGTGCCGACCAATGGCGTCAACACGGTGATCACCGGGAATTACGCGGTGGCGGGCAGCCGCGGGCACGGCGATATCGGCATCGAACTGGCAGGATCAGGCGAGATAGCCAACAATCATGTCGAGGATTTCCGGTTCGGCGCGATCGTCTACGGTGCCGACTTCCACGTCCATGACAATCTGTTCCTGAATACGACGGACGCGGTCGTGCTCAATTATGCCAAACAGCCCGGGCGGATCGACACGGACGGGAATGGCCCGAAGATCGGTCTGCCGCCGGAGCGGCGCCGCTGGCCCTGCGGTCCTGCGACCGCGGCGCAGGAGCATGCCCGCCCGCCCGAATGGCCGTGTGACTGAATGCGCTCCCGCTCTGTCTCTCCTGTGCCGCGCGGACGTAACGGCTGATGGTCGAGGCCTTCTTCGCGAGACTGACCCATCTTGGGGATCCGCTCCTGCTGCTATTATGCGGCTTCGGCGTGTTCTTCTACCTGTGGAGCGCCAATGACAGACACGAGCTCGCGCGCAGCTGGGCCGTGGCGTTCGGCATCTGTCTGCTGCTAACCGTCGCCGGCAAGTTTGTCCTTCACCTTCTGCGCTGGAACGAGGGGACGGCTCTGCGGCTGCTGAGCCCGAGCGGTCATGTGGCGATCGGCACCGGCTTCTACGGCATCTGCGCCATGATCATCGCCTCGCAGCACGGCTGGGCTGCGCGTGTACTGGTCTGGACCGGTACGGCCCTGCTGCTGGGCCTGATCGCGGCCAGCCGCCTGGCGCTCGGACTGCATACGGTGCCGGAGATCGTCCTCGCCTTTGCGATCGGTGGTGCGTCGCTTGCCGTCTTCGCGGTCCATTCCCGCAATCTGCGCCCAATCCGATTCAGTTCCGGCCATCTGGTGGCGCTGATTGTCCTGATCGGGGTCGCTTATGCCATGCCGCGCGTCAGCGGCGAGGCCCTGGTTCTCCGCATCGTCCGCAGTCTGGATTGACCGGGAGCCGATTGCCGGGGCGCTTCGGCCCCGGGATTTCCGCTTTCAACAAGCGGAGCGTGCCGGACGTATCGGCTGTCCCGCCGGAATGAGCGTATGGGTATCTGCTCCGAGACGCGGGGCTGGTGATAGACTCGGCCTTTCCATGTCGCGCCAGCGAAACGCTGGACCGAGCGCCACCGGTTCGCCCTCCACGCCGATCCCGGGCATGGTCGGATAGAGATCGCGGAGATACTCTCCGAGATCACGGACCTTGGCGGCAGGCACGCCAGCGGCATTGAGCGCGGTTTCCAGTTCGGCAGCTTCAGCGGCCGCAAAGGCCTCGGCCAGCCTGAGGCGGAGCGGCTCGCTGGCAACGTTGGCAAGGAAGTCCCCCGGCGCGAGACCCTCCGGCACGAAAGGCGGTGCTGCAAGCTCCGGCTTCCCGAGCAGCCGGCAAAGCGTTGCGAACTGCCCCATTGTGTTGGCAGCTACCGAGATATGGCCCGTCGTGGTGGCAAAGGTGTCCGCTCCCGGACTGCCGACGAAGCCGCGATTACCCACGCGGTCAGGCGCACGGCCGGTCGCCAGGGTCAGGGCGGCGGGGCCGGACATCAGCGCCAGCGCGGAATCAACCATCGAGACATCGAGCGTTATCGGGCTCGTATCGCCCCGCAGGCGCCGGATGAGAGCCGCCAGGATGGCCTCGGCGGCACTGATTCCGGTGGCGATGTCGATGACCGGAAAACCGACCTTTACCGGGGCGTTATTCGCCTGGCTGCCCTGCAGTGCCATCATTCCGGTCGCGGCCTGGATCACATGATCGTAAGCACCGTATCCGCTGTTTGGTCCGCTCTGGCCCCAGCCGGAAATGGAGCAGTAGACGATACCCGGCCGGACCTTGCGGATGTCCTCAGGCCCGAGGCCCAGGCGCCGGGCTACTCCGGGGCGGAAATTCTCGACGAAGACGTCAGCATTCTCGACAAGACGCAAAACCGTTGCGTGGCCTTCCGGCGTGGAAAGGTCGACCACGATTGATTTCTTGCCGGCATTCAGCGCGCGGAAGCCGGGCGGCAGGCCGCCATGTTCCGGCTGCATCGTGAGCGCACGCATGGGGTCGCCGGAGCCGGGCCGCTCGATCTTGATCACCTCGGCGCCAAGGCAGCGCAGGTGGTGCGTGGCGCAGGGACCCGCAAGCACATGCGTCAGGTCAAGCACCCGAAACCCTTCGAGCGGCTGCATCACAAATTCCCCGGTGCGCCGGTGCGGAGTGTTCTTTGGTGGTGTCTGCACTTCACTTTCGATCCCATCTTGCGTCACATCAGCGAGGGCAGGAAGAGCGCGATCTGCGGGACGGCGATGATCAGCAGAACCAGCACGAAATAGGCAATCCAGAAGGGAAGAACCCCGCGAAAGATATCATACATCGTTACATCCGATGTCATCGAGGCGATGGCGAAGACATTGACCCCGATCGGCGGGGTGACGACGCCGAGTTCAACCATGATCACGACGAAGACGCCGAACCAGATCGGGTCGAAACCGGCATTCATGGCCAGCGGGTAGAAGAGAGGAACCGTCAGCACCAGCGCGGGCAGCGCATTCATGAACATACCGATGACGACGTAAAAGATGAGAATTGCACCGATCAGCTCATAGGGGCCAAGTTTGAATTCCGCGACCAAGCCGGCAATCTGCTGGGTCAGCCCGCTGACAGCGATGAAGCGGCTGAAGGCGGTGGCAAACAGGAATATCAGGATAATGCCGGCCGTCAGCCGAAGGGTCTGCTCGATCGACTGCCAAAAGGCGCGCCAAGTCAGCCGTCGCGTCACTACCGAAATCAGCAACGCTCCGGCAACCCCGATCCCGCCCGCTTCGTTGGGGGTGACCAGGCCCATATAGATGCCGCCGAGAACCAGAAGCATCAGTGTCAGCACTGGCCAGACCCCGGAACTGGCCTCCAGCCGCTCGTGCCACGAACTCACCTCGCCGCGCGGCGCGAGCGAGGGGGTGAGCCAAGTCCTGACCGTGATCAGTGCGACCAGGATCACCGCGAACAGAATGCCCGGAAGCACGCCGGCCATGAACAGCTTGCCGATCGAAACTTCAGTGATCATGCCATAGACGATGAAGGCGAGGCTGGGTGGGATCATCACCCCGATCGTCGCGGCGCAGGCAATCGAGGCCGTGGCCAGCTTCATGTCATAGCCGTAGCTGCGCATCTGCGGCAGAGCGATCGATCCCATGGCGTAGACGCCGGACAATGTGTCGCCGACGATCGATGACAGGCCCGCACAGGACACGGTGCTCGCGGAGGCTAGCCCCCCCGGCAGGTGGCCTATCCAGCGGTGGGCTGCACGGTAGAGATCTTCCGCGAAGCCCGAAGCGACCACGATCAGTCCCATCCAGGTGAAAAGGGGAATGACGCTCCATGTCTGGTCGCCCACAACGTCGAGGGCTGTGGTGCCCAGGCTGGTCAGGCTCGCATTTGTGCCGATCAGGAGGCTGATACCGATCAGGGCGGTGATCGCCATCGCCGCGGCGACGTGAATGCCCAGAAAGATCAGCACGAAGCATAAAATGATGCTCAGCACGCCGCGCGTTCCGCGCGGCATGTCGAAGGGCAGGGTTTGCGGAAACAGGATGAGGTAGAAGATGCCCGCCGCTACCAGCAGCCATGCCAGGCTGACGACAACGGCTCGCGGATTGCGGAGCGCGGCAATGTCCCGGAGGGTGATGACCAGGTTGACCAGAAGCGTGACCGCGAACAGCAGCAGGAAGATTGCCGCGATGAGCGCGAACGGCCATTCCGGTACCTTCAGCACCCCGGTAACGATTGAATCGTCAATCAGATTGCCGGTCTCCTTCAGGATCTCCGACGCTGTGATCACGATCGTTCCCAGCGTGAGCAAAAGGCCGCCGGCGATGGTCGGCAGGCGGGCGTGGTCCGGCATCAGCTGGAGAAGCATGTCGACCCGAATGTGCCCGCGCGCGAGTTCGACTAGGCCAAGTGTGGACAGGGCGACGAGGACCATCAGCAGGCCGTTGATCTCCATGCCGCCGGGGACGACGACTGAAAAGAGGTTGCGCAGCACGACATCCGATACCGTTACGCCCATCATCAGGATGAGCCCTGCGCTGCCGGCCCATTGCGCGGCACGATTCGGCCAGGTGACTATGCGCCAGGGCATCTTCACGGCTGCGACGCTCTCGGCGGGCATTGCGGTCCCGATCCTCTCCAGGCCAACGCTCATATTGTTTCCGTCGTCATGTCACCCACCGCGGTCCCAAGATCTGCGCATTACGCACTGCTGACTTTCTGGCCGGCCAAGAGTGTATTGCGCTCAGAGATACGGGCCCGTCCGGTGCTCCGGGCAGGCCTAATTCTGATCGTAAAGCTTGAGCAGGCGCGCTGCCTCGTCGAGAATCTTCTGGCCCGGCAAGCCCTTCGCGTTCGCCGCCTGCACCCACTGATCCCAGAGCGGACGCATTCTGGCGGCCAGTGCGGCGTGATCCTCGGCCGAGAGGGTTATGATGTTCTCGGGCGGGATTGCCGCCATCGCGGCCGCGGCTCCGTCGGTTGTGTTGTTGAAGAAGTAGACCGGCAGCAGATCGGCGAGATGCTGCTTCTCCTGTTCGGTCAGTTTCTTGTGCGTGTCCCGGTTCATCACGGTCGAATAGGTGCCGGGGTTGAGGTTGACCAGCGTATGGTAGGTTGTCACCTCGTTAAGCTTGAAGTTGTTCACCCACCCCCAGGCGCACAGAACCCCGTCCACTGCCCCGCGCTGCAGGGCCAGATAGGCATCCGGGCCCACCATGACGCTGGCGCTGGCGCCGAGCGTTTCCATCACCCGCACGCCGGCGGAATCCTGCGCGGCCAGCACCTTGCCCTTGAGATCCGCCAGTGTGCGGATGGGCGT
The DNA here is from genome assembly GCA_964429465.1 of uncultured Rhodospirillaceae bacterium. Classification (GTDB taxonomy): domain Bacteria; phylum Pseudomonadota; class Alphaproteobacteria; order Ferrovibrionales; family Ferrovibrionaceae; genus Ferrovibrio. The sequence goes on from CAYSCA010000002.1 coordinate 58,843, forward strand.
CCGCGTATGCAGGTGGGAACCCATGGCGACGAATGTGGCGAGGTCGACGACGTTGTCGCTTGCGCTGTACAGCTTGCCCATCTCGGGGAATGTTTCGCGCAAGCGCCAGTAGACCACGGTGGCGACAGTCTGGTTCTTCGAAAGTCCCGGCAGGCTGAACAATTCGAGCTGGGGGAACTTGCCCGGCAGCGCGGGATGCCAGACGAAGCCGATATCGAGCAGTCCGGAGCCGGTGGCCCGCAGCCAGTCCTTGAATGGCGTCACCGAATTGGGCGGGAAGAATGTCAGCTTGGCTCGGCCACCCATGATGGATTTGAGCTGGTTGGCAAAGCGCCGGTCCATGTCGTTCCAGGGCGTTCCGTCAGCGGAAGCGAACTGCATCTTCAGCTCGATTTCCGGTAAGGCGGCTTGGGCGTCGACGGCCACCGACGTTCCCGCGAGAGCGAGCAGCGACAGGCTGCCAAAGGCCCGGCGGTTGATGGTCGGACGCGACGCTTGCACGAGCGGCTGATCGGATTTCATCTTGTCTCCTCCCGGCCCGGCAGAGGCTAGGGCCTTGTCGTCACGCGCAGCGGGGCGCGCCTATCCGCTGGCTGCCTCTCTGGCAGGCGGCGTTCCTCAGGCAGGAAACGTAAGACGGAGCAGCTATCAAGAATACTTATTTCTTCTTAAGTCGGTCATCATTATTGCTTACATCCGGAAGGGGAGATGACCCGGGACCATTCCTCCTCGGAACGGCGAAGTTCCTGAGTGAAATAGTCGTAAAGTGTCTGGGCGGGACGCGACAGCGGATGCCGCGCGGGGATGATCAATGCGACCTCGACGGCAAGCAGAGGATCGTCAATCGGGTTCACCGTCAGGCGCTCATTGCCGAGTTCCTTCTGGCCGATCCAATAGGGCAGGATGGCCGACCAGTCCGTCAGGGCAAGGAATTCGAGTCCCGCCGACAGGCTGGCATTGGAGATGATCCGCTCGACCGGGATTTCACCACTGCGGATGGCCGCATCGATTTTCGGCCGCAGGCTGTTCTCCGCATTGGGCAGGAACAACTTCAGCGGCGGCATTTCGGCGAGTTTCAGCGGCCGCATCGGCATCAGTCCGCGCCGCGATCCGGATATCAGCGTGACCGGGAACCGGCCGATGGATTGCGCCGACAGCCCGATCTGTGGCTTCTCGAATTGTCCGACATAGAAGTCGAGGGTGCCGCCGGCGACTTCGGCGATCAGCGAATCCGCCGTGCCGCTGGCAATATCGATGTCGACGCGGGGAAATTCGCGCGTGAAGCGAGCGAGTGCCGGCGGCAGGATGGCTTTCGCCAGGCCTGGTGCGAAGCCGGCCGAGACGGCACCGCTGAGGCCGGCGGAGAAATCCTCCACCTCGAGCTCGGCTTCCGAAACCGCTTTCAGGATGGCGAGCGATCTCTCGTAGAACCGCTGGCCCGCCGGCGTCGGCACCACACCCCGCCGTGTTCTTTCCAGCAGGCTGACGCCCAGCCGCCCCTCCAGCGCGCTCATCTGCTGGCTGACACCCGACGCCGTGCAGTTCAGGCGACCGGCGGCTGCGCTCAGGGAACCTTCTTCGCAGGCCGCGACGAAGAATCGGATCTGCCTCAGTTCCATTGTGCATTCCTCAGCTTTCAGATTATCGAAATACCGGCTTCAGGATTTTTAACTATCCCTGATATCGGGTTCAACTTTATGTTTCAGAGGGACGCTGGGAGGACGGTATGACGCCGCAGGAACGCGGGCGCCGGGTGCGCCAGATGGGTGCGCGACATGATTGGTGGGCGCTGCGGCACGAACCGGTCATCGAGCCTGAGCAGGAGATCGTGGACGCCCATTTCCATCTCTGGGGTGAGCGCGATTTTCCCGATCCGGCCGTGCCGGGGGCGACGCTGCGGACCAGTCGATATTTGCTAAATGAATTTCTGGCCGATGCCGGGGCCGGCCATAAGGTCGTACAGGCTGTCTACATCGAATGTGGATCCGGATACCGCGTGGACGGGCCGGAGCATCTTCGGTGCGTGGGGGAAACGGAATGGGCGGCCGGCATGGCGTCGCAATCGGCAAGCAGGGGCACCGAAGCGGTCGCGGCGATTGTGGCGCATGCGGATCTGCGGCATCCCGACCTGCCGCAGTTGCTCGACCGGCACAAAGCGGCCGGAGCGGGGCGCCTGCGCGGCATCCGCCAGAGCGCCGCCCGCCTGGAAGATCCATCCGCGCGGCTGCTCGCCGGAGCCGCGCCGCGCGGCCTCTATGCCGATCCGGATTTTCGCCGTGGCCTGGCCTGCGTCGCGGAATACGGGCTCGCCTTCGACGCTTTCCTGTTCCATTTCCAGCTCGACGAGCTTGCCGAGCTTGCCCGCGCGGTTCCGGCTGCGACGATTGTCATCGACCATCTCGGCGCACCGGTCGGATATGCCGGCGCTCCTGCCGCGCGCGATCCGGTCTTTGCCGACTGGTGCGCCCGGATCGACAGGCTGGCCGCATTGCCGAATCTCGTCATGAAGCTCGGTGGCTTGGCATCAATCATCACCCAGTATGATGCCCATACCCGACCTTTGCCGCCGTCATCACAGGAATTCGTCGACGAACGCGGCGCCTATTTCCAGTACGCGATCCGCCGTTTCGGCCCGGAACGCTGCATGTTCGAGAGCAACTTTCCGGTCGACAGCGTGGCGATCAGCTACGGCAATCTCTGGAATGCCTACAAGATCATCGCCGCCGAGCATGGTTCCGCAGCCGAACAAGAGCTGCTTGCCGGTACCGCCCGTCGCATCTACCGGATCTAGCTGGCATTCATAAGGCCCAGCTTGATGCCATCGCCGAGTGGGAGCGGCAGGCTTACCGGCTTATCTTACGTGCGGCCTGTCGCAGGCTGTCGATCATCCGGGATACCGGCGGCGACGGCGCATGCAGCTTTGATGAATAGAGACAGGTACGCAGTGCGATCCGCGGACGGAACGGGCGAGCGGTGATTCCGGGAAAAATGCCGTTTGCCAGCACCAGTGGATTGAGCAGCCCGATGCCGATGCCCTGCTGCACCAGGCTGCAGACCCCGATGGCATTGGCGGCTTCGATCTGCGGCGTATAGGGAGTTCTCGACTGCTGGAACATGGCGGCGACCAGATGCGTGGTTGCCGAGTCGCCGGGCAATCCGATGAGCGTCTCGCCGGCGAGGTCCTGCGGCCTCAGGGTCGCGCATCGCTCCAGCCGGTGCGGCTTGGGCAATACGGTAACCAGCGGGGTTTCACAGAGATCCTCGACATGGCAGAGCTGCGTAATGCGCGCATCGAATTCGCGCACCGGCGGTGTGCCGACGCCGAGATCGACCTCATTTCCGGCTACCTTGTCCAGCAGGTTGCGCGTGCTGTCGATCTGCATCTCGACCCGGATCTCCGGCCATTGCGCATGGAAATGGGCAATGGCGGCCGGCAACAGGGCGGTGAGCGCCGGCCCGGCGCTGCTGATGACGATCTGGCCGATATCGCCGCCGCGCAGGGCGAGCGCGACATCGCGCGCGCGGTCGAGGTGATCGACTGCGCGTTGGGCGAAGGGCAGAAGACGCTCGGCTTCGGCCGTGGGGTTCAGACGACCATTGGCGAGGCGGAACAGCTTGATGCCGGTCTCGCGCTCCAGCGTTTTGAGGCTTTTGCTGATCGCCGCCGGAGAAATGCCGAGTTTGTCGGCAGCCTCCGTCATGTTGCGGCTCAGTGCCATGGTCAGGAAAATCTCGAAATGACGGGTTGTGACAGTGCTGGACAGCATGGTTTCCACGCGCAATGCTACTTAACTAGAAGTTAAAAGCTTTTTTCTTGTGGTTGCAACGCTCGTGTCGTTCCATAACGGGACAACCCCATTTACCCCGGAGAGGTACATGTCGGCACTCGGCAAGGCCCGCAACTTCGATCCCGCCCTAGCCAGGCAGCTGCAGGCCAATGTCGGCCGCTACACGGACAAGACCTTCGACTGGGACGCTTTCCCCAGCAACCGCGATTTTCCCGAACTGGGGCGGGCACAGATGCGCTATATTGGCGGCGGCGGCTCACCGAAGGCCAGCGGCCCGGAGACGCTGAAGGCGGAGCATTTCACCTTCAGCATCGTGAATCAGCCGGAGGCGAAGTTCGCGGCCGCGCATTCCCATGAAGTGGTCGAGCATTTTTTCATCCTGCAGGGCGTGCTGACGGTCGGCTGGATCTGGGGCGACGAGGTGGTGGAGGCCAGGCTCGGGCCCAAGGACATGGTGCTGAATAAGCTGGGCCGGCCGCACGGTTTTCGCAATGACGGCATCGAGCCGGTTCACATGCAGATCACCGTCGGCAGCGGCAAGCCGGAGCCGCCTGTCTATACCTGTCATCCGAAGAACAAGGACATGGAGCTGGCGCGCCGGTTCGGCGCCGACAGTCCGGAGAAAGTCATCCCGCTCGCCACCGACAGCGCCGATCCGCGCCATCAGGAACTCGCCAGGCATGTGGTGCGTTACCGCGACCGCGTGCCGGTCTGGGACAAGGCGGGTTTTGCCCGCATGGTCTATGTGGGTGAGGGCGGCGCACCGCCGCAGCATTATCGCATGGACCTCATTCATCTGCCTCGCGGTGTCGCCGTGCAGCCTTATGCCCGCGAGGTAGAAGATGCGTATTTTGTTCTGGAAGGCGCCATTACGGTCGGTTGGGAGCAGGATGGTCAGATCGTCGAACAACGTTTGGGCGCGCGCGATCTCGTCTTCAATCCGGCCGGACGTGCGCATTACTTCCGCAATGACGGCGTCGAGGATGCCCAGTTCACCATGGTGGTCGGCGCACCGGAACCGGAAACCGTGATCTTCAAGGGCGCCTAGCCATGCAAAGCGCAACTGCGCAGCCTCTGGTGCTGCGCCGCGTGCAGGCGGGCGCGGGATCCATCAGCTATCTTGAAGTCGGACAGGGTACGCCGCTCGTCCTCCTGCACGGGATCGGCTCCGCCGCACGCTCTTTCCAGGATCAGATCGATGGTCTTTCCGACCGCTATCGGGTTGTTGCGTGGGATGCTCCGGGATACGGCGAGTCAAGCTGTCTTCCCGAGGAAACGCCCTCGGCTGCAGACTACGCCGCGGCGCTTGCCGGCTTTCTTGATGTGCTCGATATCGAACGCTGTCACCTGCTTGGCCATTCCCTGGGTTCGCTGATGGCGGCGCGTTTCACGGCAGATTATCCCGGCCGGGTGTTGAGCCTGACCCTCTCCAGCATCGCCGTCGGCCATGGAATCCTGCCGGAGGAGGAACGCCGGCGCCTGCTGGAGCAGCGCCTCGAGGACCTAATCACGCTAGGACCCCGCGGCATGGCGGAGAAACGTGGCCCCCGCCTGCTCGGCCCGGATGCGACCCCAGCCATGGTGGCGCGCGTCGTAGAAACGATGGCTGCTGTCAATCTGGCGGGATACGCGCAGGCGGCAGGAATGCTGTCGTGGGGCAATGTGAAGGCGGACATTGGCCGCCTGCCGGAATCGCTTCCGCTGCAGATTGTCTATGGTGACGCGGATGTCATCACGCCGCCTGCCCGCAACCAGGAAGTTGCGGCATTGCGGCCACAGGCGCCGGTCCATGTCATTGCGGGGGCAGGCCACGCCCTCTATCTGGAAAAGCCGGAACGCTTCAACGCGATCCTGCGCGATTTCCTCAGATGATCTGGGGATGCGCCCCGCCATCAATCAGGATGCTCTGACCGGAAATGTAGCCGGCATGCGCGCTGCACAGGAAAGCGCATAGCCGGCCAAGTTCGGCCGGGTCACCGAAGCGGCCTGCCGGCAGTTCGGCCCTGCGCGCAGCCAGCGCTTCCTCGACGCTGACGCCCTGCTGTTTCGCGCGATAGGCAAAATTGCTGATCAGCCGCTCGGTCGCGAACGGGCCCGGCAGGATGTTGTTGATCGTGACATTCTGCGCGACGCGGTCGCGCACCAGGGTACTCACCAGGCCGTGCAGGCCGGCGCGGGCCGCGGCGCTCAGGCCCTGCATGTCGATCGGGTGGCGCACCACGCTGGACGTGATGTTGACCACCCGGCCGAAGCCTCGTCCGGCCATGCCGTCCAGCACGGCATTCAGCATCGCAGCGGGCGCGCGCAGATTCGCCGCGATTGCCTGGTTCCAGTCGGCGTCGCTCCAGGTTTGCAGCTTGCCCGGCGGCGGGCCGCCGGCATTGTTGATCAGGATATCGGGTTCCGGGCAGGCGGCCAGCAGGGCTCCACGGCCCTCTTCGGTGCTGATGTCAGCGGCAACCGGCATGACCATCACCCCGTTCGCGGCAGAGATGGCGGCGGCGGCTTCCTTCAGCGCTTCCGCGTTGCGCCCGTTAAGCACGATCTCTACCCCTTCGGCAGCCAGGGCCTCCGCGCAGGCGCGCCCCAATCCGCGGCTGCCGGCACAGACGATGGCCTTGCGCCCCCTGATTCCCAGATCCATCTCAGCCTCGCTTGCTGCCGGTTTTCAGTTGGCCCAAGGCAGCGGTTTGCCGCTGAGGTCCCAGTAAAGGCTTTTCTGGGTCATGTAGGCGCGCAGACCTTCCAGCGCTTTCTCACGGCCCATGCCGCTGTCCTTATTGCCGCCGAAGGGAGTGGCAATGCTGAACAGCTTGTAAGTGTTGATCCAGATCGTGCCTGCATCGACCGCGCGTGCAATGCGCCAGGCGCGACGGTAATCGGCCGTCCAGATGCCGCAGGCAAGGCCGTAAATGCTGTCATTCGCTTGGACGATGAGATCGTCTTCGCTGTCGAACGGCAGCAGCACGCCGACCGGACCGAAGATTTCCTCCTGCGCTGTGCGGCAGCTGTTATCCAGCCCCTCGATCAGCGCCGGCTGGAAGTAGTTGCCGTCCCGCAACTCGCGGGACTGCGGTATGTCACCGCCGCAGAGAATCCGGCCGCCTTCCTGTTTCGCCAACTCGACGTATCCGAGCACCTTGTTGCGATGCTCGCGCGAGATCAGCGGGCCTATCTGTGTCGCGGTGTCGATCGGATTGCCGATCCGCAATGCCTGGGTGCGGCGAACGAGCTGATCCACGAAACTGGCGTAGATACTGCGTTCCACGAAAATCCGTGAGCCCGCGATGCAGGACTGCCCCTGGCTGGAGAAGATGCCGAACAGCACGCCATTGACGGCTTGCCCGATATCGGCATCGGCGCAGACGATGTTCGGGGATTTGCCGCCGAGCTCGAGCGAAACCGGCATGAGTTTCTCCGCCGCGACGCGCCCGATCGTCCGGCCGGTCACCGTACCTCCCGTGAAGGTCACCTTGCGAATCCCCGGATGCGCGACCAATGCCGCGCCGGTGGTCGCGCCGGTTCCCGGCAGCACGCTGAGCAGGCCTTTGGGCAGGCCGGCTTCCTCGGCGAGTTTGGCCAGTTCGAGGGCCAGCAGCGGAGTGAGTTCCGACGGCTTGACGAGCACGGCGTTTCCGGCGGCCAGTGCCGGCGCGATCTTCTGTGCTTCGCTGGCTATGGGTGAATTCCACGGTGTGATGGCAGCAACCGGGCCGAGCGGTTCATAGATGCTCATCGAGAGATAATCCCCGCGAGCCGGGGTCAGTTCGCCTCCGAGTGTTTCGCAGGCCGCCGCAAAGTAGCGGAAAGTGCCGACAGCGCTGGCGACCAGAGCGCGGGTTTCATTGATCGGCTTGCCGTTGTCCTGGCGCTGCAGCTGAGCCAGACGTTCGGCATCGCGTTCGATCAGTGCGGCGATCTTGTGCAGCAGCTGCGCTCGCTGATGCGCCAGCATGTTGCGCCAGGCAGGTTCGACCATGGCGCCCTGCGCGCGCGCGACGGCTTCCGCGACATCCCCAGCGTCGGCGGTCGAGACGACCGCGTTGATGCTGTTGTCATGCGGATTGCGGGTTTCCAAAGGTTTGCCGCGGCCGGTGCGCCATTCACCGCCGAGATAGAGGGGGAGGGAAGTCATGGCCAACCTGCTCCTGCTGAATCCGCTTTACAAAAGCGTATCGAAACCTTAGCCTGTTTTAAATAAGAAATGACGTTTCGTATATGAAACAAAGAGGGTGAAATTGAGATGGCCGAGGCCGCCGCAGAAACCATGTTGCTTACTGTGTTCCTGCGGCACGACCAGTCGAACAATCTCGATGCCATCCAGACCAAGCTGAAAGACGCAGAATGGTGGGACCGTTTCCCGCCTGCCGGCGTGGAGATCGTCTCCTGGTATGTCGCCATGGGCTTCGGGCAGATCGTGACGTTGCGACTCCCGCCGTCCAAGCTGGGCGAAGTAAATGTCGAACTGGAACGCTCGGCCTGGGGCGTTTTCCGCACGGAATGCATGCCGGCCTACGATTTCCTGCCGGTGCGCGAGCGAATCAAGGACCGCGTTCGCAAGGGAGGCAAGTGATGCAGCCGCAGCAGCTATATCTCAATCCGCACCAGACCCGTGAGCGTGAGCCGGATGCCTATGAGAACTTGCTGGGCGACGCCATCGAGCGCTGCTATGCGCAGGGCGTCCATGATCTCGATGGCCTGGTGGCCCGCCTCAACGAGAATTGCGTGCCGGCCCCAGGCGGGCAACCCTGGACGCCGGAATTGTTCAAGCAGGAAATGAAGCGTCTCGGCGCCTGATCCGCGGAGTGAAGCGATGACCAGCGTGAATGAAGCAGCCGTTGAAAATCTGCTGGTGAAGGGCATCCGGAACCTCTGGTATCCGATCTGCCCCTCCAGCTTTGTCGCCGACAAGCCGGTCTCGTTACGGCGGCTGGGCTACAAGATGGTGCTGTGGCGCGAGCGCGATGGCAGCGTGAATGCCCTGGAAGATCATTGTCCGCATCGCGGTGCACCGCTGTCGCTTGGGATGGTGATGGATGACCGTCTCGCCTGCGGCTACCACGGCGTGCAGGTGCGCAAGGACGGTGTCGCCGTTTCCGTGCCTGGCAGCCCGGGTTGCAAGCTCGAAGGCATGAAATGCGTCAAGGTCTTCCCGACCCAGGAGCGCAACGGCGTCATTTTCGCCTATGTCGGTGACGAGCAGCATCCCGATCCCGTCGAGATGAAGCTGCCGGAAGAGCTGACATCCGACGAGTTCAGTTCCTTCCTCTGCTACACCGAATGGGCCGGCGACTACCGCTATGTGTATGACAATGTCATGGACCCCATGCATGGCACGTATCTGCACAAGCAGTCGCATTCCATGTCGTTCGGCGAAACCACGGCGAAATTCCAGATCCGGGATACCAATACGGGGTTCGTGTTCGAAAAGGTCGGGCAGCGTAACGTCAATTTCGACTGGACCGAGTTCGGCGATACCGGGATTCACTGGCTTCGCCTCGAGATTCCATATCCGCCGACCGGCGGACCCGGCGGCAATTTCCACATCGTCGGCATGTATACGCCGATCGCCCCGAATGTCTCGGCCGTCTTCCACTGGCGCTGCCGCAAGGTGAGCGGCTGGCAGCGCGATGCCTGGCGTTTTCTGTACAAGAACCGTCTCGAGGCGCGCCACTGGGCGGTGCTGGAGCAGGATCGCGTCATGCTCGAGCAGTTCGAGCCCGATGCCAACAAGCGCGAGATCCTTTATCAGCACGATATGGGCCTCGTCCGCCTGCGCCGCTACTTCCGCAACAAGGCAGAGGCACAGTTGCAGGCGATGGAAGTGGCCGGACACGCGGACTGACGAACGCCAGAGACATGAGCGCGACGCCCGACCCGACCCATCCGCCCGAGCCCTTCCCGGTGCGCGTTCGCCGCATCGAGTGGGAAGCCGAAGGCGTGATCAGCGTCGAGTTGCAGCGGCCCGATGGCGAGCCCTTGCCAGTGTTCAGCGCCGGCGCCCATATCGATATTCATCTGCCGAATGGCCTGACCCGCAGCTACTCCCTTCTGAGCGATCAGTCGGACCAGCAGCGCTATGTCGTCGGCGTCGGCCTGGATGCCGCGAGCCGTGGCGGCTCGACCTACATGCATAGCCAGCTGCGGGCGGGGCAGATCATCCAGATCACCGGCCCGCGCAATCACTTTCCGCTGGTTGAGGATGCCGAAAAGGTCGTGCTGATCGCCGGCGGCATCGGCATCACGCCGCTCTATGCCATGATGCGCCGCCTCAGGGCACTGAACCGCAATTTCGAACTGCATTACGCGACCCGAAACCGGACGCGCATGGCGTTTCTGCCGCAGTTGCAGCAGCTCGGGGCCGTGCATCCTCATTGCGACGACGAGCGGGGTGGGCCGCTGGATCTCGCGGCCGTCATCCGGCAGCAACCGGCCGGCACGCATTTCTACTGCTGCGGCCCGACTCCGATGCTGACCGCCTTCGAGCAGGCTACCGCGGGCTTGCCGGCCGAGACCGTTCATGTGGAATATTTCTCGCCCAAGCCGCAGGACCCGAATGCCGAAACCAGCACGTTCACGGTCGTGCTAGCCCGCAGCGGCAAGGAATATGTCATTCCGGCCGACAAGACGATCCTCGAGGTGCTGACTCATCAGGGCATGAAGCTCGACAGTTCCTGCCAGGATGGCATCTGCGGCACCTGCGAGACCCGTGTGCTTGAAGGCCTGCCGGATCATCGTGATTCGGTGCTGACCAAGGCCGAGCAGGAAGCCAACAAGTCGATGATGATCTGCGTCTCGCGCTGCAAGGGCGGGCGCCTGGTACTGGATCTGTGAGGTGGCGTCATGAGCATCCAGGGAATTGATCGCATCACCTACGGCGTCGAAGACCTCGCCGCCTGCCGCAAATTCTTCCTCGACTGGGGCCTCCAGCTGGTTCGCGAGGACGGTAAGGGTTTCGATTTTGAAAGCCTCAATGGCTGCGAGATTTTCGTCCGACTGAAGGACGATCCCTTGTTGCCGCCCGCTTTTGAGGGTGGTCCGACCCTGCGTCAGGTCATCTGGAGCGCCGAAAGCCAGGCTGACCTTGATGCTGCCCGTCCGGTGCTCAGTCAGGCGCCAGGTTTTTCCGAGAGCGATGGCACGCTGTTTGCGGTTGATCCGAATGGCATGGGCATGGGAATCCGCGTCTCGCGCAAACGGCCGGTTGAAATCCTTGGTGCGGCCAGCAACAGCTGGGGGCGTGCTCACCGCGTCGACATGCCGAGCCCGGTCTATGATCGCGCCGAGCCCATTGAAGTGGGGCACGTCGTCTTCTTCACCGACGCGCTGGATGCGACGACCGCCTTCTACGAAAAGCTCGGCTTCTGCCTGTCGGACCGTTATCCCGGCCGGGGCCATTTCCTGCGCTGTTCGCAACGCGGCGGGCATCACGATCTCTTCCTGCTGCAGACGCCCGAGGCGAAGCGCGGCCTCAATCACATCGCCTTCACGGTGCGTGACATTCACGAGGTATTCGGCGGCGGTTTGCATATTTCACGCTGCGGCTGGGAAACCCAGCTCGGGCCGGGCCGTCACCCGATCTCCTCAGCCTACTTCTGGTACTTCAAGAACCCCGCCGGTGCCCTGGTCGAATATTACGCCGATGAGGACGTGCTGACAGAGAACTGGAAGCCCCGCGATTTCGAGCCCGGACCGACGGTCTTTGCCGAATGGGCTGTGGCAGGGGGCATCGATGGCACTACACGCCGGCAAAAAAGCGGTGCACCCGGCGCCGACGGCAAGTTCCTGACGGAGAAACGCTGATGGCGCAGATCAGGCTCGAATTCCGCAATGTCGTGAAGCGCTTTCCGGCGCAGCATCGTCATGCGGAGCCGGTGACGGCAGTTGAGGATGTGACACTCTCCGTCGGCGACGGCGAGGTGGTTTCGATCATCGGCCCGTCCGGCTGCGGCAAGAGCACGCTGCTGAACATGGCCTCCGGCCTGGATCCTGCGACGGAAGGGGAAGTCTATGTCGATGGCGAGCGCGTTACCAGGCCGAACGAGCATGTCGCCTTCATGCTGCAGAAGGATCTGCTGCTGCCCTGGCGCACGATCCGCGAGAATGTCGAACTTGGGCTGGAAATTCAGGGGCGTTCCGCGCAGGAACGCCACCAGATTGCCGAGGGCCTGCTGGTGAAGTGCCGGCTGCAGGATTTCGTCCATCATTTTCCGCACCAGCTTTCCGGTGGCATGCGGCAGCGCGCGGCACTGGCGCGCACGCTGGCGGTCGATCCGGCCGTATTGCTGATGGACGAGCCGTTTTCGGCGCTGGACGCCCAGACGAAAATGGTGCTGCAGCAGGATCTCGGTCGCACGCTGGCCGATGCGGGGAAAACCGCGCTGTTCATCACTCATGATCTGGCCGAAGCGATCGCATTGTCCGACCGCGTTCTCGTGATGAGCCAGCGGCCAGGCACCATCATCGAAGAGATCAGGATCGACATCGGCGACCGCGACAACCCGATGGAGCGGCGCAAGAGTCCGAAAGTCGGGCCTTACGTTTCGGCGTTGATGGAACTTCTGCATATCGAGCAGGTCGCAGCCTGAACTGCGGAAATGGAGAAAAGGGGAGAAATATGATGACGCGTAAGATGATTCTCGGAGGCTTGGCCTCGATCGGATTGGCCGCAACGCTTGTGGCCGCACCGGTGCGCGCAGAAGACGTGACCTATCTGCTCCCCGCACCTCAGGTTCTGCCTGCCTTCGGGCCCTGGATGGTTGCGCAGCAGCGCGGCTACTTCAAGGCAGAGGGCCTGAACGTGACTTTCCAGATCGCCAAGGGCGGCGTCGACGTGGCCAAGCAGGTCGGCGCCGGCAATGCGGTGATCGGCGGCGCAATCGGCGATACGCCGATCCTGGTTCGCCCCAACGGCGTGCCGGTGAAATCGGTCGCAGTTATCGGCGGCCGTTCACTGATGCAGCTGGTCATCAACAAGGACAAGGTCAAGTCGATTAAGGATTTGAAGGGCAAGACCATCACCACGATGGCCTATCAGGACACCACGTTCTTCGCGCTGCTCGGCATGTTGGCGACTCAGGGTATGACCAAGAATGACGTCAACGCCCAGGCCGTCGGTCCGCTCAACGTCTGGAAGCTCTTTGCTGCCGGCGAGTCCGACGCGATGGCTTCGACGCCCGACTGGACCTACAACGTGATGACCACCAGCAAGATCAATCTGGAGATCATTCCGTCGGACACGCATTTCCGCAGCATGGCCCAGGCCATTCTCGCTTCGGACGAGACGATCCAGAAGAATCCGGAGCTGATCCGCAAGCTGGTCCGCGCCACCCTGAAGGGCATGAAGGCGATCATGGATGATCCGAAGGCGGCCGCCGCAGACTATATCAAGGCGGTGCCGGAACATGCCGGCAAGGAGACCGACATGACCGAGATCTTCAAGATGTATATCGAATACGTCTATCAGGGCCAGAAGAAGCTGGGTGAGATGGATGAGCAGCGCCTGTCTGCGTTGCAGGATTTCTACATCAAGGAAGGCATCGTGCGCGAGAAGACGCCCGTGAAAGACCTCTATACCAACCAGTTCATCCAGTAACGACCGGACCGGAGGCTGGCGGAGACGAAAATGGAATCCCTGATGCCACAGACATCGACGCGGCACATGATGATCGGCAGTTTCCTGCTGCTGATCGTCTTCCTGGCTGCGTGGCAATGGCTGCCCGGCCTGTTCGGGATTCCGGCCTTCATCATTCCGCCAGCCTCAAAGGTCTGGGATGAGTTCCTGCACATGCTGGCGAATGATCGCCTGCTGTATCATACGATGATCACGGCGCTGCAGGTTCTGGCCGGCTTCGTGCTCGGCGTGCTGCTGGGCATGCTGGTGGGATTCGTGCTTGGCATGTCGCCCACGGCCGAGTTCATGTTGTCACCCTACATTCTTGCCCTCCAGATCGCGCCGAAGGTGGCGTTTGCGCCGCTCTTCGTGATCTGGTTCGGCTACACCGTGTACCCGAAGATTCTCGTAGCCGTGCTGATCGTCTTCTTCCCGGTGATGATCAATGTGCTTGGCGCCGTGCGCGCCATCGACCCCGATATCGTGCGGCTGGCCAAGTCATTTACCGCCAGCCGGCTGCAGGTCTTCTGGAAGATCGAGTTTCCTGCCGCCATGCCGCCTCTCTTTGCCGGCTTGCGCATTGCCGCCACGCTGGCCGTGATCGGCGTCGTCGTCGGTGAGCTGGTTGGCGGCAATACCGGCCTCGGCTATCTGCTCACCTTCGGGGAGGGCGCCGGCAATACCGCCATGGTTTTCGTCGCGATCATCCTGCTCACCCTCATCGGTATCGCCCTGTATGGCGTCATCGTGATGATCGAGGGGCGGGTGCTGCATTATCTGCCCGCGCGGGTGCGCAAGACGACATGATGCTGGAAGGACGCATCATCGCCATTACCGGCGCCGGACGTGGGCTCGGCCGCGCCTTCGCGGAATCCTGCGCCCAGGCCGGCGCAGCCTCGGTGATCGTCGGCGATATCAATGCCGAGTGGGGAGAGGCGACGGCCTCTGCGCTCCGCGAAAGGGGCTGCGACGCGGCCTTCCTGCCGGTCGACCTGGCCAGCCCCGCATCGGTCACCGGATTCTCCGCCGCCATCGCCTCCCGCTATGGTCATGTCGATGGCCTGGTCAATAACGCAGCCATTGCAACCGGGATTGGCGGAAAGACCTTCGAGGAGATCGATATCGAAACCTGGGACCGGGTGATGACCGTCAACGTGCGGGGCACCTGGCTGATGGTGAAGGCCATGGCTCCCCTGTTGCGCAAGGCCGGGGGAGGAGGTCGCATTGTCAATGTCGCCTCCGACACAGCCCTGTGGGGAGCCCCCCGGCTGCTGCATTATGTCGGCAGCAAAGGCGCGATCATCGCCATGACGCGTTCGCTGGCGCGCGAACTTGGGTCTGACAATATCGCCGTCAATGCCGTTGCGCCGGGTCTGGTGGAGGTCGAGGCGACCGAGTACGTCCCCGAGGAGCGGCGGCAGCTCTATGTGGCGGGTCGCGCGATGCAGCGGCTGCAGCATCCCGCGGATGTCACCGGTGCGGTAGTCTTCCTGCTCAGCCCGTCTGCAGGCTTCATCACCGGACAGCTGCTGCCGGTGAATGGCGGCTTCGTCTTCAACTGATCGGATCATGCTCTCGGAGACATGTGATGAGCGCCGATGAAAACCTTCCGCAGGGAAAATATGTGGTTCCGGCCCTGGCGCAGGGGCTCGCGATCCTGTCGCTGTTCAGCCGCGAGCGGCCGCGGCTGGCTGCGCCGGAAATCGCCCACCGGCTGTCGCTCTCGCGCACCACGGTCTTCCGGCTGCTGCATACCCTGCAGCTGATGGGGTATCTGCGCCGTGAAGCCGATGAACGTTACTACAGCCTCGGCCCGGCCCTGCTGAGCCGCGGGTTTGAATATCTGTCATCTCTCGATATCGTGGAAATCGCCCAGCCGATCCTGCAGCGCCTGCGCGACCAGACAGGCCTGTCGGCGCATATGGCGGTCCGCGATGGTCGCGAGATCGTCTATGTCTCGCGTTTTCCCGCGCGCACCACGGTAGCAAGCAACGTGAATATCGGAACGCGCTTTCCGATCCATGCCACCGTGATGGGGCGCATGATCCTCTGCGAATGCAGCGACGCCGAACTGGCTGAGCTGTTTCCGCGCGAGCCGCTGCCGCGTTTCAGCGAGCAGACTCCGACATCGCTGGCCGACTTGCGGGCGATCCTCGCCGAAGACCGCAAGCGCGGCTACGCGGTCAGCCAGTCATTCTTCGAACGCGGCGTCAGTTCCATCGCAGCACCGGTGCGCGACGGCGCCGGCAACATTGTCGCCGCCATCAACATCACCGCAGTCGACGCCTATATCGAACTGCCCGCCATGCACGGCGCGCTCAAGGATGCCGTGCTGACGGCGGCGGCGGAAATCCGTAGCTGGCTCAGCCGCGACATGGCGCGCGAGATGCATGCGGATTCGAATCCTCCTTCCACCCTGGCCAAGAAATCAAAACGAAGTGAGCGTATCCATGCCTGAGCAGATCACCGTCGGCGAACTGACGGCACGGTTCCTGGAAGCCTGCGGGGTCGATACCGCTTTCGGCGTTATCTCGATCCACAACATGCCGATCCTCGACGCTTTCGGCCGCCGCAACACGATCCGCTTCGTGCCAAGCCGCGGCGAGGCCGGCGCGGTGAACATGGCAGATGCTTTTGCACGGGTGCGGGGCCAGGTCGGTGTCGCCATCACCAGCACGGGCACAGCGGCAGGCAACGCGGCCGGGGCAATGGTAGAGGCGCAGACCGCTGGAACGCCGCTGCTGCATCTGACCGGGCAGATCGAATTGCCCTATCTGGATCGCCGCTGGAGCTACATCCACGAGGCCACTGATCAGCCCGGCATGCTGAAGGCTATATCCAAGGCCTATTTCCGCATCTGGTCGCCCGAGACGGCGCTCGGCGTGTTGCAGGAGGCTGTGCGCTGTGCACTCACCGCTCCAACGGGCCCGGTCAGCGTGGAAATTCCCATCGATGTGCAGGAAGCCAAGGTTGCGCTGCCAGATAATCTGGCACCCCTCCCGGTTCACTCGGCGGTACCGAATGCCGCAGCTCTCGACGAACTGGCGGATCGACTTGCTCGGGCGAAACGGCCGCTGCTCTGGCTTGGCGGTGGCGCCCGCCATGCCGGCGAAGAGGTGCGTGCGCTGGCCGATCTGGGGTTTACCATCGTCACCAGCGTACAGGGGCGCGGCGTTCTGTCCGAGCAGGATCCGCGCAGCCTGGGTGCATTCAACGTCTCTCCCGCGGTTGAGGATTTCTACAAGAGCTGCGACGCATTGCTGGTTGTTGGCTCGCGGCTGCGCGGCAATGAGACATTGAAGTACAACCTGAAGCTTCCGCGGCCGCTCTATCAGGTCGATGCCGATCCGCAGGCCCATGGTCGCGGTTATACTGCTGATTATTTCGTCGGTGGCGACGCCAGGCTGGCGCTGGCGGGCCTGGTAGCGCGGCTGAGCGGGCGCCTGAAGGTCGATGCGCTGTTTGCCTCCGATGCGAAGGCCGCTCGTGCGGCGGCCGAAAAGCAGCTGCGCGACGGACTTGGCCCCTACGGTGCATTGGTCGATGCCCTGCAGAAGAGCATTCCGTCCGACTTCGTGTGGGTCCGCGACGTGACCGTGTCGAACAGCACCTGGGGCAACCGGCTGCTCCGCATTGATGGACCACGGAACGGCGTGCATGCGCTGGGCGGCGGCATCGGGATGGGCGCCGCGATGGGCGTCGGCGCGGCCTTGGCGGCGCGGGGACGCAAGACGGTGGCTTTGTCGGGCGATGGCGGCCTGATGCTCAATCTCGGCGAGCTTGCGACCGCCGCGCAGGAGAATGCCGACCTGATGCTGGTCGTCATGAATGACAGAGGCTACGGGGTGATCCGCAACATCCAGGACGCCAGGTTCGGCGGCCGGCACTACTACGTCGACCTCCATACGCCAAGCTTTGCCGATCTCGCCAAGGCGCTGGGCTGGAAGCATTATCGTCTCAGCCGCATTGAGGACGCCGAGACCCTGGTCGGAAAGGTAGCGGGCGAGGCAGGCCCGCGTATGCTGGAAGTGGATATGACCGCCATCGGTCCGTTCGCCAGTGCCTTTGCCGGCCCTCCGGTCCGGAAAGCATCGTGACCGGATCCATCCTGCTGATCGGCCATGGCGCCATTGCCGCGGAAGTCCGGCAATACGGCGCCCGGACGGGAGCGTATGCGGTCGGGGCCGTTCTGGTGCGACCCGAACGGGTGCTTCAGGTGCAGGAGGAACTGGGCTCCATCCCGGTGATCGGCAGTCTCGATCAGTTGGCCTTCCAGCCTGCCCTTGCGGCCGAATGCGCCAGCCACGGCGCTCTTGCGGCCTATGGTCCCCCGCTGCTGCGTCGTGGCATCGATCTCGCGGTCGCTTCGATCGGCGCCCTGGCCGACGACGCCCTGGCACGGTCGCTGGAACAGGCGGCGCGGGAAGGGAAGGCCCAGTTGATCTTGCCGGCCGGTGCCGTTCCGGGCATCGATGCGCTCAACGCGGCAATGGCGGGCGGGTTGCAGCACGTCTCCTATATATCCCGCAAGCCGCCTTCCGCCTGGCGGGGCACGCCGGCGGAGCAGGCCATCGATCTTGACGCTCTCGCGAAGGCAACGGTGCATTACCGCGGCTCTGCTCGTGCCGCTGCGCGGGACTATCCCAAGAATGCCAATGTGGCCGCCACGGTGGCCTTGGCGACGCTCGGTCTCGACCAGACCGATGTCCAGCTGATCGCCGATCCGGCAGCCAGCGGCAATATTCACGAGATCCGGGCGAGCGGGGCATTCGGCGAGTTGCACCTCGAAATCAAGGGGCGCCCGCTGGCCAGTAATCCGAAGACCTCGTCGCTGGCCGCCTATAGCATGATCCGGGCGATCCTGAACCGGTTGCGGCCGGTGGTGATCTGAGTCGTCGGTCACTCGGGTGCTCCGCAGCATGTCGATCGCCTCGGGCAGTCCGTAAAAGAAGATCGCCGCCGAAAAATCCGGCGGCGATCCGCGTTTCTACCGAATGGCAGTAGCGATCAGGCCAGCAGCACGTCGAAGTGGATGGTGCCGGTATCATGGCTGCCATCCTTGTCCGCGACCGTGTAGTCAACCGCGTCCTTGCCGGTGAAGCCGGCCTTCGGCGTGTAGATGGCAGTACCGGAGCCGACATCCCACTTCACGCTGCCGCCCTTGGCGGTCGCGACGCCGATATCGGTCACCTTCAGCCCGCCATCCTTGCCGATGTCGTTCAGCAGCAGATACTTGCTGTTGAAGTAGTGTTTCTCGCCGGCCTGGGTTCTGTGGAAGTCGTCGCCGACCACCACGGGATTGCCGCTGCCGCCGGTCGGCGGGGTGGGGGTCGTATCGCCGCCCGTTGACCCGCCGGGCGGGGGCACGTTTGTGCCGTTACCGACCTGCATGAATACGGTACCGGTATCCGTGCTGCCATCCTTGTCCATCACCGTGTAGTCGATGGAGTCCTTGCCCTGCCAGCCCTTCAGCGGCGTGTAGATGGCAGTACCATCGCTGCCCAGTGTGACGGTCGCGCCGGCTGCGCTCTTGGTGGCGACCGCGGTGACCTTGAGGCCGCCGTCGGCGCCCTTGTCGTTCATCAACAGGTACTTCGTGTTGAAGTACCATTTCTGATCGACGCCGGTCTTGTAATTGTCGTCGCCCGCGATCACCGGGTTGCCGCTGCCGCCGCTCGACGGCGGCGGATCGGTGTCGCCACCATTCGACGGCGGAGGCGTGGCGGTGCCGGTGCCGACCTGGATGAAGACGGTGCCGGTGTCCTTGCTGCCGTCCTTGTCCATCACGGTGTAATCGATGGAGTCCTTGCCCTGCCAGTCCTTGACCGGGGTGTATTTCACCGTGCCATCGCTCGACCAGGTCACCGTGCCGCCGGCGGCGCTCTTCGCCGCGACGTTGGTGACGTGCAGGCCGCCATCCTTGCCGACATCATTCATCAGCACATACTTGGTGTTGAACCAGTGCGACTGGTTGACACCCACCTTGTAATCGTCGTCGCCCGCGATCACCGGGTTGTTGGTGCCGCCGCTGGAGGGCGGGTTAGAGTCGCCACCGGACGTCGGCGGGGTTTCCGGATCCGGATCGGGTTGCGATCCGCCATTTGGATTGGCCGCCTTGGCGCGATCAAAACGCATCGCGAAGTCCTTGTAGAAAGCACTCTGATGCTTCTGCACAGTCTCGGAGCCGGAATACGGGCCATTTTTCAGCGACGACGCCGAATTGTCGGTCCAGTAGTTCTGGCCATGGCCGGTCTTCACGAAGGAGCCCCCCCAGCTGTCGGCCGAGGGATTGTTGTTGTCGGCCTGGTCGAGCAGATACAGCAGCGAGGGCGTATCGCCC
>CAYSCA010000003.1:0-4906 GCA_964429465.1 uncultured Rhodospirillaceae bacterium
GGGTCATGACTGCAACCTTTTCCTTCGAGGAATATCAGTTCGAGGCGATCACACGTGGCGCGGTATTCACCTGCACCTGGCTCGGTCCGATGATGATCGCCTGGATGATCTTCTTGCTTTGCAGGTTCATCACCTGCACCACGTCGCCGATGCTGCCGGCCTCGAGCGCGCGCCCGGTGGTGGTGATGGTGATGCCGGGATTCTGGGCCACCATGGTGACAAGGTCATTCTTCGCCACCGCCTCAGGGCGCCCGACATCGCCGGCCCGGATCGGAACGCCGGCATTCAGCGCGCGCCGCGGACTCTGGCCGACCAGGTCGCCGATCTGGTCGATATAGCCGCCATTGTAACGGCCCGCCGGCACCTGCATCCATTCCACGTCGCCGCGGGTGATGGTTTCGCCGGCCGCGACGCGATTCTTCAGCACCGGGATGCTTTCGACTTCCTGGGCCCGACCGCTCACCTTGAGCGCTTCGCTGCGGCCCGGCGTCGTGACTGTCGCGTAGAAGCGGCCGCTGCGCTGGTCGTAGGAGAAGGTTTCGACCTGCAGGACCGCCTGGCCGGCAGGCGGGACCTCGAGCTCGTTGCCGCTGCCATGGAAATTGATCTCCACCGGCTTGCCGCCATTGCGACGCTGCACCAGCTCGGCCATGCGCTTGGCGATCTCGCGTTCGCCGATGAAGCGCCCGGTTCCCAGCGTGGCGACCTGTTCCTGCGCCGCCGCTGCCGGGATGCCGGCGACAGGTTGCGCGAGCGCGGCAGCGGCCAGGCCGGCGAGGAGAGCAATGCGAAGCGAAACCATGACAAATCTCCTGAATACGCGACCGATCAGCGCAGGCGGGTGGCGGCCTGCAGCATTTCGTCGGACGCGGTGATCACCTTGGAATTCATTTCATAGGCGCGCTGGGCAGAGATCAGGTTGGTGATCTCCTGCACCGGATTGACGTTGGAGGTCTCCAGATAGCCCTGGCGCAGGGTGCCGAAGCCGGCGTCATTGGGGTTGCCCACCGTGGGCTGGCCCGAGGCGGGGGTTTCCAGGAACAGGTTGTCGCCGGTCGCTTCCAGGCCTGCCTCGTTGATGAAGGTGGCAAGCTGGATCTGGCCGAGCTGCTGCGGCTGCGCCTGGCCGGCGATGCGGGCTTCGACGATGCCGGTGGCATCGATGCTGACCGCCAGCGCGCCCTGTGGCACGACGATGCCGGGCTGGAGCTGATAGCCATCCACGGTTACCAGCTGTCCCTCGCCGTCGACCTGGAACGAACCGGCGCGGGTATAGGCGGTTTCACCCGACGGCAGCGTGATCTGGTAGAAGCCCTTGCCGTTGATCGCCACGTCGTAGGTATTGCCGGTCGTGGTCAGGTTGCCCTGCTCATGGATGCGGTAGACGCCTGCGGCGCGTACGCCGACGCCGATCTGGATGCCCGAGGGCACGATGGTGTTGGCGTCCGACGATGTCGAGCCGGGACGGCGCAGGTTCTGATACAGCAGGTCCTGGAATTCGGCACGCTGGCGTTTGAACGCCGTCGTGCTCATGTTGGCGATGTTATTCGAGATGACCTCGACATTGAGCTGCTGGGCCATCATGCCGGTGGCGCCGGTGCTGAGGGAACGCATGGTTGATCTCCTCGTCTGATCTAAGGGCGGTTAGGCCGGGCGGCCAAGCCGCTGGATTGCGGTGCGCATACGCTCGTGTTCGGTGTCGAGCATGTTCTGCGTGGTCTGATATTTCCGCAGCAGCTCGATCATGTTGGTCATTTCAGCGATCGGCTCGACATTCGATGCCTCCAGCACGCCCTGGACGAGGGTGCTGGTGCTCGGGGCGGGCTGCGGCTCCTGCGCCGTGGCGTAGAGGCCCTGCACGGTCTTGCGCAGTTCCTGCTCGTTGGCGAAGCCGACCAGGTCGATCTTGGCAACCTGCTGCTGGCCCACATTGATGGTGCCGTCGATGGAAATCGCGGGGGCGCCGCCGGCATCGGCCGGCAATACGATCTCGCGGCCCCGGTTATCGAGCACCGGGTGACCGCCCGAGGTAACCAGGCGCCGGTCAGCGTCGAGGCGGAGATGGCCGTCACGGGTATAGCGGCGGCCCTGCGGCGTATCGACGGTCAGATAGCCCGGACCGGTAATGGCCAGATCGAAGGTGTTGCCGGTATGCTCGAGCTTGCCGACCGCGGTATTGCGCAGGATGGAGGAATCGGTGACGAAGCTGTGCTTCTCGCGCTGGTTCGGGCTGGTTTTGAGGAATTCCTCGAACATGACCCGCTCGCCCTTGTAGGCGTTGGAATTCATGTTCGCCAGGTTGTTGGCGATCACGTCCATCTCCCGACGCATGGACGAGAGGCGTGACAATCCGATGTAGCTCAAATTCTCCATGGCACCCAACTCGCGGTTAGCCGTTCTCGCCCCTGCTGTTGCAGAGCCCGTGCCAAGTCGAAAAATGGCGATTTTCCGGTACTTATTTCCGCATTTGGTCGCGGCGGGCAGTTTTTGACCCGGCGGCAGCGGAAGTCACCCGGCAAAAACTGCCGGGCGGTGACGAAGTGTTAACTGCCGGAACGTACCAATGGCAGCGTAAAGTGGACTCCCAGTCCCGGGGAAGCGGCAGGCATGAGTGACGAAACCGAAGGCCAGATCGAGGGCGAAAGCCTCGAAGGCCAGGGTCCGAAGAAACGCGGCAAGCGGGCGATCATCATCGTCGCTGCCGTGGTGGTTCTGCTGTTGCTCGTCGGCGGTGGCGGTGCGGCGTATTTCTTCCTGTTCGCCCATGAGAGCGAGGAGGCGGAGGTCAAGCCGGAGGCCCCGAAGGTCACTGTCTTCTATGATCTGCCCGATATCCTTGTGAACCTGAATTCGACCGGTCGCCAGGCTTCCTATCTGAAGCTGAAGATCGCCCTTGAACATAATGACCCGCTGGCCGTGCCCAAGCTGAATGAGCTGCTCCCGCGGGTTATCGACAATTTCCAGATCTATCTCCGCGAACTGCGCCCGGATGATCTGGTCGGGTCGGCCGGCCTGTACCGGCTGAAGGAAGAGCTGCTCATCCGCGTCAATCAGGCGGTGGCCCCGATCAAGATCAACGACGTGCTGTTCAAGGAAATGTTGATCCAGTAGGCGGAGCAAACAGTTATGGCCGATACCGGTGACGGTGGCGCCGAGTGGGCAGGGGGCGACGACGACGATGGCGGCGGCTCCACCCGGATTCTGAATCAGGATGAAATCGACAGCCTGTTGGGCTTCGACGCCAGTGTCGAAGACGACGCCGACAAGGCTGGTATCCGCGCGATCATCAACTCCGCGCTGGTGTCCTACGAACGTCTGCCGATGCTCGAGGTGGTGTTTGACCGCCTCGTGCGTCTGATGACCACCAGCCTGCGAAACTTCACCTCCGATAACGTCGAAGTGTCGCTCGACAACATCACGTCGATCCGCTTCGGCGACTACCTGAACTCGATCCCGCTGCCGGCCATTCTGAGCGTTTTCCGCGCGGTGGAGTGGGATAATTACGGCCTGCTGACCGTCGATTCCTCGCTGATCTACTCGATCGTCGACGTCCTGCTCGGCGGTCGCCGCGGTACGGCGGCGATGCGCATCGAAGGACGTCCCTACACCACGATCGAACGCAATCTCGTCGAGCGCATGGTCAACGTCGTGCTCGACGACATGCGGGCCGCCTTCGAGCCGCTGGCGCCGGTGAATTTCTCCTACGACCGCATCGAGACCAATCCGCGCTTTGCCACCATCGCCCGGCCGGCGAATGCGGCGATCCTGGCGCGCCTGCGTGTCGACATGGAGGATCGCGGCGGTCGCCTCGAGCTGCTGCTGCCCTATGCCACGCTGGAGCCGGTCCGCGAGCTGCTGCTCCAGATGTTCATGGGCGAGAAATTCGGCCGTGACTCGATCTGGGAAAACCACCTTGCGACCGAGCTCTGGTCGACCGATGTCGAGATCGAGGCCGTCCTCGACGAACAGGTGATGACGCTGGGCCAGGTGATGAACCTGGAGGTCGGCAAGACCGTGATGTTCAACGCGACGCCGGAATCGGTGATCATGATGCGCTGCGGCGGCATCTCGATGGTGGAAGGCCGCATGGGCCGCATGGGCAACAACATCGCGGTCAAGATCGAGCGAACGCTGAAGAATCTGGGAGGTGTGTGATGACGCTGACCCTGATCGTTGAAATCGTTGTCGCCGTTCTGCTGCTGGCCACCATGGGCATCTCGCTCATCCTGAACCGCCGGCTCGGCAATCTGCGGGCCAACCAGGACGAGATGCGCCGCCTGATCGGCGATTTCGACAAGGCCCTGGCCAAGGCGCGACATGGCATGTCGGAACTGAAAACCGCATCGGCCGCCGCCGATACCGCCCATGAAGAGCGGATGAAGCAGGCCAAGGCGCTGCGCGACGAACTCGGCTTCATGGTCGAGACCGCCGACCGGCTGGCCGATCGCCTGGCGGGCGAAGCCAGCGGCAACCGTGCGGCCAGGCAGCAGCGCGCAGCCCCGGCCGCCGGAATGGCATCCGAGCGGCCCGAACCCGCGAAGATGCAGGCCCCGGTCACGCCGTTCCCGGCGCGCAAGCCGCCGCAGGATTCCGCTGCGCGGGAATTCAGGCTCGAGCCCCGCTCCGAGGCCGAACGCGAACTGCTGATGGCCCTGAGGCAGGCGCGATGACGCAGGCCGTGCGTCCGAAGGTGCCGCGGAGGCCCTTGCGCAGCCGTGTCCGCGTGCTGCCGGTTACCATTCTTGCCGTCGCGCTGCTGCTCGGTCTCAAGATCGGTGCCTTGTGGCAGGGGCGGGCGGAACTGTTCTTCACCCCCGCAGGCGCCCAGCAGGCGCCTCAGCCCGCATCGGCGGCAACCGGCCAGCCCACGCAACTGACGCCGCCGCGCGCCGCTGAACCGGCGGCA
>CAYSCA010000003.1:5006-49084 GCA_964429465.1 uncultured Rhodospirillaceae bacterium
CCAGGCGCCGCGTCCGCAAGCCGCAACTGCGGCGCCATCCTCGACCGTGCAGTCGCTCGCCTCGCGCGATCCGACCACCTTCACGCGCGCCGAAATCGAGCTGCTGGCCAACCTGGCGCAGCGGCGCGAAGTGCTGGAGCAGCGGGCTCGCGAAGTCGATCTGCGGGAAAGCCTGCTTGCCGCAGCCGAGAAGCGCATCGACGAACGCATCGCCGAACTGAAAAAGCTGGAAGGCAGCATCAAGCAGATCGTCCAGCAATACGACAAGCAGGAAGAGCAGAACCTGCAGGGCCTGGTGAAGGTCTATGAGAACATGAAGCCGAAGGATGCAGCGCGCATCTTCGAGAAGCTGGACGCGAATGTGCTGCTTGGCGTGGTCGAACGTATGAAGGAGACCAAGCTGGCCGCCGTGCTGGCCGACATGCCGCCGGCCGTCGCCCAGGAAATCACGGTGCGCCTTGCCACCCGCAAGCAGATTCCGCCGACCCTGCGGGCCGGGGCGGCGGCCCAGACCTCTGCGCCGCCAGCGGCAGCACCAGCCGCGCAGTCGCCGGCGGCGCCGGCCACGCGGACACCGGCGGCGGCCAATGCCGCGCCGGCCGCCCCAGCGGCATCGGGCGGCCGCTCACAGCAAGGTGGTTAACACGAGGTTAACTGCCTGAGCCAATTGGGAAAACACCATCTTGCCGGATACCGCCCACATGCTAGGATAGGAACTGGCTGAAGCCGGCCCGAGAACGGGCTGTCGGGCCATACCGTCGATGCCGCAGGAGGCGGGAAAGATGGCGATCGATCTGAGTGCACTTCTTGGCGGCGGCACCACGACCGCGACGATGTCGCCTTTGGCGATGTACAAGAAGCTGCAGAAAATCGCAGCAGAGAACCAGGCAGCACTTAATGCCGAGTCCGATCTGGACAAGGCCAAGGCGGTGACGCGCGAGTTCAACAACGCCGCGATCCGCCTGCGCAATACCCAGTATCGCCAGCAGAATGCGCAGGTCGACAACGATATCAGCTACTACAAGAACCGCGTCGAGACGGCGACCACCGTCAGCGAACTGGTCAACGACGACCGCTTCCTCAAGGTGATCGCCTATGCCAACGGTTTCCAGGATCTCTACTTGAACGACCGTCAGCGCCTGCGCGACATCCTGACCAGCGACCTGAATGATCCGAATTCGGAAGCGCGCCAGGGCACACTGAAGGAACTCGAACTGGCGAAGCGCTATAACTTTGGCGCGTCCGGCACGCAGCTCGATACCAATGGGAATACGGTCGGCCTCGATGCTGACGGCAAGCTGGTCAACGATGCGACGGTGGTGACGCCGCTGCCGGCCGGGCTGGCCAAGCTGCGCGGCATCGCGGTCGATGTGAATGGCGCGGCGCTGGTTGATGCCGATGACGGCAAGCTGGTTGCCGGGGCGAATGTCGTTGCTGCGGATACCTCGGCCTATTCCAGCGCCCAGAAGAAGGCGTTGCTGGACGAGGAGAAGGCGCCGGCAAAACCTTCAGTCTCTGCGATCTATGAATACGACGGCCCGGAATTCGAGAAGTTCCGCGCGCGGGCGGATCTGCAGGCTGACATCGAATACTATCGGACCAACATCACCGAGATCGAGTCGCTGGATGACCTGTTCAAGGATCATCGGCTGCTGAGTTTCGTGCTCTCCTCCTACGATCTAGAAAGCGAGATTCAGTATCCCGGCAAGATTCGCAAGATCATCGAAAGCGATCTGTCCGATGTCGACTCGCTTGCCAACCGCTTCCAGGATCCGCGTTTCCAGAAACTGGCGCAGGACATCAACTTCCATATTCTTGGCGTCACCAAGCTGAAATTCGAGACCACGACCGACGACATGGTGAAGCGCTACGAGCGCCTGGAATACGAACGCCACCTCGACGAGCAGGCGCCGGGCGTGCGTGCCGCGATCGAGTTCGAACGCCGTATCAAGGATGTCAGCAAAACCGTGCAGCTGCTGGGCGATTCAGTGCTGCGCGAGGTGGTCACCGTGGCCAACAACATCCCCAAGGAACTGGCGTATCAGGAGGTCGGTTCGCAGGTGACGGCGCTGGAGCGCAAGATCGACGTGAATGCGCTGAAGAGCGACCATACCGAGGTCGAGAAGATGGTCCTGCGCTATCTGACCTTCAAGGATAGCGGCGGCGCGGGCAGTCCGCAGAGTTATCTGCTCAACCTGTTCGGCTAGCCTTCGCGGCAGGGCGGTCTGGCGCCGATCTGCCCGGAAGAACAATCCGTTAAGAGTTTCGCCCTATCCTGCCACACTCCTATAATCGCGTTCCGGGCGGCCTGATTCCGCCCCGGCAGCAGGAAACATGACGAACGGGCGCATCAGGTTCAGCGCAGGGGGATGGCGGCAGCGCCGCCCAGGTATCGCCGGGACAGCCATCAGCAGTATGGCCGTCGCCGGCATGCTCGGGCTGCTGTCGGCTTTCGCCCCGGCTCCGGGCTCGGCGCAACCTGTGCCCCAGGCGCCGCCGCAGCGCAATACGCCGCCGGTGGGCAATACACTGCCGGTGGACGGTGCGGCACCGGCGATCGTTCCGCCGGCGCCTGCTGCCTCGCCGGCTCCGCCGTCCGCCGCCCGCCAGCCTGCAGCGCCCGTACGTGCAAGGGCCGGCGAGCACCCGACCTACACCCGCCTGGTTTTCGACTGGCCCGAGCGCGTGGACTACACGCTGGCGACCGAGGGCCGCAGCGCCACCTTGCGTTTCGATCGACCGGTGCCGGTCGACCTCGGCCGGCTGCCGAATTTTCCGCCGCGCTGGGTGACGAAGCTGAGCGGCACCGTGGCCGACGGCGGCAGCATCGTGCGGTTCGATATTCCCGAGGGGGCGTCGGTGAAGACCTGGCGCGACGGCACCAAGGTGGTCGTCGATGTCGGTCAGCCCGAGACGGCAGCGGCATCCGCCCCGGAGTCAAAATCCGCTCCCAACGCCGCGGAAACCAAAACCGCCGACGCCAAGACCGCCGAGGCGAAATCCGCCCCTGCGAAGCCTGCCGCGCCAGCACCGGCACAGCCTTCGCCCCCGCAGGCGGCAGCGCAGCCGCCTGCGCAGGCCAAGCCGCAGGTCCAGGCGCCGGCGCAACCTCCTGCGCAGTCTCCAACGCCGGCCCGGCCGGCTGCTCCCGCCGAAGCGGCAAAGCCGGCAGCGGCAAAGCCGGCAGCGGCGGCACCGCCTTCGGGCGTGCCGGCTGCGGCGCCAGTGACCCCGGTGCAGGCAGCCCCGCTTGGCGCTTTCATGCCCGCGCCGCTGACTGGCGCGATCACCGGTGAACCGCTGGTGCCAGGCGTCGATTCAAGCCGCACCGGCCCGCTGCTGCATTTCCCCTGGACCCGCCCGGTTGCCGCCGCTGCCTTCCATCGCAACGGCTATCTCTGGCTGGTCTTCGATCGCGCCGCCAATGTCGATCTGCGCCCGATCACCACGCGCGACTGGGGCGGGGCGATCAACGGTGTCGAGCAATTGCCGGTTCCGGGATTGACTGTATTGCGGCTGGCGGTGCCCAGCGGCACGACGGCGTCGTTCACGCGGCGCAATACGGGCTGGCAGACCACCATCAACACGGTTTCGCCGGACCAGCTGGTGCCGAAGGACGGCGTGCCCGGCGAACCCGACCCGGCCGATTCACCGCGCAATCGGCCGCAGGAGATCGATATTCGCCGCCAGCTCGATGCGGATGGCGGCGCCAAGCTGTTTTTCGCCGCCAACGATCCTTCGCCGCCGCTGCAGGTGCCCGATCCGGATACCGGCGACATGATCACCGTCGTGCCTTATGCCGGCGCCAATGGCGGTGTACCGAACCGGCGCGATTTCATCGAACTGAGCGTGCTTGCGAGTTTTCAGGGCTTCGCCATCGAACCCCATGCCGACAATCTGGACATCCGGCGCTTCCCGCGCGGCATCGAGATCGGCACCCCGAACGGCCTGTCCCTGTCAGCGCCGCGCGGCGCCGATCCGCGCAGCGGGGTGACCGAGATCCTGCAGTTCGAAGAGTGGCGCAAGGTGGCCGGCGAGACCTACCGCGAGCAGGAGGAGAACCTGCTGCTCCGGGTTGCGCAGACATCGCCGGGCCAGCGTCAGGCCGCCCGCATCGCGCTGGCGCAGTTCTATTCAGCCCACGACATGCAGGCCGAGGCGCTGGGTGTGCTGGCCAAGGCGCGCGCCGAGCAGCCTGATCTTGAGCGCGACAAGCTTTACCGTGCGCTGCGTGGCATCGCCAACCTGCGCCTTGGCCGTCTCGATACCGCTGCCGAGGATCTCGATTCCAAAATTTTCGACGACGACCCGGATGTGCTCGCCTATCGCGGCATGCTGGCAGCGGAACGGTATGACTGGCCGGCCGCCCGGCGCGCCTTTTCGCTGTCCGGCGCGGCCGTTGCGAAATTTCCGCCCGATCTGCGCGCAGCGCTGCGGCTGACCATGGCACGCGCATGGCTGGCCGGCGGCGATGTCACCGCCGCCACCGCCGAGATGCGCGCGCTGGAAAGCGACACGCTGACCCGCAGCCAGATGGCGGAAAGCAATTACGTGCGCGGCCTGCTGGCCGAGTCGACCAACAAGCCCGAAGACGCGATCCGCTGGTTCGACATGGCAGCGAGCAGCGGTGATCGCCGGGCGCGGGCGCTGGCGGAATTCGCCAAGACCGAACTGATGCTGTCGCGCAAGCTGCTCGATGCCACGCAGGGCATCGAGCGTTTCGACCAGCTGCGTTTCGCCTGGCGTGGCGGTCCGTATGAATTCAACCTGCTGCGCCGGCTGGGCGAGCTCCAGTTCTCCACCGGCGACCTGCGCGGCGGCATCACCACCTTCCGGCAGATCGTGAAGTATTTTCCCAAATCGCCGGAAATCCCACTGCTGACCAAGCAGATGAGCGATGAATTCGCCAAGCTGTTTCTCGACGGCGGCGCGCAGGCATTGCCGCCGCTGACGGCGCTGGCGCTGTACTACGACTATCGTGAGCTGACGCCGGCCGGACCCGAAGGCGACGAGATCATCGGCAAGCTGGCCGACCGGCTCGTCTCCGTCGACCTGCTGAACCGCGCCGCCGAGTTGCTGGAACACCAGATCACCTACCGTCTGCGCGGCGAGAACCGCGCCAGGGCCGGTGCGCGGCTTGCCGTGGTCTACCTGCTCGACCGCAATCCCGACGCGGCGCTGAAATCACTGCAGGCGACCCAGGCAGCCAACCTTTCGCCGCCGGTCGTGCAGGAGCGCCGGCTGCTGGAGGCCCGCGCCCTGGGCGATCTCGATCGCTTTACCGAAGCGCTCAACCTGCTCGGCCAGGATCAGAGTGCCGAGGCGAACAGCCTGCGCGCCGATCTGCACTGGCGGGCCAAGGACTGGGTTGCCTTTGCGCGGGTGGTGAACCGCATGCTGGGAAATCGTCATGCCGAGGCGGCACCGCTGAACGCCGACGAGCGCAAGCTGGTGCTGCAGCTCGCAGTCGCATACTCGCTCAGCAACGACAGTGCTGCGCTGGATGCCCTGCGCCGCAATTACGAACCGAAGCTGCGCGACACCCCCGATGCCGCCACGTTCGCCGCCGTCGCCACCACGATCAACCGGGCCTCCGGCGACCCGCGCGAAATGGCCGCAGCCATCGCCCAGATCGGCCAGTACGAAGCCTTCATGAGCCGCTATCGTGAACGGGTCGCCCGCGGCGGTCTGAGCGCAATCAACTGAACCACCATGGGCCCTGACTCCAGGCTGATGCCGGGGTGGCGGATCAGGATGGCGGCAGGCGAAGCCGGTAGCGGCTACCGTGCTCCCAGGAAGCTCTCCACCAGGGCCGTGCAGACCAGGTTCCAGCCGTCCACCAGCACGAAGAAGATCAGCTTGAACGGCAGGGAGATGATCACTGGCGGCAGCATCATCATGCCCATGGACATCAGCACCGATGCCACCACCATATCGACCACGATGAAGGGAATGAACAGCAGGAAGCCGATCTCGAAAGCGCGCTTGAGCTCGCTGATCATGAAGGCGGGGACCAGCACGCGAAGCGAGATTTCCTCCGGCGTGGCCGGCGGCGGCAGCCGGGCGAATTCGGAGAACATCGCCAGGTCCTTGTCGCGCACCTGACTGCGCATGAAGGCGTGAAACGGCGCTATGGTGCGGTCGAAGGCGGTTGCCTCGTCGATGCGCTCCTCGATCAGCGGCTGGATGCCTTCGGTATAGGCGCGCTCCAACGCGGGCTGCATGATGAAGAAGGTGAGGAACAGGGCCAGGCTGACCAGCACGGTATTGGGCGGCGTCGTCTGAGTGCCCATCGCGCTGCGCAGGATCGAGAGCACGACGACGATGCGCACGAAACTGGTGATCACCACCAGGATGGACGGGGCCAGCGCCAGCACCGTGGTCAGTGCGATCAGCTGGATGACGCGTCCGGTCAGAGTGCCGCTGCCTTCGCCGAGGTCTATGGTCACCGATTGCGCGAAAGCCGGCAGCGGCAGCCAGGCCAGCACCGCCACCGCCAGCCCGAAGAGCAGCGTCACGGCAATGCAGTGCCCGCGCGACATCGTCCGGCTGCGGTGCAGCAGCCACTGCTTGCAACGTTCATACATCGCGGTCGAACCTCGGCGGCTTGCGGTCGAGGCTCGGCGCCTCACGCTCGAACAGGGATTTGCGCCGGGTAGGCCAGCCTTCGCCGCGCGGCTCGGCCGGCGGGTCCTGCGGCAGGGCCGGAATGCCGCTCTCGATCACCAGGTCGCCGTCGCTGCCCAGCAGCAGCAGATGCTCGACATCGTCGCGCCGGACCAGGACCAGCCGTCGCGACCCGTCCACCTGTGCGGTATCGACGATCCCGATCCGCTGTCCCGGGCGCCATTTTCCGAATCGGGTGGAGCCCGACAGCGCCCGCATGCCGTACCAGAACAGTCCGAGCAGGACCAGCAGGCCGCCGAAGGCCAGGGCGATTTGGGTGAAGTCGATGCTGGTCATGTCATGGTCCGTGAATGGCGGTCACTGTGGAAGCGGGGGCCGAGTCGGGTCAAGACGGGTCGGCTGTCTGCCCGGCGGTCTCTTCCGGCGGCCCCTTGCCCTGGCTGCGGTAGATATAGCTGAGGATTTCCGCCACGGCGGCGAAGGCCTCCAGGGGGATCAGCGCGTCGATGTCCAGCTTGGCCAGGATTTCCACCAGATCGGCGTCCTTGCGGACGGTGATCCCGTGGTCCAGCGCGATCCGGACGATCTGTTCGGCGATGAAGCCCTCGCCGCCGGCCACCACGCGCGGCGCTTCCTCCCGGTTGGGATCATAGCGCAGCGCCACGGCCTTGGGGCGGGCGGGGGGCGGAGAAGGGCGATCGGCCACGGGTTGTCCTGGTCTGTTGCACCGCACCTTATCAACCGCTCCTTAACTGAATCTT
Source organism: uncultured Rhodospirillaceae bacterium (assembly GCA_964429465.1). Classification (GTDB taxonomy): domain Bacteria; phylum Pseudomonadota; class Alphaproteobacteria; order Ferrovibrionales; family Ferrovibrionaceae; genus Ferrovibrio. The sequence goes on from CAYSCA010000003.1 coordinate 12,395, forward strand.
TACGGCTCCGGACCAGTCTGCAAGCCAGAGTGAAAGGCCCGCCGAGCGGCAGGCGGGAAGGGTTTGGGCATGGATCTGAATCGTATCGGCCTGCTGAAGGCGATTACCCGGCGGATGGACTGGCTGGGCGAGCGCCAGCGCGTGCTGGCCGAGAATATCTCCAATGCCGACACGCCAGGCTATCGCGCCAAGGACATGAAGCCGGTCAGTTTCGGCGAACTGGTCCGCGGCAATCAGCTCGGCCTGACTGTCAGCGCGACCCAGGCCGGTCATATGCGGGGGATCGGCGGCAGGGCCAACGATCAGTGGAAACGAACCACCGCCGGCGCCTACGAGATGGCGCCGAACGGCAACACCGTCAATCTCGAGCAGCAAATGATGAGCGTGGCCGAAACCCAGTCCGATCACAATTTGATGACCAGCCTCTATCGCAAGCAGGTCGGCCTGCTGCGCAAGGCGCTGGGCAATCGCCAGAACTGACCGGCTTTGAGCTGAACCGCGGAGCGGGCGCATGGAACTGAAGAACGCGATGAAGATCTCCGCCTCGGGTATGCGTGCCCAGGGCGAGCGTCTGAAGACCATTGCCGAAAATCTCGCCAATGCCGATTCGCTGGCCAAGACGCCGGGCGGCGATCCCTACCGGCGCAAGGTGATCAGCTTCAAGTCGGAGCTGGACCGCGCCTCGGGCGTCAACCTGGTGAAGGCCCAGAAGCCGACCGAGGACCGCTCGGACTTCGAACTCAAATACGACCCGGGCCATCCGGCCGCCAATTCTGACGGCTATGTCAAGATGCCGAACGTGAAGACGGTGATCGAAATGGCCGATATGCGCGAGGCGCAGCGGACCTATGAGGCCAACCTGAACGCGGTGGATACGGCCAAGCAGATGATCAACCGTACGATCGATCTGCTGCGCAACTGATCGAGTGGAGTAGAGCATGGCTGATTTGACGATCGGAAGCCGCATCGCGGGCATGATGCCGTCGCTGGGCGCGGCGGAAACCGGACAGGCCAAGCCGGCCGGCGGATTCGGCCAGATGCTGACCGAGGCGCTGCAGAACACCGTGGATGCCGCCCGGACCTCGGAGGCCGTCTCGGCCAAGGCGGTGGCCGGCAAGGCCGACGTGACCGAGGTGGTGACCGCGGTGACCAATGCCGAAGTGGCGCTGGATACCGTGATGGCGGTGCGCGACCGCGTGATTTCCGCCTACCAGGAGATCCTGCGGATGCCCATCTGATTGGGCCTTTCCGACAATTGGGGTATGTTCGGCGGCGGAGAGCGAATCGATGACGGCCGTCGAAGTTGTAGATGTGATGCGGGACGGAATCTGGGTGCTGCTGAAAGTGGCTGGCCCGGCGATGATCGTCAGCCTGGTGATCGGCCTGATCATTTCGCTGATCCAGGCGCTGACCCAGCTGCAGGAGCCGACGCTGACCTTCGTGCCGAAAATCCTGGCGATCTTTGGTACCCTGATCATCACCATGCCGTTCATGATCAGCACCATGGTGACCTTCATGGAGCAGCTGGCGCAGCGCATCGCCGGACTGCAATAGCCGGGCAGGCGGATGCTCCAGGACCTGGTCACCGGCAATGTCTACGCCTTCATCCTGATCTTCAGCCGGCTGGGCGCCGCCATGATGTCGCTGCCGGGCGTCGGCGAAGCATCCGTATCGCCGCGTGTGCGTCTGGCGATCGCCCTGCTGACGGCGGCGCTGACGGTACCTGTGCTCGGTCCGCTGCTGCCGCCATTGCCGGCGCAGCCGATGCATCTCGGTTTCCTGGTGATCAGCGAAGTCGGTTTCGGTCTGGCGCTCGGCCTCATGGCGCGGCTGCTGGTCTCTGCCCTCCACGTCGCCGGCACCATCATTGCGCTGCAGGCCGGCCTCGCCGCGGCAATGTTCTTCGACCCGAACCAGGGTTCGCAGAGCGCGCTGGTCAGCAGCGCCCTGGTCTTTCTCGGTATCGCGCTGGTATTCGCCACCGACCTGCATCTGCTGGCGCTGCGGGCCGCTTATGACAGCTATGTCCTGTTCCCGCCGGCGCAGGCACCGGCCTTCGGCGACTTCGCCATGGTCGCGAGCAATCTGGTCGGCTCAAGCTTCACGCTTGGGCTCAAACTGGCGGGACCGTTCATCGTCTACGGCATCGTCTTCAACGTTGCGCTCGGCCTGCTGAACCGGCTGATGCCATCGCTGCAGATTTTCTTCATCATGCAGGCGCCGCTGATCGCGTTTTCGCTGATTTTGCTGGGTCTGTCGCTGACGGCGATAAGCCTGTCGTTCACATCGCGCTTCGAGGAACAGATGTCGCAGTTCCTCGCGCCGCGTTAAGGGGGAAGGGGCATGGCAGAAGACGCCGACCCGGATTCCAAAACCGAAGACCCATCCGCGAAACGGCTCCAGGATGCGGCCGACAAGGGCAACGTCGCCCGTTCGCAGGAGATCGGCTACTGGTTCACCTTCCTCGCGGCGATGATCGCGCTGTGGATGCTGCCCGACATGATGGGGCGGCGGGTGCTCATGTCGACGCGGGTTTTTCTCGAGCAGCCGCACCGCATCCCGATCGACGCCAGCCATCTCTCGCGCCTGGCGATCGATCTCTTTCTCAGCCTGGGCGCGGCGATGTCGGTGGTGCTCGGCCTGTTCATCGTATTCAGCCTGGCGGGCAACATCCTGCAGAACCCGCCGCATCTGAGTGCCGAGAAGCTGAAGCCCAACTTCTCGAAGCTCAATCCGATGACCGGGCTGAAGCGGATGTTCTCCCTGATGACCGTGGTCGAATTCGTCAAGAACATCCTCAAGATCACGGGAATCGGGGCGATCCTGTTTGCCGTCATCATGCCGGAACTCGACTCCCTCGAGGCGCTGGTCGGCATCGACGTTTCGGTAATCATCCCGCTTTGCCTGTCGCTGATCGCGAAGCTGGTCGGCGTGCTGGTCTGCGTGATGTTCGTCATTGCTCTCGCGGACTATCTCTACCAGCGCTACAACTTCATGAAGAACCTGCGCATGACCAAGCAGGAGGTGAAGGACGAGCACAAGGAGACCGAGGGCGACCCGATGATCAAGGCGCGGCTGCGCCAGATCCGCATGCAGCGCGTGCGCAAGCGCATGATGGCGGCAGTGCCCGAAGCCAGCGTGATCGTCACCAACCCGACGCATTACGCCATCGCGCTGAAATACGAGCCGGAGAAGATGGACGCGCCGCTGGTGGTCGCCAAGGGCGTCGACGTGCTGGCCCGCCGCATCCGCGAGATTGCCACCGAACACAAGGTGCCGATCGTGGAAAACCCGCCCCTGGCGCGCGCTCTTTATAAGGTCGAGCTCGACGATCCGATCCCGATCGAGCATTACAAGGCCGTCGCCGGAGTGATCAGTTACGTCATGAAGCTCAAGGACGGCATCGCGGCGCGCTACGAGGCGGAGGCGGGCTGATCCATGAAGAAGGCGCAAGCCGGGCTCCTTGGCCGGGCGCTGGCATGGCCCGCACGGCTGCTGGCCGAGGCCAGCGCCTTTCCTCGCGCCGTCACCCGCAACGGCCATCTGCTCGCTGCCAACGACGCCTATCTGGCGCTCGCCGCCCGCCTGATACCCGGCCCGCCGCCCGCGCCGGAAGCCCTGCTGACCGATCCGGAGGGCAGGGATGCCCTGCAACGGGTTCAGGCATTGCTCGATCAGGGCCGCGCCGCGCAGCAGGATGTGACGCTTTCTGCCGGGGAGCCCGGCGGACGGGTCAGTCTGCGGATCTCCGCCGTGGTTCTGCGCCGGTTGCGCGGCTGCATCGTCTGGGATGTCCAGAACATCACCATGCAGGACGCCGTCCTGGACGATCTGCGCCAGCAGCGCGACGAACTGGCCGCCTTTCTCGACAACGCGCCGGTCGGACTCTATTCGGTCGCGCCGGACGGGCGATTCCTCTTTGCCAACCGCACCTTCTCGAACTGGCTGGGCCTGACGCCCGAACAGCTGATCGCCGACCGCCTAGGCATGGCCGATGTCCTGCATCATGCCGGGGCGCGCAAACACGATGCGATGCTGCCGGACTGGCAGGGCGGCGAGGCCAAGCTGAAGCATCCCGATGGCGAGGATTTCCGCCTCGTCGCCGTCAGCCAGACCGCAGTGCCGGATGCCGAGGGCCAGCCGCTGCGCTACAGCGCCGTTGTCCACGATCTCGGGCTGGAACTGCAGCAGCGCGGCACGCTCCGGCCGGTCGAGGCCGAGTTCCGCCGCTTCTTTGATCAGGCGCCGATCGGGATCCTGGTGCTGGATGCTGCCGGCACGATCCGCGACGCCAATGCTGCCTTCGCCAGCCTTTGCGGCCGCGAGGACTGGATGGGGCAGCGTCTGTCTGCCCTGGTGCGCGAGGAGGATGCGCTGGCACTGACCCGGCATCTGGTCGCCCTGCGCAAGGGAGAGACCTTCAGCCGCCCGCTGGAGGTGCATCTCGCCGGCCCACGCGAGCGCGCGGTGGAGGTCTTTGCCGCATCCTCGGCCGAGCGCGATGACGGGCAGTCGGCGCAGCTCGTCTATCTCGTCGACACGACCGAGCAGCGCAACCTGCAGACCCAGTTCCATCAGAGCCAGAAGATGCAGGCGGTGGGCCAGCTGGCCGGCGGCATTGCGCATGACTTCAACAACCTGCTGACCGCGATGATCGGCTTCTGCGACCTGCTGCTGCAGCGGCATCAGCCGGGCGATCAGTCATTCGCCGATGTCATGCAGATCAAGCAGAATGCCAGCCGCGCCGCCAATCTGGTACGCCAGCTACTGGCCTTTTCCCGCCAGCAGACGCTGGTGCCGAAGATTCTCGACGTCACCGACGTGCTGGCGGACCTGCGCAACCTGATCGGAAGGCTGATTGGCGAGACGATCACGTTGAAAATGACCCATGGCCGCGAGCTCGGCCTGGTGCGCGTCGACCAGGGGCAGCTCGAGCAGGTGATCATCAACCTCGCCGTGAATGCGCGCGATGCGATGACGGAAGGCGGCGAACTGCGCATCCGCACCAGCAACTGGCAGGCGGAGATGCCGGTGCAGATCGGCACCGACACCATTCCTTCCGGCGAATACGTGCTGATCGAGGTGGCCGACAACGGGCACGGGATATCCGCCGCCAATATGGGCAAGATTTTCGATCCCTTCTTCACCACCAAGGCGGTCGGCGCCGGCACGGGCCTGGGGCTTTCTACCGTCTACGGCATCATCAAGCAGACCGGCGGCTTCATCCAGGTCGAGAGCGAGGAGGGGCAGGGCGCCTGCTTCCGCATCTATCTGCCGCGCTATCGCGCCACGCCGCAGGAACTGGCGGCGGCGCGCGAGGATCATCGCGTTGATGCGCGCGACCTCACCGGTCAGGGCCTGGTGCTGCTGGTGGAGGACGAGGATGCGGTGCGCAGCTTCGCGGCGCGGGCGTTGCGCAACAAGGGCTATACCGTGATCGAGGCAGCCTCGGGCGAGCAGGCGCTGGCCCTGCCCGCCGAGCAGCTGGAGCGGGTCGAGCTGCTGATCTCCGATGTCGTCATGCCGAATCTGGATGGCCCGAGCCTGGCCGCCGAACTGCGCCGCCGCCGCCCGGCGCTGAATGTGCTGTTCATCTCGGGCTATGCGGAAGACAGCCTGCGTGTCAGCCTGGCGAAATCGCCGCATGTGAATTTCCTGCCCAAGCCCTTTTCGCTGGCCCAGCTTGCCGGCAAGGTGAAGGAAGTAATGGGCGGATAGAACAGGAGGAAACGATGGCTGAGAGCGAATTGTTCAAGAAGGGACTGCAGGCGCGCCGGGACGTGCTCGGCGCCGATTACGTCGATGGCAGCATCGCCAAAGCCGACGATTTCATGATGGCGTTCCAGCGCATGACGACCGAGATGTGCTGGGGCTATGCCTGGACCCGTGAGGGGCTGGATCGCAAGACGCGCTCGATGCTCAATCTCGCCATGCTGACGGCCCTGTCGAAGCCGGCGGAACTCAGGCTGCATGTGAGGGGCGCGCTGACCAATGGCGTGACGGTCGACGAGATCAGGGAAATCCTGGTTCATGCCACTGTCTACTGCGGCATCCCGGCCGGCCTGGAGGCCTTCAAGGCCGCGCATGAAGTGCTGAAGGCCGAAGGCGCCCTTCCGGGCGCCAAAGCCTGATCAAAGGCCGACCATCCTCCGCAACGGAGGATGTTTCCCTTTGGTCACTCGTCCCGGTTTGCCACCGACCATTTCTCGATCGCCGCGATCAGGCTTGCCGCGGCGACCGAGGAGGTCCTGCCCTTGCGCTGGATCAACCCCATGGTCCGTTCGACCACCGGCTTGCGGATCGGTATTTCGGTCAGATCGGCAAAACGCAGCAGGGGCGTGGTAAGCGAGGGCAGGGCGGCGATGCCAAGGCCCTGGTGAACCAGCGCGCCAACCGTTGCGAGATGTTCCGGATCATAGTGGCTCTGGGCCTCAATCCCGGCGGCGGCACATGCCTGGTCGATATGCTGGCGGACGCTCGACGTGCGCGCCATCGAGACGACCGGGTACCGGACCATGTCTGCCCAGGTCACCGAAGGCTTGCCGGCGAGTTTGTGGTCGCGCCGGCAGATCATCACAAACCGGTCGACGATCAGGGGGCGGAACTCCAGGTTCCGGTTCTTGTCGGGCGCCACGGTGAGGCCGAAATCCGCCGCCCCGCTTTCAACCAGCTCCTGGATCTGGTCGTGAAGCGTATCGCGGATGATGACGGTGACGCCCGGGAAATCTGCTTTGAAACGGCCCAGGGCTGACGGCAGCGTCACCGCCGCCAGCGATGGCAGCGCCGCGACGACGACGCGGCCGCGCCGCTGCGCGAGGTAGTCCTGCAGGTCGTTTGCCACGGCCTCGAATTCGTCGATCAGCCGGCTCGCCAGGCGCTTCAGCTCCTCGCCTTCCGCGGTGAGGACGACCTGTCGCGTCGTCCGGTCGAATAGCTTTGCGCCCAAGCCATCTTCGAGTTTGCGCACGGCGGCGCTGAGCGCCGGCTGGGACAGATGCAGGCGCTCGGCCGCGGCGCTGAAGCCGCCGAGTTCCGCCACCGCGCGGAATACCTGAAGCTGGCGCAGACTGACATTCATAAGCATGATCTATAAATAGATAAGATAAATCCATTTGTAAAATGACTTTCCGCCCGTCAGCCTGTGCGCAGCCTTTTAGGGGAGGACGGAATGGGGGCCGGAACGGTCTTCGTCGGATGTGGCGCCGGGTTTTCCGGGGACCGGCTCGATGCGGCGCTGCCGGTCGTGCAAAGCCTGGCCCGCAGAACCGGGCCCTCTGCCATCATGTTCGAAACGCTGGGAGAGCGGACGCTCGCATTGGCCCAGCTTGCCCGCCTCGGCAATCCCGACAGCGGGTATGAGCCGCTGCTGCAGCGGTTGCTGGCGCCGATCCTCGATATCTGCCTGCGCAACAAAATCACCATTCTCGGGAATTTCGGGGCCGCCAACCCAAGAGCTGCCGCCCGCGCCATTGTCGCCCTGGGGCGCCAGCTGGGTTGCCCGCCCATGCGGGTTGCCGTGGTCACCGGCGATGATCTTATCGAGAGTGGCTCGACAGGGTATCTGCAGGAGGAAACCGGCAATCCGCTGGAACTCCGGGCCCCGCTGTCGGCGAATGCCTATCTCGGGGCAGCTCCGCTGGTCGAAGCGCTGGCGGCAGGTGCGGATGTCATTGTCACCGGCCGCGTGGCCGATCCTTCGCTCGCGCTGGCACCGCTGATCCACCACCATGGCTGGCCAGTTGACGAGCTTGGCCTGATTGCCGGCGGCACGCTTGCCGGACACCTGCTGGAATGCGGCGCGCAGGTCTCCGGCGGATACTATGCCGACCCCGGCTTCAAGGACGTTCCCGATCCCCACAATATCGGCTTCCCGATCGTCGCCATGCGGCCCGATGGCAGTTTCACGATAGGCAAAGCCGACAATACCGGCGGCCTGGTCGACCGGCATACCGTGACCGAACAGATCCTGTATGAAATCCATGACCCCGCCGCGTATCTCACTCCCGACGTGACCCTGGATGTCACCAGGGTCAATCTGGCCGAGAGCGGGAATAATGAGGTTACCGTCACCGGAGCCGCCGGAGCGCCGCGTCCCGAACGGCTGAAAGTCACCGTCGGCTATGACGGGGGCTGGCTCGGCGAGGGCGAGATCTCCTATGCGGGCCCGAATGCCGCCAGCCGGGCGAAGCTGGCGCTCGACGTGATCAGGAAGCGTCTCGGGCCGGATCTGAAGGTGCGCGGCGACATCATCGGCCTGGGCAGCGTGTTCAACGACGATGGCGGGGCCTGGATCGAGCACCAGTCCGCAACGCCCGGCGACGTCCGGCTCCGGGTCGCGGTCATGTCGCCGGACAAAGCGATTGCCGACCGGGCGGGTGAGGAAATCCTGGCCCTCTATACCTGCGGCCCTGCCGGTGGTGGCGGCGTTCGCAGCAGCACACGGCGCCGGATCGCGACGGCTTCCGCCTTCGTCGCGCGAGACAAAGTGCGGACCGCCGTGGAGATGCTCTCATGAACGAGGTCAGGCCCGTCGCGGAAAGGGAGGTGCTGCTTCACCGGATCGCGCATGGGCGAACCGGGGACAAGGGCAACCGCCTGAATGTCAGCGTCATCGCCTACCGGCCAGAGTATTTCCCGATCCTGCGCGATCAGGTGACCGTCGACCGCGTCGGCGACCTCTTCGCGCACCGGCGGCCTGCCGCTGTCGCGCGCTACGAGCTGCCGAATCTCTGGGCGCTCAATTTCGTTATCGACGAGGTTCTGGAAGGCGGCGTGAACGATTCATTGAACCTCGACGGTCATGGCAAGACGCACTCGTTCCTGGTGCTCTCGTTGCCGGTTCGTATTCCCATCGAGTTTAAAACAATCCAAGAGGAGGAAACTGCAAAATGAAACTCAAGTTGCTCGCGGCGGCTGCCGCCGCCATTGTCCTGTCGGCCAATGTTCCGGCAGAGGCAAAGGATAAACTGCTCATCGGGTCGACCTCTGCATCTTCGAGCCAGTACGGCTATTTTGTCGCCCTGTCGCAGCTCATCAACAGCAAGGTGGCCAATGTCGAAAGCGCCGTGGTGGAAACCGGCGCGACGGTCGACAACCTGCGCCGCATCGACCGCAAGCAGATCGACATGGGTTTGGTGACCACGAATGTCGGTTATCAGGCCTATGCCGGCGAAGGTGCCTTCAAGGACAAGAAGGTGGATAACCGCCTGCTTTTCGTCTATTCCGGCGCCCCGCAGAATGTGATCGTCCGCGCCGATAGCGGCGTGAAGTCGCTGGCCGATCTCAAGGGCAAGCGCTTCAATCCGGGGCTCAAGGGCTCGGCTACCGAAAAGACCACCGAGGCGGTATTCGCAGCCCTCGGTCTGGCGCCGGATTATGTCCGCGGCTCCACCACCGATATTGTCGATGCCATGAAGGACAGCCGCGTCATCGGCACCGTCAAGTCCGGCGCCGGCAACAAGCTGGACGGCTCGACCCTCGACATCGCCACCTTCACCCCGATCCGGGTGCTCTCGCTGAGCGCAGAGCAGAAGAAGGTCGTCGCCGGAAAATTCCCCGATCTCTCCGTGGTCGATGTTCCCGCCGGGGCCGCTGACGGTATCCCCGCTTACAGCACCTGGAGCTTTGGCCTGGCGGTGCATTCGCGCACCGATCTCCCCGAGGAGACGGCGTACCAGATCGTCAAGGCCGTCTTCGAGGACAAGACGGTCCAGGTCGGCGCGCTGAGCAGCCTGAAAGGGCTGGACCTGCTGAAGATGACCATCGAGAACGGGACCATCCCACTGCATCCGGGCGTCGTGCGCTATATGAAGGAAAAGGGTGTTACCATTCCGGCCAAGCTGATGCCGAAATCCTCGTAATCGGAAGCTAGTCGGGGGCCCGGGATGCACGCCAAGGCGACAAAGTTGATGGCCGCTCTGCTCGGCCTGTTCATCCTCTACACTTCGGCCTTCGGGTCGTTCGAGGGGCTGATCCAGCGGGCAATCTTTGTCGCCCTCATTGTCCTTCTGGGCCTCCTGATGTTTCCCCTGGGCGCCGGCAAAGGCTGGCGCCCATTGGGAATCGTCGTCGACCTGATTGCAGCCGGCATTTCGGTTGCCGCCTGCGCCTACACCGTCGTCAATTACGACGAGATCATGGGCAGCCTCCCCACGGCGACCCATCTCGACATCGCGCTTACCACCGGTATCGTCCTGACGGTTCTTGAGATTTCGCGGCGGGCGATCGGCGGGATTTTCCCGGCCATAGCCCTTGCCGGCCTGGCTTATGCCCTGTTGGGGCAGTATCTGCCGGGTTCGCTGGGGCATCGCGGGTTCGACATCTACTTCGTCACCGAAACCCTTCTGCTGGGCGATCTCGGCATCTGGGGGCTGCTCGTCGGTGTCGCCAGCACCACCATCGGCGCGTTCATCCTGTTCGGCAGCGTGCTGCTGTTCACGGGCGGGGGCCAGACCTTCATGGATCTCGCGGTCCGCCTGAGCGGGCGCAGTCCGGGCGGGGCCGCCAAGATCGCCACCGTGGCATCCGGCCTGTTCGGCATGATCAGCGGCAGTGCCGTCGCCAATGTGGCCACCACAGGCAATTTCACGATTCCGCTGATGAAGCGCCTGGGTTATCCGCCAGCGCTGGCAGGCGGCATCGAGGCGGTGGCCTCGACCGGCGGCCAGATCGCGCCGCCGGTGATGGGCGCAGCGGCATTCGTGATGGCGGAGATCATCGGACGCAGCTATTTCGACATCGCCATGGCGGCCGTGCTGCCGGCTTTCCTCTTCTATCTTGGCTGCTTTGCGACCATCCACTTCATTGCCATCAATCGCGGGCTGCGGATCGTTCCGGAATCCGAGATGCCCAGCTGGAGCGCGGCGCTGAACCCGAGCCGTGTCGGGCCGATCGTGATCGCCTTCGCGGCGCTGCTTTTCGGTATCCTGACGGGGCGGTCGGTCCAGACCTCGGCCTTCTACGGCGTCGTCGGGCTGTTCGGCTCGTTCCTTCTGCTCAACGTGCGGTCCGTCCGCGATCTGCGCTCAAGCCTGAAGGTGATAGTCGACAGCCTGGAGGATGCCGGCAAGACGCTCGTGATGATCGGAGTATTGCTGGCCGGCGCGCAGATACTGGTCAGCATGGTCAACCTGACCGGCCTGGGCGTGTCGCTGTCCACGATGATCGTGGCGCTGGCCGACAACTCCGTCTGGATGATCGCGCTCATCACCGCGGTGGTCTGCATGATCCTGGGGATGGGGATCCCGACCACGGCGGCTTACGTCCTCGTCGCGGCCGTGCTGGCGCCGGCCCTGGTCAAGGTCGGTATTCCGCCGGTCGTCGCGCATATGTTTGTGTTCTATTACGCGACGATATCCGTGATCACGCCGCCGGTCTGCGTCGCGGTATTCGTGGCAGCCGGCATCGCGCAGACGAACTGGCTCAGCGTGGCCCGCGAGGCCTGCAAGCTTGGCGCCGTCACATATGTCATACCGTTCATGTTCCTCGCCTATCCGGGAATGCTGGCCGAAGGCACCTGGCTTGATTTCCTCGAGGCGGCGGTTTCGGGCATTGTCTTCACCATGGCCTTCGCCGCGTTCTTCGGCGGCGCGCGGTTCTTTGATGCCCGGCCGCTCAATGCCGCGATCCTGCTCTCGATAGCGGTACTCTCGGCCTTGCCGACATGGTATGGCCTGGGCGTTGCCACCGGCGGGTTCATTCTCCTGCTGGTCTGGCGCCGCCACCGTCTCCGGCCGCCTGCCGGGGTCACCGCGCCCGCCGAAGCGTAGGAGCCATGACGCTACCGAAAACCGTCGCCGTCGTGGGATGCGGCACCGTCGGCGCCAGCTGGACGGCGCTGTTCCTGGCGCATGGCCTGGACGTCCGGGCCACCGACCCGAATCCGAAGGCGGAAGATTACCTTCGCGCCTTTGTCGACAAGGCGGTTGCCCAGCTGCGCGACCTGGGCTGCTCGGGCGCGGGACGGCTCCTTTTCACCACGGACATGCCCGAGGCGCTGACCGGCGCCGAATTCGTACAGGAGAACGCCCCGGAGAATGAGGGTTTGAAGCAGGCCCTGCTCGCCGATATCGACGGCAGGCTGCCTCCCGACGTCATTGTGGCGGGCAGCACGTCCTCGCTGCTCCGCAGCCGCCTTGTCGAAGGCTGCCGCCACAAGGCCCGGCACATCACCGCCCACCCGTTCAATCCGCCGCACCTGATCCCGCTCGTCGAAATCGTCGGGGAAGATCGGGCGATCATCGACCGGGCGGCCGAATTCTACCGCAGCATCGGCCGGCAACCCGTGATCCTGAACCGGGAGATGCCCGGGCATATCGCCAACCGCCTCTCGTCGGCGCTCTGGCGCGAGGCGGTGTATCTGGTCGAGCAGGGGGTGGCGAGCGTTGCCGATATCGACACCGCGATCACCCATGGCCCCGGTCTGCGCTGGGCAGCCGTCGGGCCGCATATGGCTTATCATCTGGGCGGCGGCGAAGGGGGCATCCGTCATTACCTGGAGCATCTTGGGCCCAGCCAGGTCCGCCGATGGGCATCCCTGGGCGCGCCCGGCCTGGACGAGGCGACCAAAGCCGCTCTCATCGATGGCGTGCTGGAGGAAGCGGGGGAACGCTCCATCGCCGATCTGGAGGCCGAGCGCGACCGGCTGCTGCAGGCGTTTCTGAAGGTCCGCCGCGGGGCCGAATAGCCGGCACTCCGTATTGGGGATTGTCTTTACCGAAGGGAGGCGAACCACCCTCCGCACAGGCGCGGCTTTTTCGGTTTGACAATACCTCAGCCGATGGATTATCTAACAAATGTTAGAAAACACAGCGCGGCACGAAGCAGGAAGCAGGAAGCGTCTCTTGGGAACGAGCAGGGCGAATACAGGAGCGCCTGCAGAGCTCTATCTGCAGCCGACGGCATATATCGACAGCGACTCCCCGGCGGTGCAGCGCTTTACCGCAAAGGCGCTGGAAGGGCTGGAAAATGCCCCGCCGACCGAAAAGAGCATCCGGCTTTTCGATGCCGTGCGCGACGGCCTGCGCTACGATCCCTATAACATTCCCGTCACCGCCGGGGCATACCGCGCCAGCGCGGTCGCCGGGCAGGAATCCGCCTTCTGCGTGCCGAAAGCCATCCTGCTGACGGCCTGCCTGCGGGCTGCGGGCATTCCTGCGGCGGTTGGCTTTGCCGATGTCCGGAATCATCTGAACTCGCCCAAGCTGGCGGAAATGATGCAGACGGATCTGTTCATCTATCACGGCTATGTCCAGCTCTGGCTGGACGGCGTGGCCCGCAAGGTGACGCCCGCCTTCAACATGGAGCTTTGCGAGCGGTTCGGCGTCAAGCCGCTGGTATTTGACGGCCATGCGGATGCGCTGTTTCATGAGTTCGATACGAAGAACCAGCGGCATATGGAATATGTCAACGACCGCGGCATCTATGCCGATCCGCCGATCGACGAGTTCCTGGCTGATTTCAGGAAATCCTATCCTCGCTTGGTCGAGTTCAACGAAAAGCGCGGCGCCGGATCGGATGCGGGCATTCACGACGCCGATTTCCGCTAAGATAAGTCTACTGAATAAAACGGGAGAACACAGATGAGCGACCGGTATGCGGTCTACGACAGGCTGAAATTCGACTATCCGGCAGAGCGCGTTCTCCGCATGACCTTCGACCGGCCGGAGACCTTCAACTCGGTCGATGCCGTGACGCATACGCAGATGACCGATGTCTGGCGCGATATCGACCGCGATCCGAACGTCAATGCGGTGATCGTGACAGGCGCGGGCAAGGCATTCTCGGCCGGCGGCGATTTCGGCCTGATCGAAAGCATGACCGGCAATTTCGACCAGGTCATGGCCACCTGGAAGGAAGCCAAGGATCTTGTCTACAACATCATCAACTGCAACAAGCCGATCATCTCGGCGATCAACGGCCCCGCGGCGGGCGCCGGCCTGGTGGTCGGCATCCTTGCCGACATCTCCATCGCCGGCAAGAAAGCAAAGATTGTCGACGGCCATCCGCGGCTGGGCGTTGCCGCCGGCGACGTCGCGGCGATCATCTGGCCGCTTCTCTGCGGCATGGCCAAGGCGAAATACTACCTGCTGACCTGCCGTGCCATATCGGGCGAAGAGGCCGAGCGGATCGGCCTGGTCTCGATGTGCGTCGAGGACGAGGTGCTGCAGAACACCGCGCTCGAGATCGCCAGCGAGCTGGCCAATGGCGCGCAGAGCGCGATCCGCTGGACCAAATATTCGCTGAACAACTGGCTCCGCCAGGCCGGCCCGATCTTCGACACGTCCACCGCGCTCGAGATGCTGGGTTTCATGGGCGAGGACGTGAAGGAAGGCGTCGCCTCGCATCGCGAGAAGCGCAAGCCGAATTTCCGCAAGGACTGCCCGGTCTGACGGGTACCGCGCAAACGGGACGCGAGGCCGGCTGCTGACGCGCCGGCCTCAGTTATTCCTGCGGTATCGATCGAGCCCGCCGGAATGCATGACGCGCCCCATCAGCGGGGCGCCGATCATTTGCTCAGCCATCTCTGCCGCGGCAATCAGCTTGTCCAGGTCGATGCCCGTCTCGATGCCGAGCTCGTGGCACAGGAAGACGGCATCCTCCGTGCAGACATTGCCGGCCGCGCGGGCATGGCCGTGGCTGGCAAAGGGGCAGCCGCCGAGCCCGGCGACAGACGTCTCGAACAGGTCGACCCCCATGCCGAGCGCCGCATGGACATTCGCGACCCCGAGGCCGCGCGTATCGTGGATATGCATCCCGATCCGCGCTCCCGGCGCCAGTTCGCGCAATCCGCCGATCATCCGTTTGACGGCTTCCGGGTTCGCCCAGCCCATGGTATCGGCGATCACCAGGGTGGGGACGGGGATTTCCTCTTCCTCTGCGAGGCGGACGATGAACCTGAAGTCGTCCAGCACTTTTTCCTGTGAGATGACGCCCTCGAAATTGCATCCGAAGGCGGCCATCACATAGGCCGTCTCAACGGTGAGGCCGTTCTGCTTGTACAGCCGTACCCAGTCGCGCTGGCGCTCGCGCATTTCGGCGGCGGAGCAGTTGTTGTTCTTCCGTGAGAAGGTGTCCGAGGCGTAGAACAGAAGCCGCGGATCGATATCGACACCCATTGCCGCCAGGGCCTTGCGGAAACCGCTCTCGTTCAGCCACAGCGCGGTGTACTGGACTCCGTCGACGCGCCTGATCCGCTCGAAGACTTCGGCTGTATCGGCCATTTGCGGGACGTATTTGGGGCTGACGAAGGAGCCGACCTGGATCCGCTTCAGCCCGGTATCGCTGAGCATGTCGATGAAGGCGACGCGCTGCTCGATCGGGTAGATCTTCTTCTCGATCTGGAATCCCTCGCGCGGGCCTTCCTCGCGGAATTCGACGAATTTCGGATAGTCCGTCATGTTGCCTGCACCTCCAGGGGCGCGATTTCCGCGATCGTCTGCCCGCGGTCGACCATGTCGCCCTCGCGAACCGCAATCCTGGCGGCCCGGCCCGAGGTGGCGGCCTTGATCGATATTTCCAGTTTCATCGATTCCAGGATGGCCACCGTGTCGCCCGCCGAAACCGGATCGCCTTCGCCTACGGCAACCTTGACGATAAGGCCGGTCAGCGGCGAAGTCAGCATCCCGTCTGCCGCCGACTCGCGTAACGCCGCGGCGAGCGGGGGCAAGGCCTTGAAGCCGAGGCGCCGGCCGGCGGTTGCGATATTGATTGTGCCGGCGCAGATCGTCGCCCTGATCCTGTGCTCCTCGCCGTCATGGGCGACCAGCCACTCGCCCGGGTCAAGCTCCGTCAGGCGAAGTTCCGTCGTGCTGCCGTCGCCGGCGACAACGGTGAAGGCCCCATCCGGTCCGACGGGCGAGACGCAGACCTCCTGGCTGGCACCGTCCGCGGCCGAAAGCATGACGCGCTGGCCTGCTGCCGCTGCCGGCGAGCCGAGGCCGAGCCGCCAGCCGGTGAAAAGGTCGCGCCGCCGCCAGGCATCCGTGGTGCCCGTCCTGCGTCCGTCCATCAGGTACAGGCAGGCGGCCACAGCCTCCCACAGGCGCGGGTCAGGGGAGGGGGTGTCCGCGACCAGCGCCGCGAGACGCGCATCGATCCAGCGGGTATGCACCCGCATGGCCGCGACATCCTCGTCGCGCAGCAGCGCGCCCAGGAAGGCCCGGTTCGTCTCGACGCCGGACACCGCGCTCAGCTCCAGCGCCCGCCCGAGCGTGGCGATGGTGGTCGCGCGGTCAGGGGTATGCGCGACCAGCTTGGCGATCATCGGATCGTAGAACGGGCTTACCGCATCTGCCTGGGCGACGCCGCTGTCGACGCGGATATCGTCGGGCAGGACCAAGGTATCGATCCTGCCGGTAGACGGAGCGAACTGGTTGGCGGGGTCTTCGGCATAAAGCCGCGCCTCGATCGCGTGGCCGTCGCAGCGGACATCCTCCTGCGCGACCGGCAGGCCTTCGTCCTTCGCTATCCCCAGCTGAAGTGCGACGAGATCGAGGCCGGTCACGGCCTCGGTAACGGGATGCTCGACCTGCAGGCGCGGGTTGACCTCGAGGAAGAAATACTCCTGGCCCGCAACCAGGAACTCCACCGTCCCCAGTCCGCGATAATCGACGCTCTGTCCAAGGCGCACCGCATCCGAGGCCATCCGCGCGACCAGAGCCCGGTGGAGGCCGAAGGCGGGAGCCTCCTCGATCACCTTCTGATGGCGGCGCTGCAGCGTGCAGTCCCGCTCATGAAGGTGAATGACATTGCCGCGCCCGTCGCCGGCGATCTGGATTTCGACATGGCGGGCCTCGGGCAGGAAGCGCTCGATGAGCAGACCTTCGGAGCCGAATGTGCTGCGCGCCTCGCGAAGCGCCGCCTCGATATCATCCATGAGCGTCGCTTCGCTCGTCACCAGGCGCTGGCCGCGCCCGCCACCGCCGCCGACCGCCTTCAGAAGGGCAGGCAGGCCGAGGCGCCGGACTTCTGCGGCGATCTCTGCCGGAGCGGAATGCGCGCTCTCGCTTCCCGGGAGCACGGGAACGCCGGCCTCGATTGCGGCAGACTTGGCCTGTGCCTTGTCGCCGAAGCGTTCAAGTGTCGCGGGCGTCGGCCCGACGAAGACCAGTCCCGCCGCCTCCACGGCGCGCGCAAAAGCCGGATTTTCCGACAGGAAGCCATAGCCGGGGTGGATGGCATCGGCGCCGGCGCGGCGCGCGGCATCGAGCACCGCATCGATCCGCAGATAGCTCTCGGATGCCGGGCCCGGTCCGATGCGGATCGAATGCCCGATCTCGCGCACATGCAGCGCCCCGGCATCGGCGTCGGAATGGATGCCGACAGGTTCGATGCCCAATCGGCGCGCAGTGCGCGCGATGCGGCAGGCGATCTCACCCCGGTTGGCAATAAGGAGAGTCCCGATCTTCATGTGGAAGCCTCTCTCCTAGAAACGGAACACGCCAAAATTCGTCTCCACCTTCGGGCGGCGGGCCGCGACATCCAGCATCAGGGCGAGGACTTCCCGCGTTTCGCCCGGTTCGATGACGGCATCCGCCCAGAGATTGGAGGCGAAGTTATAGGCGTCCTGGAACGCTTCGTATTCGCGCCGGATCGGCGCCTTGAATGCCTCTTCTTCTTCCGGGGTCCAGCTTTTCGCCTCGCGCGCATTGATCTGCGTGCGCACCTGGGCGAGCACGCTGGCGGCCTGTTCGGGTCCCATGATCGCCGCCCGGCCGCTGGGCCAGAAGAACAGTGCATCGGGCTGGAACGGGCGCCCCAGCATGGCCAAATAGCCCGCGCCGTAGGCACCGCCGGTGATGACGGTGAATTTCGGCACCCGCGCCGAAGACATGGCGGTGATCATCTTGGCGCCGGCCTTGGCGATGCCAGCCTGCTCGGCCTCGCGGCCGACCATGAAGCCGGTGATGTCGGCCAGGAAGATGAGCGGGATGTCGCGCTGCACGCAGAGGCTGATGAAATGCGTCGCCTTCAGGGCGGATTCGACGAAGAGCACGCCGGTATTGGCCAGCACGCCGACTTCATGGCCGTGGATGCGGCCCCATCCCGTCATCAGCGTCTCGCCGTAAAGAGGCTTGAACTCGTGGAATTCGCTGCCATCGAGCAGCCGGGCAACCACTTCGCGGTTGTCGGTGGGGATCTTCGGATCGCGGCTGACGATGCCGTGGATCTGCTCGACCGGATAGGCCGGCGGGCGCGGCGCGGCCGGAATCTTGCGCGGCGCGGCGGTTTCGTCCAGATGCGCCACGATTTCGCGGGCAATGGCGAGCGCATGGGCATCGTCCTCGGCCAGATGGTCTGCCACGCCCGAGACGGAGGTGTGCATCTTGGCGCCGCCGAGGGTCTCGGCATCCACCTTCTCGCCGGTCGCCGCGAAGGTGAGCTCCGGCCCGCCGAGATACATGAAGCCCTGACCGCGCACGATCACCACCTCGTCGCACAGCGCCGGGATATAGGCACCGCCGGCGGTGCAGGGGCCCATAACGACGGCGATCTGCGGGATGCCGTCGCCCGACATCCCGACCTGATTGTGGAAGATGGTGCCGAACTGGCCTTCATCCGGAAAGATGTTCTGCTGGTCGGGCAGGAAGGCGCCGCCGGAATCGACCAGCGTGATGCAGGGCAGGCGGTTCTTCCAGGCGATCCGCTGGGCGCGGACATGCTTGCGGCAGGTCATGCCGAAATAGGTGCCGCCCTTCACTGTGGCGTCATTGGCGATGATCATGCAGTGGCGGCCCGAGACCAGGCCGATCCCGGTGATGATCCCGGCGCCCGGCGGCACGTCCTCGTATTTCCCGAGGCCGGCCAGATCGCCGATCTCCAGGAATGGCGAGCCGGGATCGAGCAGGCGCTCGACCCGCTCGCGCGGCAGCAGCTTGCCCTTTTTCACATGCCGCGCGCGTGCGCTTTCCGGACCGCCAATCCTTTGCTGGGCGCGCAGCACATGGAGCTGCGCGATCTTGCTGCGGAAACTCGCCTCGTTGGCCCGGAAGCTTTCCGAGCCGGGATCGATCATGGTCTTGATCACGGTCATGACAGGAACTTCGGTTTCTGGCGCAGGGTCAGCGCTACCTTCGCGACACCCGGCTTCTCGAACGTATCGGCATCCACGATGATCACGTTCGCCTTGAAGGCGAGGGCGTTCCTCAGCCGCGTCTCGACCTTCTCCTTCAGCGCTGCATCATCCGCGGGCTGCTGCGCCGGGCCGCGCTCGACATACACGGTCAGCGGCGCCTGCGTGGTATGGCCTTCGAAATCTGCCAGCACGCGCATGATCCCGTTGGTCAGCGGCGCCATCTCCGTGACGATGCTCTGAATGGCTGATGGAAACACATTGGCTCCGCGCACGATCAGCATGTCGTCGGTGCGGCCGACGCAGCGGATCTTCGGCCCCGAGCGGCCGCAGGCGCAGCTGGTGCCCAGCACTTCGACATGGTCGCCCGAGCGGAAGCGGACCAGCGGGCTCGCCTGCCGGCTGATGGCGGTGTAGATGAGCTCGCCCCGCACGCCGGTCTGGAACGGGATGATCGCGCCGGTGTCGGTGTCGAGCAGTTCGACAATCACGTGATCAAGCGCCACCATATGCATGCCGGACTGTCCGTCGCATTCCGACCAGTAGGCCATGCCGATATCGGTGCCGCCGAGCAGCTCGCAGCATTTCGCGCCCCACAGCCCTTCGATACGGCTGCGGATCGCGGGAATGCCGCCGCCGGGCTCGCCGCCCACGATCACCCGCTCGACGCCGAGCTCGCTGGCTTTCATGCCGATGAGTTCCGGCGCCTTCTCGGCCAGGTAGGCGACGAAATTCGGCGCACCAAGCACGCAGCGGGGCCGCAGGTCGGCGGCGGCGCGAAGCAGGCGATCGGCGCCGCCATCGGCGCCGATCGGCACGTCGATGGCGCCCATATACTGAAGTCCCTGGACGATCGGAACGCCGCCGACGAAGCCCTTGGCCATCGAGAAGGCATGCAGCACGATATCGCCCGGGCGGATGCCGCCGGCGAAGAAACAGCGCGCCGACATTTCGTGCCACATCTCGGCATCAGACTCGGTCAGGGCGACGTAGGAGGGGCTTCCGGTCGTGCCGGACGAGGCCTGCATCTGCACGACGTCGGACAGGTCGGCGGCCAGATGCGTGCCGAACGGGCGCTCGGCCGACAGGCTCTCGCGGATTTCTGTCTTCAGGGTGAAGGGTAGCTTCTGGAGATCCTCGATGCTGCGGATAACCTTAAATGCAACGCCGGCCTCGGCGAATTTGCGCTGGTAGAAGGCAGAGCGCCGGCCCAGCCATTCCATCTGCCGGACGAGCTTCGCTTCCTGGACTTTTCTCACTTCGGCAAGCGGCGCGCATTCGATATCGTGCCACGACCTTGCGCCCTTCCGCTCATGGGCGTCGGCGCGGCGGAAACGCATCCCGAATTCCATGGCTTCCTCCTCAGTAGGATCGCGGCAGGCCGAGCAGCTTTTCGCCGATGAAACTCAGGCACAGCTCGCGATTGACCGGCGCCGTCCGAAGCAGTCGCACCAGCGGATAGAGTTCATAGAGGCCGGTATCCTCGGTGAAGCCAGCACCGCCATGGGCCTGCAGCGCTGAGTCGACGGCCTCGATCGCCGCCTCGGCCGCGGCGTATTTCGCCATATTGGCAGACCCGCCGGCGGGCAGACCGTTGTCAAACTCCCAGGCCGCGCGCCGCGTCATCAGGCTGGCCATCTCGACCGCGACATGGGCCTTGGCCATCGGATGCTGCACGCCCTGATGCGCGCCGATCGGCTGGCCGAAGACCGAACGCTGCGAGGCATAGGCGGCACCCTTGCCGAGCGCGAAGCGGCCGAGACCGCAGCACATTGCGCCGACCATGATCCTCTCGGGATTGAGGGAATCGAAGAGGATGGAAAAGCCGTTGTCGATTTCGCCGACGATATCCTCGGGACCGAGATCGACCTCGTCGAAATAGAGCGTCCATTGTTCCTCGGGAACGGGAATCGAGACGCGCACGCGCTGCTTCTCGATGCCCTTGGCCTTGAGGTCGACGGCGAAAAGCGTGAAGCCGTCGGTCTTCCGGGCGACCTTGTCATGCGGCTTGGTGCGGGCGACGACGAGGCAGTAATCGGCGAGATCGGCGCCGGTGATGAAGGTCTTTTCACCGGTCAGCGAGAACCGGTTGCCGTTCGGCCTGGCCATCGTCTCGATCCTGATCGAGTTCGAGCCGGCGCCCGGTTCTGTGATGGCGAAGCAGAACTGGATGTCGCCGCGGCAGGCCGCCGGAAGCAGTTGTTTCCTGTGGAACTCGGTGCCATGCGCGGCGAGATGCGACAGCGACATGCAGGGGCCGACGACCAGCATCAGCAGCGGGATGCCGTGATCGGCCATCCCCTCCATCAGCAGCGCCATTTCCGTCATCCCGAGGCCGGCGCCGCCATATTCTTCCGGCACCATCATGCCGAGGAAGCCATCGTCGGCTACCTGCTGGAACAGCTCCTTCGGGAAGGCATGGCGGCGCGCATGCTCCAGCCAGTAGGCATTGTCGTATTTCTGGGCAAGCTTCCCGCCATATTCGTAGATCTGGCGCTGCTCGGAGGTGAGGTTGAAATCCATCGGTTCCGTCCCGCGTGGCGATGCCTGTTCTCAAAAACTAACAATTGTTAGATTATCTGGCAAGGCCGTGCCGAGGCCTGCCGGCGGAAAATGCACAGCCGCCGGAATGAATATGCTTGCAATCTCGATAACCCGCGGTCAATTCATGCAGCCATGGCAAAGCCGAGGAACAGCCGGGCTCCGCAAGCCTCGCCGACCAAGTCGCAGGTCACGCGCGAGCAGATTCTCGCCGCGGCGGCGCGGCTGTTCAGGCGCCGGGGTTATGCCGCTTCCACGCTCCGGGACATCGCCGCGGAGGCCCAGGTGGAGGCGGGCAGCATCTACTATCACTTCGAGTCGAAGGATGCGATCCTGGATGAAGTCCTGGATCGCGGTGTGCGCGACATCTATCTCGGCGTCGGGGCGGCTTTGTCGGAATGCGAAAAGGCCGGCGCCGATTTCCGGGCCCGGTTTGCCGCCGCGGTCGTCGCGCATCTGACGCATCTGCTGACATTGAGCGATTTCACCTCGACGAATATCCGGAATTATTCGCAGCTGCCGGCCGACATGCGCCGCCGTCATCTTCCGCTGCGGCGCCAGTATGGCGCGCTCTGGGACGGGTTTCTGAAAAAGGCCCAGGCGGAGGGTGCGATCCGCGCCGATCTTCCCATCGTGCCGCTCCGGCAGTTTGTGCTGGGCGCGCTCAACTGGACGGTGGAATGGTTCGACCCGGAACGGTCTTCGGTCAGGCTGCTCGGCGAAAGCGCGACCAAGCTGATCCTCGATGGCATGGCAACGCGGCCGGAACTCGCGGCTTCGGCGACTGTTTTGCGCGAACTGCCCGAAAAAGTTGCGCCGGAAGAGGCGGCGCTCCGGCCCAAGGGGGACCGGACGCGGGAGGAAATCCTTCGTGCCGCCGCCCGGCTGATCCGCGACCGCGGCTATGCCGCCGCGACGCTGCGCGACATTGCCACCGAAGCCGAAATGGAGGCCGGCAGCATCTATTATCACTTCCCCTCCAAGGAGAAGATCCTGGACGAGGTCCTCGATCGCGGACTGCGCGACATTCGCGATGGCGTACGCGCGGTTATCTGCGAAAAGGGCGCCGATCGCGACTATCGCGGCACCATTGCCGCGGCGATCCGCACCCATCTGACCTTCCTGCTGGCCGGCAGCGAATTCACCTCGGCCAATATCCGCAGCTACGGACAGCTGCCCCGGCATATCCGGGAACGTCACCGGCCCATTCGCCGCGATTATTCCTCGCTGTGGGATCGCCTGCTGGCCGATGCGCAGGCGGCCGGCGATCTGCGCGGCGATCTGAAGGTGGTGCAGCTGCGGCAGGTGCTGCTCGGCGCCCTGAACTGGACGGTCGAATGGCTGGATACCGCCCGGGCCGGGCGGGACGGCTTTTCGAATCTCGAGGACTTCGCCGAGATGTGCGTGCAGCTTCTTCTCGACGGGATCGCCTCGCCGCCGCCGAGGGAATCCCGCATGAAGCTGTCCGCCTGATCTTCCCGACTGTTGCATGAACGTCGCCAGACTGCTCAAGTCTTGGGCAGGAGGGCTTGCACGGCTTTCTAACGTCTGTTAGTTTTTTTCCGATAAGCGACGCAAGATCGCGGTTTATCAGGGAGGAAAGTCTGTCTATGGCACAGGCGCCGGACTTCGGCTTCTCGGAAGCCGATCTGACGACAAGACAGACCGTCTATCGCGCGGACCTCTTCAGCCAGTCCACCGTGATCGTGACCGGCGCGGGCGGCGGCCTTGGCCGCGGCATCGCCGCGCTGTTTGCGCGGCTCGGCGCGAACCTGGCCATTTGCGGCCGCAACCCGGACAAGCTCGAACGCGCCGCGGACTTCCTGCGCGGCCTGGGCAGCGACGTGCTCGCGGTGCCGATGAGCATCCGCGATGTCGGACAGGTGGATGCGTTTTTCGATGCGGTCCACGAGCGCTTCGGCGGCGCCGACATTCTCGTCAACAATGCCGGCGGGCAGTTTCCCCAGCCGGCGCTCGACTATTCGCCCAAGGGCTGGAACGCCGTCATCGACACCAATCTCAACGGCACCTGGTGGATGATGCAGACGGCCGCGCGCAGATGGGTCGAAGCCGCCCGCCCGGGCGCGATCGTGAATATCGTTGCCGATATCTGGCGCGGCATGCCGGGCATTGCGCATACCTGCGCCGCCCGCGCCGGCGTCGTCTATCTGTCGAAAACAGTCGCGGTGGAATGGGCGCCGCATCGCATCCGGGTCAATTGCGTGGCGCCGGGCTGCTGCGAGAGCACGGGATTTGCCCAGTATCCGCCCGAGGGCGCGGCGACCTTCAATGAATCCAATCCGCTGCGCCATGTCGGCGACGAATGGGACGTGGCCGAGGCCGTGGTCTATCTCGCGGCGCCTTCGGCCAAGTTCGTGACCGGCGAAGTGCTGACTGTCGATGGCGGGCAGCAGCTTTGGGGCGATCCATGGCCGACCGGAAGGCCGCCGTATTTCGACCTCGGCCAGATGCCGGCGGCTTCTGACAGAACGGTCCGCGGCCAATGACTCCGAGCGAGAAAACCGCCGCCAGCCGCCCGTTGCTCGAATGCCGCTCGATCGAGCGGCGCTTCGGCGGCCTGGTTGCCGTCACCGGCGTCGACATGGACATCATGCCGGGAGAGATCTTCGGCCTGGTCGGTCCGAACGGCTCGGGCAAGACGACGCTGACCAACGCGATCAGCGGCTTCTATCCGCCCACCACCGGATCGATCCGGCTCGACGGGCAGGACATCACCGGCATGGCGCCGCACAAGGTGGCGGGGCTGGGCGTCGCCCGCACCTTCCAGAACCTTGCCCTGTTCAACGGCATGAGCGTGCTGGACAACATCCTGCTCGGCCGGCACATCCACATGCGGCCCGGCGTGCTGCGCACCGCGCTCTACTGGTGGCTCGCCCGGCCCGAGGAGATCGCCAACCGCGAAGTGGTCGAGGAAGTGATCGAGTTCATGCAGCTCGAGAGCATCCGTCACGAGCTCGTCGACGGGATTCCGATGGGGCTGAAGAAGCGGGTGGAACTGGCCCGCGCGCTGGTGGCCGAGCCCCGGCTGCTGATCCTCGATGAGCCGATGGCCGGCATGAACCAGGAGGAGAAGGAGTATATGGCACGCTTCATCCTGGATGCGCGGGACGAACGCGGCGTCACGGTCCTCCTGATCGAGCACCATATGGACGTGATCACCGGCATCTGCGACCGCATGCTGGCGCTGAATTACGGCGAGATGATTGCCAGCGGCGTCCCCAGGACGGTCGTCAAGGATCCCCGCGTCATCGAGGCCTATATCGGAGGCGCCCGTGGAGCAGGCTAGGATCGCCTCTCGCAGCCCGGCATCGCCCGGGGATGCCGGCACGACGCTGATCGCGGCCCTCGCGGCGAATGCGGCGGCCCATCCGAAGGCCGTCGCGATGCGCGAGAAGGAACGGGGCATCTGGAAAGAGGTGACCTGGAGCGAGCTGGCCGAATGGGTGCTGGGCTGTGCCGCGGGCCTGGAAGCGCTCGGCTTCCGCGACGGCGACGCCATGCTCATCCTCGGCGACAACCGCGTGCGGCTCTATGCCGGCATGCTGGCGGCCGGCATGCTGCGCGGCTATGCCACGCCGACCTATACCGGCGTCACGCTCGACGAGCTTTACAGCGTGGTCGAGAACGTTCGCGTGGTCGCCGCCGTCGCGGAAGACCAGGAGCATGTCGACAAGGTGCTCGACCTGCGCGGTCGCGGGGTCGATATCGGCACCATCGTCTACGACGATCCCCGCGGCCTCAATGCCTATCAGGCGCGCGGCCTGGTTTCGTGGGACGATATCCAGGCGCGCGGCGCCGAGCGCCTGCGTGAGAATCCGTCGCTGCGGGCCGATCTCATCGCGCGCGCCGGCCCGGATGATCCGGCGGTCTTCCTGTATTCCTCGGGAACGACGGGGCGGCCGAAGGGGATCGTGCTGAGCCACCGCAACGTGATCGCGGCGGCCCGCAACGCGCGTGAAGGCGGGGCTTTCCGCTACGGCGAGGAAGTCCTGGCCTATCTGCCGATGGCCTGGGTCGGCGACTTCGCGCTGACGCTTGCCGCCGGCATCACCTGCCGCTTCACGATCAACGTGCCGGAGCGGCAGGAGACGGTGCTGCGCGACATGCGCGAAATCGCTCCGACGCTCTATCTTGCTGCGCCGCGCAGCTGGGATGCGCTGCTGACCACCGTGCAGGTGCGCATGGAGGATTCCACGCCGCTGAAAAAGCGGCTCTACCGGAGCTTCATGGACCGCGCGATGGCGTCGGAGCGCCGCAAGCTGAAAGGCGAGCCGCCGCCGCGCTTCGAGCGGCTGTGGCGGCGTCTCGGCGAGTGGCTGGTGTTCCGCCCGATCAAGGACCAGCTCGGCTTCACCCGGCTGCACAATGCCTTCACCGGCGGCGAGGCCATCGGCGAGGATACCTTCGTGTTCTACCGGGCGCTTGGCATCAAGCTGCGCCAGCTTTACGGCCAGACCGAGAATGGCGCCTTCAACGCCATCCAGAGTCCGGACGAGGTGAAGCTGCACACGGTGGGCAAGCCGCTGCCCGGCGTCGAGGTCAGGATCGCCGATGACGGGGAAATCCTGCTGCGCTCCGAAAGCGTCTTTGCCGGCTATTACAGGAATCCGGAGGCGACGGCAGAGACCCTGCGTGACGGCTGGCTGCATACCGGCGATGCAGGCCATCTCGAGGCGGATGGCCATCTCGTCGTGCTCGGCCGCGTCTCCGAGGTCGTCCATACCGCCGGCGGCGAGCGCTTCGTCCCCAACTATATCGAGAACCGGCTGAAATTCAGCCCCTATATCAAGGATGCCGCGGTCATCGGTGCCGGCCGCGACAGGCTGGTCGCGATGGTCTGCATCGATTTCGATGCGGTCGGTCACTGGGCGGAAGTCAACGGCGTGCCGTACATGTCCTATGCCGATCTGTCGCAGCGGCCGGAAGTCGCGGATCTCCTCAAGGCCGCCTTTGTCCGCGTCAGCGCGGAGCTGCCCCAGGCATTGCGGCTCCGCCGCTTCGTCAGCCTGCACAAGGAATTCGATCCCGATGACGGCGAGATCACGCGCACCCGCAAGCTGCGCCGCAAGGTCGTCGAAGAGCGCTACGCGCCGGTGATCGATGCGCTCTATGACGGGTCGTCCACGGTAAGCGTGCAGGCCCAGGTGACGTATGAGAGCGGTGAGAAGGGGATCGTCGAGCGTACCCTCACCGTGCATGAGGTCTGAATGGACGCGGCTTTCCTGATCGAGCTGGCAGTCAACGGGGCACTCACCGGCCTCCTGTACTCGCTGTTCGCCATCGGCCTTGTGCTGATCTACAAGTCCTCCTCGGTTCCCAACCTGGCCCAGGGCGGGCTTACCATGGTGGCCGCCTATTTCGTGCTCGCCTTCGCCGAGCAGCTCGGCCTGCCGCTGTGGCTGTCGATCATCGCTGCGGTCGTCGTCATGTTCTTTCTTGGCATGCTGATCGAACGGGTCGCGCTCCGGCCGCTGGCAGGGCGGCCCATCGTGATGATCCTGATGATGACGATGGGGCTCGACATCTTCATGCACGGCACCACGCTCGCGATCTGGGGCGCCACGTCGCGGCCGATGAATCTCGGCGTGAGCTACGATCCGCTGTTCCTCGGTCCGATCCTCCTGAGCCGCGTCAACCTGGCGGGGGCGGGGGTAGCGGTGGTCCTGTTCGTCGCCTTCCTGCTGTTCTTCCGGACTCGCCTCGGCGTTCGCCTGCGCGCGGTGTCCGACGATTACGTGGCTTCATGGTCGGTCGGCATCCCGGTCGAGCGCGCGGTGGCGATCTCCTGGGCGCTCGCCTCCGTGGTGGCGGTGGCAGCCGGCGTCATCTGGGGCGAGATCCAGAGCGTCGACCAGTCGCTGTCGCTGCTGCTGCTCAAGGGCCTCACGGTTGCCGTTCTGGGCGGCCTCGACAGCATCGTCGGCGCCATCATCGCCGGCATCCTGCTGGGCATCGTCGAAAATATCGGCTCGTCCTATCTCGACCCGCTGGTCGGCGGCGGCAGCCGGGATCTCGTCGTTGCGGCCGTGCTCATTTTGACGGTCCTGCTGCGTCCGCATGGCCTGCTCGGGCGCCACGATATCGAAAGGATCTGAGACGTGTTCTACCGGCAGTCGGGCGTCCGCCATACGAGCTACATTTCCGAAGGCAGGCTGTTCACGATTCCTGCCGACCGCGTCGCCCTGTGGTGCGTGTCCCTGCTCGGCCTCGCGGCGCCGGTTCTGCTCGATCCGCTGTATATCGCCAGCTACGTCCTGCCCTGGCTGGTCTGGACCGCCGCGGCGCTCGACCTCAACCTGATCATCGGTTGGGCCGGGCAGCTGCATCTCGGCTATGCCGCAGTGATGGCCGTCGGCGCCTATACCGCAGTGCATGCGACGCGCGCCGGCATCCCGTGGGAGCTCGCGCTGCCTGCGGCCGGCCTGATGTCGGCGCTGATCGGCAGCATCTTCGCCGCCGCCGCGCTGCGGGTGAAGGGGCTCTATCTGGCGCTCACCACGCTGGCCATGCAGTTCGTCATGGACTGGATCCTGTCGCACGTGCCGGCGATCAGCGGCGGCACCCACGCCTCGCTGCAATCGCCCACGCTTCGCCTGCTCGGCCAGGCGATCACGTCCGAAACCGGGCTTTACTATGTCGCTTTCGGCTGGTGCGTGCTGGTGACGATCTTCATGCTGAACCTGCGGCGCACCGGGCTGGGAAGGGCGCTCGTCGCCGTGCGCGAAAAGGACTATGCCGCCGCGGTCCTCGGCGTGAACAGCTTCTATTACAAGATCGTCGCCTTCGCGGCCTCGTCGTTCATCGCCGGGATCAGCGGCGCGATCCTGATCGCCACCTTCTACTTTCTCGCCTCGCCCGAGCAGTTCACGGTGAATGTCTCGATCCAGTTGCTGGCCATGGTGATCGTCGGCGGACTCGGCAGCATCATCGGCAGCTATTTCGGCGTCGCGCTGATCCTGCTGATGCCGGGCGTGTCGAACGGCCTGTTCGCCTGGGTTGTGGGGCTGCTCGACGTGCGGATGAGCCCCGAGACGCTCGCCCATGTGCCGAATGCCGTCTACGGCGCGCTGATCGTCGGCTTCCTCATCATCGAACCGCTCGGCCTGGGGAAGATTTACGCCAATATCCGTGATTACCTGCTGGTCTGGCCTTTCGGCTACGTGAAGAAATGAGCGCGGCATGACTGACCAAAAGAGCTCCGCCGGCCGGGACGACATCATCCTGTCGCTCAACAGCATCGAGGTCGTCTACGATTTCGTGTCGCTGGCGATCAAGGGCGTGTCGCTGGATGTCCCGAACGGGCAGATGGTGGCGCTGCTGGGCGCGAATGGCGCGGGCAAGAGCACGACGCTGAAGGCCGTCAGCGGCCTGCTCCGGCCCGAGCGCGGCCGCGTCAGCCGCGGCGAGGTGATGTTCGCCGGCCGCCAGATCGACAATCTGCTGCCGCAGGAGCGGGTTGAGCTGGGCATCTGCCATGTGCTCGAGGGGCGCCGCGTCTTCGAGCATCTGACGCCCGACGAGAACCTGGAGGCCGCCGCCCCGCCCGCGCTGTCGCGGCAGGCCCTGGCGAAGGAAAAAGATCGCATTTACGGCTATTTTCCCCGGCTGTTCCAGCGGCGGACATCCCAGGCTGGCTATCTGTCGGGCGGCGAGCAGCAGATGCTTGCCATCGGCCGGGCGCTGATGACGCAGCCCAAGCTCTTGATGCTGGACGAGCCGAGCCTCGGCCTCGCGCCGTTCCTGGTCGCCGAGATTTTCGGCATCGTCCAGCGGATCAACCGCGAACAGGGGCTGTCCGTCCTGATCGTGGAGCAGAACGCGCTCGCCGCGCTCGAGATCGTCTCGCACGGCTACCTGATCGAGAACGGCAGGGTCGTCATGCACGATACCGCCGAGGCGCTGAAGAACAACTCCGACATCCAGGAGTTTTACCTGGGTGGCGGCGAGACGAGTTTTCACGACGTCAAGCATTACCGGCGCAGGAAACGCTGGTTGACATGAGCTCGCCAATTCCGGCGACGAAAGGGAGGAGCAGAGCATGAAACTAGGGGTAGGCATGAAGGGCGCCGCACTCGGCCTGGCGCTAAGCATCGGTTCGGTATTGCCTGCGGCCGCGCAGGACACGATGAAGTTCGGGATGTGCTACGACCTCAGCAAGTCCTACACCTTCATCACCCCGCAGATCGTCCAGGCCGCGCGCGACCTGGCCGACCTGGTCAACATGAAAGGCGGGCTGGACGGCCACAAGATCGAACTCGTCGTCCAGGATCACGGCAACGAGCCGCAGCGCGGCATCGAATGCTATGAGAAGCTGAAGCGCGAAGGCGTGATGGTGTTCGACATGCTGTCGACGCCGGTATCGATCGCCGTCCTTCCGCGCATCATGAAGGACAAGAACATCCTGCTGCAGTCGCTGGTCGGCCGCGGCGATGCCATCGACGGGAAGGTGTTCGACTGGATATTCCCGGTGGGCCCGACCTACTGGGGCCAGGCCGCGAACGACGTCGCCTATATCAAGCAGCAGATGGGCGCCAAGCTGAAGGGTGCGAAGGTTGCCTTCGTCTATGTCGACTATCCCTTCGGCCAGGAGCCGATCAAGATCCTGCAGACCATCGCCCAGCGCGAGGGCTTTGAACTCGGGCTGTTCCCGTATCCGCTGCCCGGCAGCGACCAGAGCTCGACCTGGACCCAGGTGCGCCGGTTCCAGCCCGACTGGATCATCAGCTGGTCGCTGGCCAAGATGCACGTCGTCGCCTCGCGCGAGATGAAGCGCAACGGCATTCCGATGAGCAAGTACATCTCGGTGAACTGGCTCAACGAGACCGACATCGCCAATCTCGGCGGCAAGGAAGCGGCCGGGCTGAAGCGCGGCACCAACGTGGCCGGCGGTCAGGACATCCCGATCGTCAAGGAGATCATTGCCGAGCTTTACGACAAGGGTAAGGGCAATGGCGAACGCGCGGTGATCAACGACGTGTACTACAACACCGGCCTGGCCATTTATTCGGTTGCCTTCGAGGCGGCGCGCAATGCGGTCAAGCAGGGCGGCTGGCCGGTGAAGACCGACGCGCTGAAGAAGGGCTTCGAGAGCATCAAGAACTTCGATGCCAACGGGCTTTTCGCGCCGGTCACGGTGACGCCGGAAGATCACGGCGGCGGCGGCAAGACCCGCATCGAGATGTGGGACGGCAGCAAGTGGGTGCCGCAGACCGACTGGATTTCGGCCTATAACGACCTCGTCTGGGAAGTCGTGAAGGAGAATTCCAAGAAGTTCGCCGCCGAGAACAAGTAAACGGCATCAGGCCTGTCCGGCCTGATCGGGACGGCCGCCCCGCCAAGGGCGGCCGTCTGCGTTTTGCGGGCGGAATGACAAAAACCCGGATGGAGGATGTGATGGCGGATGCAAATCTGCGGGTCGAGGTGAAGGATGCGGTCGCGACCGTGCTGATCGACCGGCCGGAGCGCAAGAACGCGCTGTCGGTCGCGGTCGCCAACGGCCTTGCCGATGCATGGGAGCGGATCGAGGCCGATCCCGCCATCCGGGTCGCCATCCTGACCTCATCCGATTGCGGCATCTTCAGTGCCGGCCTCGACCTCAAGGAAGCCCAGGAGATCGCCGCGCGCGAGGGCGTCGATATCCTGGGCAAGATGCGCGACCCCTTCCACGACATCATGCGGAATGTCTCGAAGCCGATCATCGCCGCGATGACCGGGTCGCTGATGGCAGGTGGCATGATGCTGGCGCTCAATTGCGATCTCAGGGTCGGCCTGGCCGGCACCAAAGCGGGGATCACCGAGGTGAAGGTCGGCCGCGGCTCGCCCTGGGCGGCGCCGGCGCTGTCGATGCTGCCGCAGCCGATCCTGATGGAGATGCTGCTGACTGGCGAGCTGATGCCGATCGAGGCGCTGCATCGCTACGGCTTCACCAACTATATCGAGGAAACGCCGGATGCCGTGCGCGCCCGCGCCCGTCTCCTCGCAACGCGCATCGTCGCCGGTGCGCCGCTCTCGGTGAAGGCGGCCAAGGCGAGCCTGCGCGCGACGATGGATCTCGGCTGCTCGGCCGGCATCGAACAGGGCAAGCGCCTGCATGCGGAAGTCTATGCCAGCCTCGATGCCATCGAAGGCCCGAAGGCCTTCGCCGAGAAACGCCCGCCGGTCTGGCAGGGGCGCTGACGCAAGCCGGTCGGCGCGTCAGGCCGCGCCCTCGCGCAGCCGCGCTTCCAGGGTATGGCGCTGGATCTTGCCGCTGCTCGAACGCGGAAAATCGTCGAAGCCGATGAAGCGGATCTGGCGCGGCAGCTTGTAGCGGGCCAGCGCGGCCCGGCAGCGCTCCATCAGCGCCTCCGGCGTGAGGCTGTCGTCCGAGCGCGAGACGAAGGCGACCGGCGCCTCGCCCCAGCGCGGATCGGCGGCCCGCACCACGGCGGCATCCGTCACCCGCGGATCGGCCAGCAGCACCCGCTCGATCTCGGCCGGATAGACATTCTCGCCGCCGGTTTTGATGAGGTATTTCGCCCGGTCGACGAAATCGACCGTGCCGTCGGGATTCTGGCGGAAGACGTCGCCCATATGGAACCAGCCGCCGCGGAAATCCTCGGCATTCGCTTCCGCCGCGTTCCAGTATCCGGAAAACAGCGTGGCGCCCCGCACCGCCATCTCGCCGGGCAGGCCGGGCGCCACCGGGCGGTCGTCCGGATCGACCAGCCGCACCTCGCAGAAGGCGCTGAGCCGTTTCGACAGGCGCTCGGGCGCGGTGCCGGCAGGGATCAGGGCGCGGGTCGCGGGCGGCAGCCCGGTTTCGGTCGAGCCGAAGGTGTTGAGGTAGGGCGCCTTGAGGATCTCGGTGATCTCGGCGATCTGGTGCGGCGGCACGAGGTCGGCCATCGCGCCGCAGACGCGGATGCCCTTCAGCTTCACCGGATTGGCCTTCAGCTCCGCGATGAACGGCTCGACCATGCCGGGGATCAGCACCAGCCAGCCGATGCGGTGCGCCGCGATGGCGGCGCGCAGGGCCTCCGGCCGGTAGCCGTCGACCACCACGACGGTGCCGCCGCGCATCAGCGTCGCCAGCGCATGGTCGGTCGACGCCATATGGTAGAGCGGCGCCCAGGCCACGAAGGCGTCGGTCGGCTCGATCGCCAGTTCCGAGGCGAACACCATGGCGCGCGCCATCATCGCGCGGTGGCTGATCACGGCGGCCTTCGGCAGGCCGGTCGTTCCGCTGGTATAGAGGATCACCAGGCCGTCCTCGGGATCGACCGCGGCCGGCTCGACGGGCGAGGCGGCCGCCAGCGCCGCCTCGTAGCCGGCATCGAACGTCAGCACCGCGATCCCGGGAAGCGCGGCCAGAGCCGGGGCGAGGTCGGGCTCGGCGAGCACGAGGCGCGGCTCCACCAGCGTCACGCAATGGCAGAGCTCGGGCCCGGCCAGTCGCCAGTTCAGGCAGGCGAGGATCGCGCCCCGCGCGGCGGCGGCCAGCTCCAGCTCGATATAGTCGCTGCGGTTATGCGACAGGATGGCGACGCGGTCGCCGCGCCCGATGCCGCGCCCGGCCAGCAGCCCCGCGAGCCGGTCCACCCGGTCGAGCAGCTGCGCATAGCTGAGCTGCCGGGCGCCGTCCTCGACGGCGATCGCCTCGGGCGTCGCCAGCGCGCGGCCGCGGAACAGGTTGTAGACGCTGGTCTGCGCTGCCTGCTGCTGCTCGCGTGCCATCTCGGTTCTCCTCCTGCTGTCCGCTCCGCGGCAGGCTGGCGCAACTGGCCGGCAGCCGCAAGCGGGAATGGCAATCTGTTGCTGTTCCTCATCGGTGCTGCCGAAGAGGCCGCCTGTCTTATATAGCAATATATTGACATACAGGCCGGTCCAATTCTAAGACTCGAGGCAGCGGAGGAAAAGATGGATTTCGCCTTATCGCCGGAACAGGACGCGATCCGTGAAACGGCGCGCCGCTTTGCGCAGGAGCGGCTGGCGCCGCTCTATCGCCAGCATGACGAGACCGGGCGCTTCGACCGCAGCCTGATCGCCGAGATGGGCGCGCTCGGCCTGATCGCGCCCGAGCTGCCGGAGAGCTATGGCGGCCTCGGGCTCGGCTATGTGACGGCCGGAGTCATCATCGAGAATATCGCGGCCGCCGATTTCAACATCGCCTATATCCAGCTGCTGGCCTCGCTGAACGGCCATATCCTGGCCGACCATGCCGCGCCCGAGCTGGCCGGCCGGTGGCTGCCGCGCCTGATGCGCGGCGAGATCGTCATCGCGCTCGCTCTGACCGAGCCGCAGGGCGGTTCGGACGCGGCGCGGCTGCAGCTCAGGATGCGCCGCGACGGCGGCAGCTACATCCTTGATGGCGAGAAGACCTCGATCTCCATGGCCGACCAGGCCGATGCCGCCATCGTGTTCGGCCGCACCGGCCGTGCGGAGGAGGGCGCCGCCGGCATCACGGCGATCCTGGTCGACATGAAATCGCCCGGCATCCATCGCGGCCGGTTCGCCGATCACGGCCAGCGCGCCATCGGCCGCGGCAGCCTGATCTTCGACAATGTGCGCGTGCCGGCCGGCAACCGGCTCGGCGACGAGGGCGGCGGCTTCCGCCAGGTGATGCAGGGCTTCGATTTCAGCCGCGCGCTGATCGGCCTGCAATGCCTCGCCGTGGCGGAAACCTCCCTGCGCGAGACCTGGCAGTATGTGCAGGAACGCCATGCCTTCGGGCAGCCGCTTGCCGCCTTCCAGGGCGTCTCCCATATGCTGGCGGAATTCGACACCTACGCGACGGCCGCCCGCCTGCTGTGCCAGAAGACGCTCTGGCTGAAGGACAGCGGCCTGCCGCACAGCGCGGAGGCGGCGATGGTGAAATGGTGGGCGCCGAAGCTCGCCTATGAAACCATCCATCAATGCCTGCTGGTGCATGGCCATGCCGGCTATTCGGTCGACCTGCCGTTCGAGCAGCGCCTGCGCGACGTGCTGGGCCTGCAGATCGGCGACGGCACGGCGCAGATCATGAAGACCATCGTGGCGCGCACGCGGGCGGGGCGGAAGAACGTCCCCTACTGACCGGACCGGGGCGCCGTCCAGCTTGCGGGTGGCGCGCGCCTAATCCTCCAGCTTCACCATGTTGTCCAGCAGGTGATTCAGGTGGTGCAGGAAGGCGACCCGGTCGTCGAACGAGAAACCCTGCAAGGTATTGTCGTAATAGCCGTAGATCAGCGGCGTGATGGCGCTCCAGATCTTCTCGCCCTTCGGGGTCAGCCTGACCCGCCGCGAGCGGCGGTCGGCGGGGTCGGTGACGGCGGTGATGTAGCCCTGCCGGCCGAGCCGGTCGAGCACCCCGGTCAGGTTCTGCCGGCTGACCATCAGGAAGCGGCAGAGATCGCCGATCGCCATGCCGTTCGCGGCCTGCGGGCGTGACAGTGCGCCCAGCACCGACCATTGCTGGGTGGTGATGCCGTATCTGTCCAGCGCCTTGGTGCCGGTCTTGTGCATGGTGTTGGCCGCCTGGTAGAGCCGGAAGAAGATCCGGTTCGCCAGTTCCGAGGATGCCGAGGCCTTGCTGCCGCGGAGGTCTTTCATGTTACGGCTTTCCCTGCAGGAATAACAATATATTGACGTAATCCGAACGGAATCTATGATGACGCAGAAACCGGCCGCTGCAAAGCCGCAGTTGCGGCAACGGCCGGCGGCTCCTGCGCGGCGATTTCAGGTATTGGAGGCAAGATGCGTGGTTTGCGCGACAGCGTGGCGATCATCACGGGCGGTGCGGGCGGCATCGGGCGGGCGACCTGCCGGCGGTTCGCCGAGGAAGGCGCGAAGGTGGCGATTTTCGACCGCGACGGGCCGGGCGCGGAAGCCGTGCGGGCCGAGATCGCCGCGGCCGGTGGCACGGCCAGGGCCTATGCCGTCGACATCACCGACCACGCCGCCGTCGCCGCCGCGGTGCAGGCGGTGGAATCCGACCTCGGGCCGATCCGCATCCTGGTCAACAATGCCGGCTGGGACGTGTTCTGCCCCTTCACCAAGACCGATCCCGAGCTCTGGCAGAAGATCATCGCGATCAACCTGGTCGGCGCGCTGAACCTGCATCATGCCGTGCTGCCGCTGATGGCCGAACGGCGCGCGGGCAAGGTGGTCAACATTGCTTCCGACGCTGCGCGCGTCGGCTCCTCGGGCGAGGCGGTCTATGCCGCCTGCAAGGGCGGGCTGGTCTCCTTCTCGAAGACCGTGGCGCGCGAGCTGGCCTCCAAGGGCATCAACGTCAATGTCGTCTGTCCGGGCCCGACCGACACCAACCTGTTCAAGGGCTATCTCGAGGGCGCCGGCAATCCGGAGAAGCTGGTCGAGGCCTTCAAGCGCGCGGTGCCGTTCGGGCGGCTCGGCCAGCCCGACGATCTGCCCGGCGCCATCGCCTTCTTCGCCAGCGATGACGCCCAGTACATCACCGGCCAGGTGCTGAGCGTGTCCGGCGGCCTGACCATGAACGGCTGATCCGCCGCGGAATCGAGGGGCGGAATCGGGGGCGGGACTCGGGCGGCGACTCCTGGCCTGGCCGGCGGCCGGGAAGGGCCGGTTTTTCGCGGAATGGCATAAATATGCGTCCGCAGCCTCTCTCAATGCGTGTAATTTTCCCGGCCGGATTCGGGCCCGCCGCCCGCCGCCCGGAAAACCGGAACATCGCGCGTCGGGATGGGGACGCGACCAGAACAATCGGAAAATATCACGCGAAACCAGCGATTTGACGATTTCGCTGGACAAGGGCAACGATATGGGAACATATGGGGTCAGAACGGCGTAACATTGCAATTGCCCCCACCCCATGAAAGGATGCCCCCGCTATGTCAGCCCCCAATCTTCGCGTCGTGGAAAAAGAGAACATGGACAAGGGTAAGGCGCTGGAGAGCGCGCTCTCGCAGATCGAGCGCACTTTCGGCAAGGGTTCGGTGATGAAGCTCGGTGCGCGTCAGAGCATCGAGATCGAGTCGATTTCCACGGGTTCGCTCGGCCTCGACGTGGCATTGGGCATCGGCGGCCTGCCGCGCGGCCGCATCATCGAGATCTACGGG
>CAYSCA010000004.1:0-46220 GCA_964429465.1 uncultured Rhodospirillaceae bacterium
ATGACGTCCATGCGCTGATCCTCGGCCGCGCCCAGACCGGCATCCAGGCTTTCTACTGATCGCCTGAGCGTCGGGGGAAGAACGGGATGCGCGCGCTCGACGATATCCTTGTGCTCGATCTCAGCCGGGTTCTGGCCGGGCCCTGGTGCACCCAGAACCTGGCCGATCTCGGCGCCACCGTGATCAAGGTGGAGAAGCCCGGCGAAGGCGACGATACCCGGCACTGGGGGCCGGTCTACCTGAAGGATCCGAAGACCGGCGCGCGCGCCGATTCCGCCTATTACCTCGCCGCCAACCGCGGCAAGCAGTCGATCACCGTCGACATGGCCAAACCGGAGGGGCAGCAGATCCTGCGCGACCTGGCAAAGCAGGCCGACGTGGTGGTGGAGAATTACAAGCTCGGCGGGCTGAAGAAATACGGCCTCGATTACGACAGCCTGTCGCAGATCAATCCGCGCCTGGTCTATTGCTCGATCACCGGCTTCGGCCAGACCGGGCCCTACGCGCCGCGGGCGGGCTACGACTTCATCATCCAGGGCATGGGCGGGCTGATGAGCGTCACCGGCGAGAAGGACGACCTGCCCGGCGGCGGGCCGCAGAAGGCCGGCGTGGCGCTCGCCGATGTGATGACTGGCCTCTATTCCACCATCGCCATCCTCGGGGCGCTGAACCAGCGCCAGCGCAGCGGCAAAGGCCAGTATATCGACATGGCCCTGCTCGACGTGCAGGTGGCGGCGCTCGCCAACCAGGCGACCTATTATCTGATCGGCGGCGAGCCGCCGGTGCGCATGGGCAACGGCCATGCCGCCATCGTGCCCTATCAGAGTTTCCCGACCGCCGACGGCCATGTGATCATCGCGGTCGGCAATGACGGCCAGTTCGCCAAGCTGGCCGACGAACTCGGCCATCCGGAATGGAAGACCGATCCGCGCTTCGCCACCAATATCGAGCGGCTGCATAACCGCGCCCTGGTGGTCGGCGCGATCGAGGCCGAGACGCGCAAGCGCACCATGGACGATCTGATCGCCGCGCTGGAGAAGCGCGCCGTGCCCTGCGGCCCGATCAACACCATCGACCGGGTTTTCGCCGATCCGCATGTGCAGGCGCGCGGCCTGCAGAAAAGCGTGCCGCATGGCGGGCAGGGCAGCCTGCCTTCGGTCGCCTCGCCGCTGCGGCTCTCGGATTCGCCGGTCACCTATGACCGCGGCCCGCCATTGCTCGGCGAGCATACCGATGCGGTGCTGCGCGACAGGCTCGGCCTGGACGATGCGGCGCTGGCGGCCCTGCGTGACAAGGCCGTGATCTGACCGGCCCGCGCCTTGCGTTAAGGGCCTGATTTTCCCCGAAAAGGCGATGCCTGCCGTCCGCCCGGGCCGCCGCTCCCGCGCGTCGACTGTGACCGTTCGGGTCCGGGCTGGAACGAAGCGCCTGCGCACTGCTTAACCTGTGCATGCAACACATGGGTGAGCAGCCATGATGCTATGGCAGACGGATTCGGCCTCTCTCGATCTCGAAACCGCGCGCGGTTTCCTCGAAGCGGTTTCCGCGCATGAAAGCCTGTTCGGCGATCCGGAGCGCGTGGACGAGTGGTATACTGCCGTCTGCGACCTGTTCCATGCGTTGCTCTGCCTCATCGCGCTGCGGGTCGAGGCCGAGCGCGGCCGGGCGATCTCGCTGGAGGAGATGAGCGAGCGGATCCGCACGGCGCCGCATGGCTTCGCGGTGCAGGAATTCTTCGTCACCCTGGACAATGCGCCGCATGCCGCGCTCACCGCCATCCCGGCTCCGGTGAAGCGGCAGCTGTTCACCGCCATCCTGCACGAGCTGATGGAGAATTATGTCGTCGTGGCGGTCAGCCTGCTCGGCGACAAGCGGCTGGTGCCGGTCGGCGAGCGGCTGGCGGAACTGGCGCGCGCCATCGGCCCGCGGCAGATCGCGCCGGGTGCGCCGCGCGCCGCCTGACGCTCAGAGCCCGATAATCAGCCCGACAGTCAGAGCGTCGCCGCCAGCGGCCGCGGCGCGGCCGGCATGCCCCTTGCGGGACGCGCGGGCAGCCGGGGCCGGCGCCCGTAATTGCGGTTGACGCCGCTGGCAATCGACAGCATGCGATTGAGCGGCCGCGCCTTGGTTTCGGCCTCCGGCCGCGAGCAGAACAGCTCGGCGTGGAACAGGCCATCGGCTTCCTTGGCGGCCGCCGTCACGCCGCGCGCGCTCAGCGCCTCCAGCGTGCCGCGCATCTCCTCTTCATCCCGGAAGCGGCGCTGCACGAAGGTGGCACCCTCGAAGCGTTCGGTGACCAGGCCCTGCCGCTTCAGGGTCTGCGCGATATCGGCGTAGTCGAACATGCGCAGCACGAAGGAGGCGACCCAGGGCGCCTCGCCGTTCGCCGTGCAGACGGCCAGCTTCTCGAAGCTCTTGTTGGTGATATAGCCGACGCAGCCGGTCGAGACGATCAGGTCCACCTTGGCCAGCTCCGCCGCCGCCCAGTCGGGAATCTCCTCGCGCTCGAGATCGGCGACGATTCCGAGGTCGAGGATGCCGCAGGCCTCGGCATAGGATACCGCCTGCCGCGAGACATCGAGGCCGATGACGCGGATGTCGCGCCGCTTCGGCCAGGCGGAAAAATAATGCCGGTCGAGGTTGCGGATGTCGTCGCCGCCCAGCGCCGCGAAGCTCAAGGCATCATAGCGTTCGGTTAATTGGTCGAACGTCACGCCGTATTTCATCAGCGCGGCGTTGACGCCGTAGGAGCAGCCGAGATCGAGCACGGTGATCGGACCGCCCTTGACGCGCTGGCGCGCCTCGATCAGCTGGTCGAAGACAGGCCGCGCCAGATGCGGGATGACATATCCCAGGGCCCCGAGGGTGCGGAAATAGGCCCGCGGATCGGGCTGCACGTATATCGCGCTGAAATCGGCCTTGCTGCGATTGATCTCGACGAAATCCTGATGAACGAGCATGCGGCTTCCCCTTGCGCAAAAATGTCTGACGATTGGCCCGCATGGGAATGCGGGCGCGCGGAAGACAATCGATTTGTCGTATGTAGGGGCACCTTAACGGCTGATCGCCGTGATGCAAAGGTATCAATGGCCGTCGATCGGCCGATTATCGCGCTTCGTTCGCGTTATTCGTGCATATGACGGGAGAATTCCAGCGGTGATTTTACGGCGCGCATCTCATTGCGGCGATTTCTGCGGCGTATTCACCAGGTAGATTCCGGTCGCCACCAGCGCGAGCGCCGCCAGCAGCGACAGCGACAGCGGCTCGTTCAGATACAGCGCGCCGCAGAGCACGCCGAAGATCGGCGTCAGGAACGAGAAGGCGGAAAGCCGCGATACCGGATAGCGCGTCATCAGCCAGAACCAGGCGAGGTAGCTGACCGAGGCGACGGCGAAGATCTGGAAGCCCAGCGCGCCGATCACGAAGGAGGTCAGCGGGATGGCGAAGGACTCGCCCGCCAGCACGGCGCCGAGCAGCAGCACCACGGCCGAGACCGCGAGCTGATACAGCAGCGTCTTGTAGGGCGAGACGACGCGCAGCCTTGATGCCTTGATCAGCACCGTGGTGGCGGCCCAGAGCATCGCGGCGCCGACCATCAGCGCATCGCCCAGCAGTTCCTGCGGCTGCGGCGAGGTGAGCCGGCCGGCGAAGGTCAGCAGCACGCCGAGGAAGGCCAGCACGAGGCCGCCCAGCTGGATCATCCGGATCCGTTCGCCCGGCACGAAGAAATGCGAGCCCAGCGCCACCCAGAAGGGCGCGGTATAGATCAGGATGGCGCCGCGGGATGCGGTGGTCAGCGTCAGACCGTAGAAGATCAGCGCGAATTCGGCGCCGAACAGGATGCCGGCCCACAGCCCCGGCACCAGGCTGCCGTCGCGGTTCAGCAGCGGGATGCGCCGCCACAGCATCCAGGCCAGCACGGCGATGGTGGCGCCGGTCGAGCGGATGCCGGCCTGCAGCAGCGGCGGCACGAAGTCGGCGGTGATCTTGATGACCACCTGCTGGATGCCCCAGGTCAGGCACAGGATCGTCATCAGGCCGATGGCGAGGCCATCGAGGTGGTCTTTTCTGTCGGTCATGTCCGGGCGGCGAGGCGATTTCCGAGCGATCATAGGTAGGCCGACGGAGCGCGGCAAGATTGCAGATTTCCCTTGCGGCAGGCCGCCGCGCGGGTTTGACGTTGATGCGGTTTTCATGCCCTACTTGCCGGCGAGAACAAGCGACCGGCCGCAGTCTGGACAGCACCGCTGCGGCCATTGTCCGGGGCCTGCCATGAACCTGAACTACACCGCCGACGAGATCGCCTTCCGCGACGAGGTGCGCCGCTTCATCGACGAGAATTTCGATGCCGAGATGCGTGCCGCGATGAAGAAGACGCGCACCGGCTATATCGCCAAGCATCTGCATATCCGCTGGCAGAAGAAGCTGAACGAGAAGGGCTGGCTGGCGCCGAACTGGCCGCAGGAATATGGCGGTCCCGGCTGGACCCCGGTGCAGCGCTATATCTACGACCAGGAGATGTCGGGGGCCGGCGCGCCCCTCGTGGTGCCCTTCGGTCCGAAGATGCTGGCGCCGGTGATCATGAAATTCGGCACCGAGGCGCAGAAGAAGAAATACCTGCCCGACATCCTCGCCAGCAATACCTGGTGGTGCCAGGGCTATTCCGAGCCGGGTGCCGGCTCCGACCTCGCCTCGCTGCAGATGAAATGCGAGGACAAGGGCGATCACTTCCTCTGCAATGGCAGCAAGATCTGGACCTCCGAGGCCCAGCATGCCGACATGATCTTCTGCCTGGTGCGCACCGCCCAGACCAAGAAGCCGCAGGAAGGCATCTCCTTCATCCTGATCGACATGAAGTCGCCCGGCGTCACGGTGGCGCCGATCGTCACCATCGACGAGCCGACCGCGGGCATGCAGGAGGTCAACCAGGTCTTCTTCGACGACGTGAAGGTGCCGAAGGAGAATCTGGTCGGGGAATGGAACCAGGGCTGGACCTGCGCCAAATACCTGCTGGAATTCGAGCGCGGCAATGCCTATTCAGGCAGCCTGAAGCGCCACCTCGCGCATGTGCGCAGCATCGCGAAAGCGGAAAGCCGCGGCAATGGCGAGCCGCTGGTGAAGGAACCGGAATTCGCCGCCCGGCTGGCGCAGACCGAGATCGAGATCATGGCGCTGGAGATGACCGAGCTGCGCATCCTCGGCCAGCTGCGCGGCGGGCAGAATGTCGGCGCCGCCTCCTCGATCCTCAAGACGCGCGGCACCGAGCTGCAGCAGGCGGTGACCGAGCTGGCGGCCGATGCGGTGGGCTACTACGTTGCGCCGTTCATGCCGCAATATGAAGGCAGCAACGAGCCCGGCATCGGGCCGGATTACGCCGATGGCGTCGCGCCGCGCTACCTGAACATGCGCAAGGTGTCGATCTTCGCCGGCTCGAACGAGATCCAGCGCAACATCATGTCGAAGCTGATCCTCGGCCTGTAAGGCTCAGGCGGCGGCTGCTTCGGACGGCTGCCGCCATTTCCGCAGCAGCAGCCAGCTCACGATGGTGACGTTCATCAGGTTCCAGGCGATGCCATTCATCAGCGCCGCCTTGTAGGACCCGGTGAAGTCGTAGATCGCGCCCGACAGCCAGCCGCCCAGCGCCATGCCGGCCAGCGTCGCGGAGATCGCGATGCTGACGCGCAGGCCGGCCTGGGCCGCGGGGAAATGCTCGCGCACAATGAAGGCGTAGCTCGGCACGATGCCGCCCTGCACCAGGCCGAACATGGCCGAGATGATGTAGAGCGATGCCAGTCCGTCGAAGGGCAGATAGAAGGCGAGCGCCGCGCCCTGCAGCACCGCGCCGAGCAGCAGGGTGGCAAGCCCGCCGATCCGGTCGAGAATCCAGCCCGAGGCAAGCCGGCTGATGATGCCGAAGCCCAGCATCAGCGCCAGCATCTCGGCGCCGCGCGCCGGTCCGTAACCCAGATCGACGCAATAGGCGACGATATGCACCTGCGGCATCGACATGGCGACGCAGCAGCCCAGTCCGGCGACGATCAGCAGCGCCTGCACCAGATTGGGCGGCAGGCCGAGCGGCCGGCCGGCGGAAGGCAGCGGATTGGCCGCGGTGGCGCGCGGCGCCGCCTGCAGCGGCGGCCGCCGCCGCAGCATCAGCGCCAGCGGCAGCATGGTGACCAGGCAGAAGATTCCGATCCAGATATGGGTCTCGCGCCAGCCGATCGAGGCGATGAAATGCTCGATCACGGGCGGCCAGAAGGTGCCGGCAAGGTAATTGCCGCTGGCGCAGAGCCCCATGGCCAGGCCGCGGCGGCGGTCGAACCACAGCGAGGTATCGGCCAGCAGCGGCGCGAAGAATGCCGAGCCGCCGAACAGGCCGATCAGCAGCCCGTAGAGGACCGCGAAGGATGTGATGCTGCCGGCGAAGGCGGTGGCGACATAGCCCAAGGCCAGTGCCAGCGTCGCGCCGACTATCGGCACGATGATGCCGTAGCGGTCGGCCAGCCTGCCCATCAGCACGGTGCCGAAGACGAAGCCGATCATGGCAAGCGTGTAGGGCAGGGCGGCATCGGCGCGGGTGACGCCGAAATCGGCCTGCACCGCCGGCAGGGCCACCACGACCGACCACATGCCGACGCCGCCGATCGTGCCGAGCGCGATGGCGGCGATCAGGCGCGCCCAGGCATAGCGCGATTC
Organism: uncultured Rhodospirillaceae bacterium; assembly: GCA_964429465.1. Classification (GTDB taxonomy): domain Bacteria; phylum Pseudomonadota; class Alphaproteobacteria; order Ferrovibrionales; family Ferrovibrionaceae; genus Ferrovibrio. The sequence goes on from CAYSCA010000004.1 coordinate 6,697, forward strand.
GATTTCACTCATCGGCGGCAGCCGGGAGATGGAGCGGAAGAAGCATGTCTAGCTCGGAGGCGGTGATTGTTGCCGTCACTCTCCCCGTTCCGCCGCCATCATTCAAGGCATTCCGCCCTTCAAGCGGCCGGCCTGCCGCGTTAGGATGGCGGCCCGATCGGAACCCGAGACTACGAAGATGCCTGCCATTGCCGCGCCGGACCTTGCCGGCCTGCCGCCCGAGATTTCCGGCCCCAGCGCCTGGTACGGCCCCGACATGCTGCGCGACCGCTCATGGTGCGAGGAGATCACGGCGGCGGAAATTGCCGAGGTGGAGGCTGCCACGGCGCGGATCGACGGCAATTCCGGCGTGAACCTCGCCGCCCTGCGGGCGGAGGATTTCGCCCTGCCGGTGCTGGGCGTGCGGCTGGCCCGCCTGCGCCGCGAGGTGCTGGACGGCCGCGGATTTGCGCTGCTGCGCGGCCTGCCGGTGGCGCAATGGACGCAGCGGCAGGCGGCGATCGCCTTCCTCGGCATCGGCGCCCATTTCGGCAGCGCCCGCTCGCAGAATGCCAAAGGCCATGTGCTCGGCCATGTGAAGGATATGGGCCTGTCGAGCAGCGACCCGAATGTGCGCATCTACCAGACGCATGAACGCCAGACCTTCCATACCGATTCCTGCGATATCGTCGGCCTGCTCTGCCTGCAGAAAGCCAGGGCGGGCGGGCAATCCGCGCTGGTCAGCTCGGTCACCATCTGCAACGAGATGCGCCGGCGGCGCCCCGATCTGCTGCGCCTGCTGTTCGCGCCGATCGAGACCGATCGCCGCGGCGAAGTGGCGCCGGGAGAGAAGCCGTATTTCACCATCCCGACCTATAGCTGGCATGCCGGGCTGCTCTCGGCGATCTACCAGCGCCAGTATATCGAGTCGGCGCGGCGCTTTCCCGACGTGCCGCCGCTGAGCGACGCCCAGCGCGAGGCCTATGACCTGTTCGACGCGCTGGCCAACGACCCGGCGCTCAATTTCCATATGGAACTCGCGCCGGGCGACGTGCAGCTGGTGCATAACCATACGCTGCTGCATGACCGCACCGCCTTCGAGGACTGGCGAGAGCCGGAGCGGCGGCGGCATCTGCTGCGGCTGTGGCTGTCGCCCGATGACGCGCGGCCGCTGCCGCCCGCCTTCGCGCAGCGGTTCGGCAGCGTGACGCCGGGGCAGCGCGGCGGCATCATCGTCGAGGGCACGCGGCTGACCGTGCCCTTCGAGGCGGTCTGAGCAATCTGGTCAGCGGAGGCGGATGCGCATCATGCAGGGCGAAGGATTCCTGGCGATCTGGAGCGATGTCGAACCGGCAAGGGAAACCGACTATCTCCACTGGCTGACGCGGGAGCACACTGCGGAACGCCTCGGCGTGGACGGGTTCGTCGCGGTCCGGGTGTTTCGCGCGATGATCGAGAATGCCAACCGGTTCCTGATCCTCTATGAACTGGCGACGCCGGACGCCCTGGCGGGCAAATCCTATCTGGACCGCCTGAACGCGCCGACGCCGTGGTCGCAGCGGATCATGCCGATCCTGCGGAATTTCGTCCGCGGCGGCGGCCGCCGGCGGCTCAGCCGGGGCAGCGGCCGCGGCGGCTATGTCGCCGCCCTGCCATATTCGCAGGCGCCGGACGGGGCGGAGCAGCTGGCCGGCGATCTGGCCGGCTGCGACCGCATCGCCGCCGTGCATCTGCTGGAGACCGACCAGGCGAAGACATCGATCCAGACCAGCGAGAAGACGCTGCGGTCGAAGGATCAGTCGTTCCAGAGCCTGCTGCTGGTGGAGGGGCTGGATCAGGCCGCGATCCGCGATGCGCTGTCGCGCTTGCCGGTCCCGCTGCCCGGCGGGGCCCCGGCGGCCGATCTGCCGCTCTACACGCTGATCTTTGCGCTCGACCGAGATCGCTGACCGTCCGGCCGGCGAAGCGGCGACACTGCCCTTATTGCGCGACGGCGGCCGCAGGCTGCGCGATGCCGCCGCGCGGCCGCCCTGATGCGATATCGCCCCACAGGATGGCATGATCCTCGGGCAGGGCGCGCGAGTTCGGTACCGAGAGCCACAGCCGCATCAGCATGCGGTCCTGCTGCTTGCCGGGGTCGTCCCGGAATGCCGTCCGGCCGTGATAGACGACGTGATTGTTGAGCAGCTGGATATCGCCGGGCTCAAAGCGCATCTCGAAGCATTCCGCCTCGGCCACCGCCATCAGCATCGCGATTGCCTCGTGCTCGGCCTTGCTCAGTTTCCTGACGCCCGGCAGCATCTGGGCATTCTCGATATAGGTGAGCGAGAAATGGCTGGTGAACTTGCCGTCGCGCAGGCCGAAGACCGGCAGGTCATAGGCGATATGCTCGCCGCCGGCCTCTTCGCCGAAACGGCTGCGCGGGATCGGCCGGCACAGCAGCGCATGCAGATCCGGCCGGCGCCTGAGGATCTCGTTGTAGACCCTGACACTGCTGGCCAGCTTGCTGACGCCGCCTTCGGAGGCCTGCCGCACGCAGAGCAGGCCGACCACGTCGCAGCGGTCGGTGTGGAAACGCAGCTGTCCCGATGACAGGGTGCGGGCGCCGGAGGAGAGGAATTGGCTGCCGGAAGCGTCGACCGTCGCGCCATAGAGCTTCGCGCCGACGCCCATGCCTTCATCGCGGATGTCGCGCATCACTTCGCCGCGGCAATTCTGGTACATCGGCGTGCCGATATGGCAGCCCAGCGCGAACCAGATGCGGCGCAGCTGTTCCGGACTGTAGCGCGCCACATCGAGGCCGCGGATCTTGACCATGCCGGAGCCGTTCTCGAGCTCTTCGCGCACATCATCGAAGAAGGTGTCGGCGGCGGGCAGCGGGAAATTGTGGCGGTTGATCGCACGCCAATCCAGCGTCCCGGCCTTGTCGAGCGCCTCGTCTATCTGGCTCAGAACCACCTCGGGGAGGGTCTTTATCCAGCGCCGGCTCTGGCGCATTTCCGCGCCGCTCCAGACGCAGGCGCCTTCCAGATACTTCGGTTCGGCCATCGGGCTCTCCTGGCGGACAACGCGCGATTCTAGCGCTGCCCGCGGGCGAAAGACTAGGGTCCGGACCCGTTAACAGGATTCCCTTGGCCTGACTTGCGTAATTCACTGTCTCCAGATGCCCAAATGGGTAGGCGAGCACTGCCGCCCATGACGAGGTCGAAGGCCAGCAAGGCGTGGCTTGTCAGAATTGCGCCGACCAGCCGTGCATGCGGATGCGAGGGTTGGCTACCCCATCGCGCGATTGAGCTGCCTGCAGGCGTCAGGTCAGCGAGAGACGATTGACCTTGCTGGCGAGCAGGACAAAGGATCGACAGCGCTCGATATTCGGAATGCGAGTGATCTCCTCGAGCAAGGCGTCGAGATCCTCCAGCTGCGGTGCTTCGAGCAGCAGGAAAAGATCGGACTCGCCGCTGACGGTGGCGCAGATCTTGACCTCGGGCAGCATGCTCAGGCGCTCGATCACTTGGCGCTGCTGGCGCTGGGCGATGGACAACAAGGCGATGGCCTGGGCATAGGCCACGAAAGGGTCCTGGCCGAGCTGGATGGAATAGCCACGGATCACACCATCCTTCTCGAGCCGGCGGATGCGCTCATGCACCGTGCTGCGCGCCAGGCGCAGCCGCTTGGCGAGGGTCATGGTCGACTGGCGGGCGTTGGTCTGCAACAGCGCGAGCAGCTGCCGGTCCAGATCGTCGCGCACGCCGATGGCCCGTGCCATCGGACGCGAGCCTCAAACGACCCTGTCGCCAATCCGCAATTTGTGGTCGTGCCACAATGGAAGTGCGCGCCACCGTGGGCTGGGGCAGTCTAAGAAATGAGCGTGACGCCCGTGGCTTCGGGGCAAACCGGCAGGCCCGGCGCGGCGGGTTACAAGCGGCAAAATCGTGCTATGAATCGGCTTAGCCATGATCCGAGCTCCTCACTGAGCTTGGGTTGTGGTCAGGCCGCATGAGGTGTTGTGAGCACCTTGTGCGGCCGCTTTGCGTCTTGGCTTGAGTCTCAGAATCGTAATGGACGCTGAGTTTTCGTCAAGCAGATTTGTCGGGTGCCGATCGGGGCGCGGCAGGGGGTGGCAACGCCCGGCTCCGGTGCCAAATGGCCGCCCTGAATATCGGGTGGTCGGGGGCGTATATGAGAGTAGAAGAGGCTGATTGCGGTTCAGTGAAACGCGGGAAATGAATCGATAGCAATGGCTGCCGGGGAGCTCGGCTGGCTCAGATCGGGCACGACGCTGACCAAGGAGCAAGCCTGCTCCGTTGCGCGAGACGAAGATTGCAGCTCGGCTTGTGGGTTTTCATCCCGGGCGTGCCCTTGGGATATCCTCCGCTCCGCAGCGGGCGATGGCGCGCACCAAGACCGGCAAGCAGCTCCATAACAGCCCTGGAGCGGCCGACGACGCGATCGGTGCCGACCACAAGCCAGCCTTAGGTTTCGAGCAGTTCACTCACCGATCGTGGCGTCAGTCATCGGCGGGCATCTCGTTTTATGATCCCAGCGGTTGAGCGGCAATATTTCAGTTTGCTGCCGCTCAAATTGACAGATGATGCAGCCAGTCCTCGTAGCGGCGGTCGATTCCTTCGGCCGACCGTTTGCTCAGCAGCCTGCGCCCGCCAGCCTTGCGAATATCCCTGGGGGTAACGCCGTAGCGGGCGCGGAATGCCCGTGCGAAGGATGTGTCGTTGTCGTATCCGGAGGCGAGTGCGATGTCGTAGATCGGCCGGTGCCGGGCGCTTGAATCAGTCAGCGCCAGTAGCGCCCGGCGCAACCGCCGTTCCCGGACATAGGCCGCGACCCCGCCATAACCCTCGAACAACGCATAGAGCTTCGAGCGCGAGACACCGGCGCGGAGGGCGATCCACTCTGCCGAGAGCTCCGGCGCAGAGAGATTGGCCTCGATGAAGCGCCGGATCACTGTCAGCCGCGCCATGGCCACCCCGGCCTGTTGGTCCGGATTCTCGCCGAGGGCCGCGTTCAGGCAGGCGGCGGCCAGCCCGGCTGTTGCCGGTGCGATCTCCGCCGCCTGGCGCGCCGTCATCCGCGCCGCCAGCTGTTTGAGCGAGGTCATGTGGTCGCGAAGCAGCTTGACCATCGGCTCCTCGGCCCTCAGCACCCGCAAATGCTGATCATCCGCCGATTTCAGCGTCCCCTGCAGCATATCGCGGGGGACGACCAGAGAGATATTGGCGAAGTCGTCGGTTCTGGTTGTGACTTCCTGGGCGAGATCGAACACCACCAGGCCATTCTCGGGAAAATCGAAGTCGCCATAGGGAGTGGACCACAGCATCTGGCCACGCTCGTAGAGTTGAATCATGTAATGGTCCATGCCATCGCGGGCCATGATCGATGGCGAGCGCGTCCATTGCTGCCCCCGCGACTCGGTCCGGGCCAGCATGATCGAGCCGAACATATGGGCATCGATCTCGGCGTGGAAATCCTCCCCGCGGACTTCCCTGTCCGCCTCGACCTCGAAGATGCAGGAAATGCTCTCCCGCCACAGATCGTACCGTTCGCGATCGCCAACTCCGTTGAGCGAAAAGACCGCGTGCGGAACGGGATCGCAAAGCCTTGGCGCGGATGTCTCCACGTCTGATCCGTTCATTAGCTATTCCCCCCATAGCCGCCAACGAAAGTTTCCCTACCTGACCACTGCAGGGGGATCAACAAGCTTTCCCGGTACGGGAAAAGTACAAAAAGCGCATATCCGATGGGTTACCACATTTGAACCTCCCTCCAGTCTCCCGTCGCCCGACCGGCTGGACATACGGAACAGAATCATGGACGCGCTGCAGGGTCCGTCATTGCGTTTTGTGGACAATGGTTTCGACGAGGGTGGTCCGGGTGCAGGATCGCCAGTCGCGGGGGCGTGCCGTCGATGTCGATATTCCGAGAATCCGCACTGCGGAAAATGTCCTCGCCGGAGAATCTGGACCAGGCCGTGGTTGCTGCTTCTCCGGCGCATTGGTTGGCCTTCGCGGCCTGCCTGACGCTGGTATCAGCGGCACTGGTATGGGGCTTCTTCGGTTCGGTGCCCACGCGGGTCCATGCAGACGGAATCCTCCTGCAGAGAGGCAGCGAGGTTTTCTCCGCCGCAGCCGCGGGAGGCGGCGAGCTGGTCAAAGTCCTCGTCGCCGTGGGCGACCAGGTCCAGGCCGGGCAGACGGTGGCCGAACTGGACCAGGATGCGGATGTCAAACGTCTTAATGTCGCGCAGGAGAAGCTGGCCAGGGCAGAACGGCATCTCGCAGAAGATGTTGCAGAGAAGCGCCGCGACGATGCCTTCCATGCCGCCTTCCAGAAAAGGCGGCGTCAGGCAATCGAGGAGAAAACCGACCATGCCAGGGAGCGCCACGCCAAGCTGCGCGCCTTGGTCGACGATCTCCAGGGCCTGTTCAAGCGCGGCTACATCCAGCGGACCCAGCTGCTCGACCGCGAGAACGAGCTCATCCAGGTCCAGGAATCCATCGCCGCCATGCATAACGAAGTGCTTGAGCTCGCAAAGCAGGAGCGCGATCGCATCACCAAATGGCAACAGCGGATCAGGATCGCCGAGAAGGAGGTCGAGAAGGCTGGTCACGACCTCAACGATGTCCGACAGCAACTGGCCCGGAACCGTACAATCCACTCGCCGACTGACGGGATCGTCACTGAAATCTCCGCCTCTCTGGGCGATGTCGTGGCGGTCGGCACGCCGGTGGTCCGCGTGGTTTCCGCCGCCGCGGAAATGGAGGCGCTGCTGTTCATCGATTCGGCGGAGGGCAAACTGGTGAAGCCGGGATACGCCGTCAACATTGAGCCGTCGGTGGTCAAGAAGGAGGAGCACGGCACCATCCTCGGCACAATCAGGATCGTCTCACACCTGCCGATGTCAGCGGCGGCTCTCCAGGCCATGCTGCAGAACGAGAAACTGGTGGAGCGGTTCACCAAGAAGGGCTCGCCGGTAGCGGTTCGCGCGCTGCTGAGCGACGGCGACGACGAGCACGACCATCTGCAATGGTCGGGCGGCCACGGCCCAGGCTTCACCATCGAGCCCGGTACCCTGGCGACGGCGACCATCACCGTGCGCCGGCAGCGACCAGTGAGCCTGATCCTGCCGTTTCTCAGATCCTTCCTCGGAATCTAAGCGCCGTGGCCGGGCGGGACAGATTTTCAAACCGTCGGGTCAGAACTCCCACGGTCCTGCAGATGGAGGCGGTGGAATGCGGCGCCGCCGCGCTCGGCATCATCCTCGCCCATCTCGGCAAGTGGCGGCCGCTCGAGGAGCTCCGCAGCCGCTGCGGCGTCTCCCGCGACGGCTCGAACGCCAAAAATCTTCTTGCCGGCGCGCGGCATTATGGCCTCGATGCATCGGGACGGAAGGCCAGCGTCGCCGCCTCGCTCGCTACGCCATTCCCCTTCATCGTGTTCTGGAACTTCAACCACTTTCTCGTCGTCGAAGGATATCGTAACGGCATCGTCTATCTGAACGATCCGGCAACCGGGCCGCGCCGTGTGACGCTTGAAGAATTCGACAATGCGTTTACCGGGGTGATGCTTGTATTCGGCAAGGGCGAAGGCTTTAAGCCCGACCCCCGGCCGCCGGGCATTCTCGCCCGCATCCTGCCCCGGACCCGGCCGATCCGCACGGCGGTCGTGCTCTCGATCCTGGTCAGCCTCACCCTCATCGTACCGGGATTGCTGGTGCCGGGATTTTCCAAGATCTTCATCGACGAGTTCCTGATCCAGGGCAAGCAGGACTGGTTGCGTCCGCTGTTCCTGGTGATGATCGCGACGATGGCGGTGACCGGCATCCTGACCTGGATCGGACAGGCGGTGATGCTGCGCATGGAAACGAAGCTGGCCCTGGCCGATTCCGCACGTTTTGTATGGCATCTTCTACGGCTTCCGATCGACTTCTTCAGCCAGCGCCATCCGGGCGACATCGCCAACCGCATCAACGCCAACGACCGGATCGCGTCGGCGGTCGCCGGCCAGTTGGGGCAGAGCATGGTGGGGGCGATCAGGGCGGTTTTCTACGCCATGGTCATGGTGCTTTTCGACTGGCCCCTGGCGCTGATCTCGATTGGCCTTTCGCTGGTGAACGTCGCGGTTTTTCGGCTGCTCTCGCGAAGGCGCGCCGATGCCAGCCTAGGCGCGCAGCAGGATTTCGGCCAGTTCCAGTCGGCATCGGTATCTGGCATCCAAGCCATCGAGACACTGAAGGCGACCGGTACCGATGACGATTATTTCGAGCGTTGGGCCGGCTTACAGGCCAAGACGCTGAACAACCAAAAGCGCCTCGGCGTCTATGGCGTGATCGCCAACGGAATGCCACCGCTTCTTGACGGTTTGACGATGGCGGCGGTGCTCGGGATCGGCGGCTACCGGATCATACAGGGCGAGATGACCATCGGAACGCTGATGGCTTTTCAGATGCTGATGCAGCAATTCTCCGGACCGATCGCGAACCTGGTCGGCGTCGGCGGGGCCTTCCAGGAGCTGAGCGCCGACCTGGTGCGAACCGATGATGTGATCCGTCAGGATCGCGACCGGCGTTTCCTGGAACCCAGGACGAGCGACGGCACACCGGACCGGCTGAGCGGCCGAATCGAACTGCGCGATGTCAGCTTCGGCTATAACCGATTGGCCGAACCGCTGATCCGCGATTTCAGTCTGGAGCTTCGGCCGGGAGCCCGGGTGGCGCTCGTCGGCGGCTCCGGCAGCGGCAAGTCGACAATCGCCCGGCTGCTGAGCGGACTGTACCAGCCGTGGAGCGGCGAAATCTTCTACGACGGCCGACGGCTTCCCGAGATTGCTCCCGAGACGCTCGCCAACTCGATCTCGGTCGTCAGCCAGGAAGTGGTGCTGTTCGGCGGACGGGTCCGCGACAACCTGAGCGGCTGGGACCGGACGCTGCCCGACGCCGAGATGATCGCCGCACTCCGCGACGCCTGGATCTATGACGACGTGGCGGCGCGGGGCGGCGGACTCGATGCCACGGTCGGTGAGGGTGGGCTGAATTACAGCGGCGGCCAGGCGCAACGGCTGGAGATCGCGCGGGCGCTCTCGGCGGACCCGTCGATCCTCATTCTCGACGAGGCCACCAGCGCTCTCGATGCCTCGAGCGAAGCCCGGATCGACGAAAGCATCCGGCAACGCGGCACCACCTGCATCATCGTCGCGCACAGACTCTCGACCATCCGGGATGCCGACGAGATCATTGTACTCGATCAGGGGCGGGTCGTGGAGCGGGGGACGCATGACGCGCTGTTCGCGGCGGGCGGGCACTATGCTCGGCTGATCGCCGAGGGCTGAGAACGAAATGGGCATCGTCGACATACACGAAGACAGCCGGCCGGGCCTGGTGACCGACGGTCGCCGGCATCTGGAACTCACGGCAGAATTCAGCGCCTGCGTCATCGAGGAGGGATCAGCAAACCTCTTCGTTGAACTGCTAACCGAGAGCGGCGAGAGTGCAGGCTATCGCCGGCGTATCGCGACGCTGCGCGCCGGGGCGGCTTTGCCGCTGCCCGATGCTGCATTCTCTGGCATGCGCCTGCTACTGGTCGGAATCGGCGAGGCCCGGATCGGCATGGTGAAGCGCGGACAGTCCGCAGCGGCGGCGGTCCGGCCCGAGCGTCTGGACAGTGGGATCGCAACGATTCTGGAAGGAATCCAGGGCGAGCAGCGCGGCAGTTCGGACTGGACCATCGAACCGGGCGAGACGCAGCATTATGAACTAAGCGGTCGGTTGTCCTCGCGCCACGTGGCGTGGATCGAAATTGCCGAAACCACGGAAACAAAGACCGCGGAGACCACGCAAAGGGTGATGGCGCCCATCCTGGTCGGGCCGGGACGGTCGGTGGAAATTCCGGCCGGATCGACGGTGCGGGCGCAGACCACGCGATCAGCCATCGCGGCGCATGGCTGGTTATTGCTCGATCGGTGGGCATCCGAAACATTCCTGGCGATCAGTGCCGCCCTGTCGGCGGAAGTCAGCGCGCGCCGGCGCCGGGCAGTGCGGCGGGTGGCGGGGGACCGGGACCAGGTGACGGCGGCGCTGCATCGGGTTGCCGCGATCGTGCAAGCCGGGGCAAATCGCCATCGGCCCGCTGCGGAGGATGGCACCTCGTCGCTGGTAACGGTGGTCGGCCAGGTCTGCGCCGCTGAAGGAATTCCGTTCGATCCTGCCGCCGAGGCGCCATCGCATCACGACGCCGTTTACCGCCTGCAGGAACTGCTGCGCCGATCCAACCTGCGGTTCCGCAAAATTCAGCTGGAAGGCGGATGGTGGATGCGCGAGGGCGCCAGCTTCATTGGCTTCGATGCGCAGTCGAATGACCCGGTGGCGATCCTGCGTCGCGGATCGGGGCGCTTCGAGCGGATCGGTGCCGACCGTAGTGAAAGAATCGACGCCGGCATCGCCGCCGGTCTGCGCGCCGAAGCATTCGTCATCTTCCGGCCGCTACCGTTCCGGCCGATCGGGCTGCTCGACCTGGTCAGGCACGTGTTGGCGACACCGGCGCGCTTCGACTTGCGCTGGGCGGCCTGCATGGCGCTCGCGACGGCGCTGCTCGCTCTGCTGCCGCCATTTCTTACCGGCAAGCTGCTCAACGAGATCATCCCCTTCTCCGAGACTGGGACCCTTCTGCACCTCGCATTGGGACTCGCCTTCGTTGCCATCGGCAGTGCGCTGTTCCAGGTGGTGCGGTCGGTGGCGCTTTTGCGCATCGAGGCTTTCGCCGACGGCGCCCTGCAGGCGGCGATCTGGGATCGCCTGCTGCGGTTGCCGCTGGCCTTTTTCCGCCGCTACGAAGTGGGCGACCTGCTGCTCAAGGTCACGGCGCCGATGCAGCTCAGGCAGGCGCTTTCCGATACCGTCATGAGCTCGGCGCTCTCGGCGATCTTCTCGCTGGCGAACTTCGGTCTGATGCTCACCTACGATGCCACGCTCGCCGTCGCCGCCATAATCTTCACGCTGGTGACCGGGGCGATACTCTTCGGCCTTGCCTGGCTTCAGCTTCGTTACGAACGATTCCGGCTCCGGGCAATGGCCGCGGATTCCAGTTTCCTCATCCAGATGCTGGTCGGCATCCAGAAGCTGCGCCTGATGGGGGCGGAAGACCGGGCCTATGCGCGTTGGCTGCAGAAATTTGCCGACCAGCGTCTGCAGGCGGCGAAGGCCGGTCGCGTCGGCAACGTGATGGGGACGCTGGAAGCGGTCCTGCCGATTCTGGCCAGCCTGCTCTTCTTCTATCTGGTGGGCACGCGGAAGGAACCGCTGCCGGTCGGCGACTTCGCCGCTTTCAGTGCCGCTTTCGGCATGTTTCACGGCGCGTTGCTGGGGCTGATCGGCGCGGTGTCGCAATCACTGGCGGCGATCCCGATTTACGAGAACATGAAGCCGCTGCTCGCCGAGCAGCCCGAGATCGACCCGGAGCGTCGGATTCCGGGTGCCCTGCAGGGACATGTCGCGCTCGGAAATGTCTCGTTCCGGTATGAGGCGGCCGGGCCGCTGGTGCTGGACGGGATCGACATTGCCGCCGCGCCCGGCGAATTCGTTGCCCTGGTCGGCCCGTCCGGATCAGGCAAGTCGACCATTTTCCGGCTGCTGTTGGGCTTCGAGGCGCCAGAGACAGGCACGGTGAGCTATGACGGCCAGGACCTCGCCCATCTCGACCTGAAGGCGGTGCGCCGGCAGATTGGGGTGGTCCTGCAGCGTGGCGCGATCCTGCCCGGCTCGCTGTTTGAAAACATCGTCGGCTCGGCGCCACTCAGCCACGAGGAGGCTTGGGAGGCGGCACGCATGGCTGGCTTCGCCGAAGACATCCGGCGGATGCCGATGGGCATGCACACCATGTTGGCCGAAGGCGGCGGCATGCTATCCGGCGGCCAGCGCCAGCGGCTGATGATCGCCCGCGCTATCGTGCGGCGCCCCCGAATCCTGCTGATGGATGAGGCGACGAGCGCCCTCGACAACCGGACCCAGGCGATTGTTGCGGAGAGCCTCGCGCATCTGAACGCCACGCGGCTGGTGATCGCACATCGCCTCAGCACCGTCGTCCATGCCGATCGCATCTACGTGATCGAGCGTGGCCGCATCGCGCAGTCGGGCACCTATGACGAACTGATGCAGGCCGATGGACCGTTCCGCGAACTGGCCCGGCGGCAGATTGTCTGACCGCTCTCCACGCGACTATCGGGAGCGATACGCGATGCACCGGAATGCCATGACCGCCTTCATCGAGCGGCTTGCCCGCGACGAAGCACTGCTGGCGCGCCTGCGCGACCGGATCGGCGACCGGCGGGGTGACCAGGCGATCCTGGCGATGATCGATCTGGCAGTTCAGAACGGCTTCGAAATCTGGTTTGCCGAGGCACGCGCGCTGCTGGGCAGGGCCGGCACGGAAAACACCGGGCAATACCATGAGGCAGGAAGGAATAGCGGGCCGGCGCGGGACATCTTGCCGGAGGGCCTGGTCGACCTGATGCGGCGATGGTGACACCGGTAGATGGAGAAACGTCGGCACGCCCGGCCGTTACGTCTCTCTCAGGAGCGGCGGCCACGGCGGTGCGGTCTTCACGGAAACCGCCGACCGGAGGGTCATTGCATCCGGCCGGCGGCAGCCGTTGTGATGTCTTCAGCCCTTCGTTTTTTGACCAATCAAGGCACCACCGACCGAGGTAGCAATATCTTTGGCACCCTGGCCAACTATGGGGACGACCTGCTTGATAACATTGGCCAAGCCGGGCAACGCGCTGAGGAAGAAACCGCCGGCAACGGCCTCGAGTTCGGCATCGCTGAGGTCGCGGCCGGCTGATGCGGCCTGCATCGTCGCCTGGCGCACCTCGGCCATGTCCTCGTCCGTCACTTCGAAACCCCGGCTCTGCGCGAACGCAATCACCGCTGCCTCGGCCTCGGCCCCCTGATGGCTGCCCAGCGCGTCGCCAAATTCCCGTTCCATTGTCTCGTCGGCGCGAATCGTGGCAGCAAATTCCACCAATGCCTCTTTACTCATGATCCCGATCTCCTCGTTTCGCCTCTAGGTCCTACCAATTCCGTCGACCTTCGCCTTTCCAAACGTCGGCGGTTGCCGGCATTGTGGCAACTCAACCGGCCACGCACTCTGCCGGATGTTCGTAATTCCAGACCGTATGTCCGAAAAATGCGCCGACTTGGGCCAATTGGAGGTTATCTGGAGCGTGACGCCCTGGCAGTCTCCCGGCTGGAACCGGAGCGTGCCGGCATTCGGATGCTCCGTACGAAGCATGGAAAAGTCGGTCTGATGCTGAAGGAGCGAGGGCAACGAAGGAGTTTGAGGAATGGAGTGTGACACGCCGAGACGTTTGGCACTGAGCAGATTTGTCTCAAATCTTCTCAGCCATGATTTTGTCCGCGGTGTTCGCGCGTCGCCGTCATAGCTTCGTGATGGAATGCGTCGGCGCGTCAGCTCATGCGGAGCCGCAGATGGGCCCGTGCTTCACGTTCTAAGAAGCTCGTGTGGGGAAGGTCGGCGGCTTTTCGGATTCTGAAGGCGTAGCAGCTCTTTGTTCTGAATTTGCAGCATGATTAAGTGTAAATTCCTACAAGATGCTGGCGAAGTAGGTAAAAAGTCCAGATGCGTACTAAAGTATTGAGATTGTCTATTTATAGACTAATGTAAACAAAGAACTACAGCATTGGAGTCGTTATGGAGAACTCCGCTACTGCCGCTCCTCAGCTAAACCGCAAGGCTCTATCTGGGCCTGCTCTGCGCACCTTTTTCAGGATCGCGGAAGCGTGGGGGTTGGATATCGAAGAGCAAATGGCCCTGCTTGGCCAGCCAGCTCGCTCCACCTTCTTCAATTGGAAAAAGGATCCAGATGTCACGCTGCCGAAGGATACGCTAGAGCGTATCTCTTACATCCTCGGCATCTATAAGGGACTGCAGATTCTCCTTCCCGATGAACGAGCAGCTGATTCTTGGGTGAAGCGGCCGAATGCGGCTCCGTGCTTTGGGGGACGCTCCGCGTTGGATCGGATGCTGTCCGGCCAAGTCGCCGATCTTTTTGTCGTTAGGCAGTACGTCGATGCCCAGCGGGGCGGATGGGCGTGACGGTTCCGGTCAGCCGTATCAGCTGGAAACCGAGTTGGCGTATCATTCCATCCCGCTTTCCACCGATTCAGCTATTTGAGCGCGTCGTCGACCCGGCCGACCTAGACGCCATTTTCGCGCTCGAAGCCATGACAAATCCGCGCTTGCGAGATGAGGTTGGGGACATTCAACTCGTACCGTCAGGGGAGCGTGTCACTGGTCCAGGCTCCAGCATCATCATGGCGGCCTTTACACACTTGAATCCTGATGGCAGCCGCTTCACCGACGGAACCTATGGCGTGTTCTATTCCGCCCGCGACCTTGCAACGGCTATTGCCGAGACGCGGTATCATCGGGAGCAGTTCATGCGCGCTACGAATGAGGCTCGGATGGAGCTAGATATGCGCGTCTATCTCGTGGATGTTGATGCAGACTTGCATGACATTCGCGGGCGACAGAATGAATATCAAAATGCCTACCGCCATACGAACTACGCCGGCGGGCAACAGCTGGCAGCCGATCTTCGGGCCTCCGGCTCAAATGGTATCGCCTATAGCAGCGTCCGACGCGATGGCGGGGAATGCGTTGGCGTCTTCCGCCCCAACGTTCTGTCGAATGCGCGCCAGGAACGTCATCTTTGCTATATCTGGGATGGCGCGTCCATCGCCACTATCTACGAAAAGCGCGCGCTTTCGGCTGAGTAAGTACCAATTCAAGTCTGAAGACAATTAAAACCCAAATACTGGCATGTGCGACCTAATCTCGCCAGCTACGTAACTTCGGCTAAGATGGGCGTAGTAGCGTTCACATATTTCGGTGTTCCGATGGCCTAGATTCTTGGCGACCACAGCAATCGGTGTGCCAGCCATGACTAGGATAACGGCGTTTGCAGCGCCGCCGTCCGGCCTCGCCGCTTGGCACACGCGGAGAGCAGCCATGACCGGATACAAACACGCCCCTGACCAACCCGCCGAATTTCTCGCCTTTGTCGAAGATTGCCCCTACCTGGTCGAATGGCAGCCCGCCGGCGAAACAGGGTCTTTTACCTTCCGCCTCGCAGACCAGGATTTCGCGGCCGCATGGGCGGCCGCAGATCCTGTCACGATCACCGCGCCCGTTGCAGCGGTGTCCCATTGGGGCACATTTCCATGCGATCTATGGCGAGTTCGAGGCCTTGATAAATATCCAGACCTTGGAAACCATGCGGGGCCGCTTACCTAAACGGGCGCATGGGTTGGTCTTAGAATGGGCCGCAGAGCATCGGGCCGAGCTTTTGGAGGATTGGCAGCTATGCACGCAAAATCAGCCGCCGAAAAAGATTCAGCCGCTGGAATGACGTCGGCGCCGTGCCCGGCTGCGCCGTGGCGCGTTGCGGCCGTCGAAGTTCGGCCGAATTACCAGCTCCGCGTCGAATTCCAAGACGGCACCGCCGGAATCGTGGACATGAGCCGCTTGCTGCGAGCAGGCGAAGGCGCGGGCGTATTCGGCGCCCTCGCGGACCCCGAGGCCTTCGGCCGGGTCCGCATCGAGCACGGCGCCGTGACCTGGCCCGGCGAGATCGATCTGGCGCCCGATGCGATGTATGACGCAATTCGGGATCGCGGCACCTGGGTTGTGAGCTAAACGGAAGCGGGCCGGTCCCAAGGAACCGGCCCGCTGGCAGCTCAACTGAGCATTTTTCGCAAGACGAAGAATAATCTAATTCCGCGCTGCCTGTTCTTCAAGAGTGCCCACCCCACCCTGTTCTAGAGACACGCGACCTTGCCAGTCGGTCGCCCGTCGTGCTTCGGCCGCCTAGTCGGCGCCGGTAGCTCAACTGGACAGAGCGCGTTTTTCGCAAGACGAGGTTCCGGGTTCGATTCCCGGCCCGCCGAACATGACTTCAGACGCAGATATTCGTCACGAAGCGTCCACGATCAACTCGTTCAGCAATTTCTTGAGCGTCTTCATGTTCTTGGCGCCGATCGTGGAGGAGACGTCCTTGTTGTGGTTGTCGACCCGTTCCTTCAGTCGCTCGAACAATTGTTGCCCGCGATCGGTGGAATACACGATCACCCGTCGGTGGTCTGCCGGATCGAGGGCGCGATGAATCAGACCATCGGCGACCATGCGATCCATCATCTTCGTGAGCGCCGGATGGTTCATCAGGACCAGATCGGCGAGATCACCCATCGCCCGGCCCTGCTTGTCGCTGAGAATCTCCAGAATCCTCCAATGCTCCACCTGTACGCCTTCGGCTTTGAGGCTCTGTTCCAGTTGCAGATGCAGCTTGCGATGTGCCTCGGCCAGGAGGTAGGCGACATAATTGCGGATGGGAGCTTTCTCAGACGCCATCGCGGTGATCGACCCTTGTTAACCCTTGCTTGCCGGCAGAAGCTGGACGCCGACGGATCCACCCTGCCCGCAGCAGCGCACGACAGCAGCAATCTTGCTTGCGGGATCGGTGATTCCCTCTATATTTAAATTGGAAAGTAACGATAGGCAACCGAATTGATCCTGCGAATCGGAAAACGATGATGCCAGGGCGGCCAACAGTGCCGCATCGGAGGGGCATTGAGGGGGCAGACAGAAATACCTGTCGTTGAGGATCGCATCGGCCAGGGCCGACGTGGCACGTGGGCGCTGTCCGCCGGCCAAACATCATGTGAGCGGACGGCCAATGATCGCGGCTATTTTCCCCATGCACGATTCCGGATCGGCCTCTTCGTGCCGATGTGCGGCGCCGCGGGAATCTGGGGGCCGTCCTGCATCGCCAGCGCCCAGGTGGCGATCAAGGAAATCAACGATAGCGGCGGCATCCTCGGGCAGGAGGCTGAGCTGGTGCTGGTCGACGCAGCACTCGAGGCCGCCATGCCGGTCGAAGTGGTGGCGCATGCTCTCATAGAGCAGAATGCCATTGCCGCGGTGGTCGGCATGCATATCAGCGCCGTACGGCAGAAGTTGGCAAAAATCATCGGCGGCCGCGTGCCGTATGTATATACGCCGCTTTACGAGGGCAACGAACGCACACCGGGCATCTTTGCCTTGGGAGAGACACCGCAGGAGCAGCTCAGGCCGGCGATACGCCGCGTCGCCGAAATCCACCGCGTAAAGAAGTGGGCGCTGATCGGCAACGATTATGTCTGGCCGCGCTTTTCGCACACCTTTGCCAAGCAGTATATCGCGGCATCCGATGGCGAGCTGGTCCACGAATCCTACGTTCCCTTCGGTTTCTCCGCGGTGGACGAACTGGTCGAGGCGGTGGCATTGTCCGGTGCCGATGCAGTGCTGGTGTCCCTCGTCGGCCAGGACGCGGTCGAATTCAACCGGGCTTTTGGTGCCCGCAATCTCGACCGTAGCATTGTCCGCCTGTCCGCCGCTGTGGAGGAAAACGGCCTGCTGGCGGCCGGCGCGGAGAACACCAAGCGGCTCTATTCCGTCGCTGGCTATTTTTCCGCCCTGAACACGCCGGAGAACCAGGCTTTCCGTGAAAGCTACTATAATTTCCACGGCGATCGGGCCCCGGCGCTCAACACGCTGGGGCAGTCGATCTACGAAGGCACGCATTTCCTTTCGGCACTCGGCCATAGCGACGGTCTGGGCGCCGCCAGCCTGAACGGAAAGCTGCGCCGCCCGCTGCAATACCGCAGCGCGCGCGGCAGCGTTTATTATGGCAACGACTGCAAGACCATGCCGATGTATCTCGCCCGCGCCGACGGCTATGTATTCTCGATTCTGGAGCGGCTGACCTAGGCCCGCGCACCTCGCCGCGGCGCCATCATTATTTGAATTGGAAAAAATTAGCTTGAATTGGAAAATGAAATCGCGCTAGGAATCTCCCGCTGCCCCGGGCGCTCCTGCCCGTAGAAGGCTGCGGGAGGAGAGAATGGCGTGATTTGGCTGCTGGCGCTGGTCGGGCTCGTCGTAATTGCCGCGCTCGTCATCCTTTTCCTAAACGGATTCTACAAGAAAGGCAGCCGCGAGGTCGCTCTGATCCGGACCGGCGCCGGTGGGCGGAGGGTGGTCATCGATGGCGGCTGCCTGGCGCTGCCCTTTCTGCATCGGATCGAGCGGGTCAGCCTGCGCACCATCCGCCTCGAGGTCTCCCGCCGCGGCAACAGGGCGCTGATGACCGAGGATCGGCTGCGCGCCGATATCGACATGGAATTCCATGTCCGGGTCCATTCGTCCGATGACAGCGTCGCCAGCGCCGCCCAGACCCTGGGTGCCAGGACTTTCCGCCCGGAAGACCTCCAGGCCCTGATCGAGGGCAAGCTGGTCGATTCCATGCAGGCCGTCGCCGCCACCATGACCATGGATGCGCTTCATGGACAGCGGGCCGCCTTTGCCGAGCAGGTTGCCCGCCATCTGGCCGGCAATCTCGCCCGCAACGGTCTCGAACTGGAGGCGGTATCGCTCATCAGCATGGACCAGACCCCGCTGGCGGCGCTGGACGAGAACAACGCCTTCGATGCGATGGGCATGCGCCAGATCGCCGAAGTCATCGCCACCAACCGGAAACAGCGCGTCGAAATCGAGGTGGCGGCCGAAATCGCGGTGAAGCGCAGCCGTCTGGAACAGGCCCGCCAAAGCGCCGCAATCGAGCAGGAGCAACGCGAATTCGAAATCGCCCAGCGGCGCGAGATCGAGCGGCTGCAGGCAGATGCGGAGGCGCAGATCGCCCAGGCGAGAGCGGAAGCGGCGCGGATCGGCGAAGAGGCCCGGATCCGGCAGGACGCCGACATCAAGTTCAGTGAAATAGCCCGCGATCAGGAGCTGCGGCTGCGGGAGATGAGCGCCATTCTGGCCGTCGAGAGCGGCAAGATCGACAATGCGATCCGCATCGCTGCCAAGCGCGGCGAGGAAACCCAGGCCCAGGCCGCCGCCGAAGCCGCGCGCGAGCGGATGGTGATCGCCATGGAGACGGTGCAGACCAGCAAGGATGTCGCCGCCGCCGAGCGCGCCCGCCGGCTGGCCCTGCTGCGGGCCGAGGAAAGCGCCGCGGTGGACAGGATCAAGACAGAAGCCGACAGCGAATCGATGCTCGCCCGCATGCGCGCCGAAACAGCTGCTGTCCAGGCCCGTGCCGAGGCCGAGCGCGAGCGTATGGTCGCCGAGGCAACCGGCCGTGCCGCATTGATCAAGGCGGAGAACGAGCAAAGCCCGGCTGTCATGGCGCTGAAGCTCGACATGTACAAGCTCGACAAGTTCCCTGAGATCGCGGCGCAGATGATGAAGCCGGTCGAGAAGATCGAAACGATCCGCATCAACCAAATTGCGGGTCTGGGCGCACCGGGCAGCGGAGCAGGGGGCACCGGCTCGGCCTTCAACCAGGCGCTGGACAGCATCCTCGGAATGGCCGTGCAACTGCCCATGATGAAGAAGATCGGCGACGAGATCGGCCTCGATTTCGACGCCAATCTGGCAACCCGGGTCAATGAATCCGCCGGCCGCACCGCCGGCGCCCATCGCAGCGAAGCGACCAAACCGAAGGCGCAGGACTGATCACGGCAACGAAGCAGGAGGGCAGGTTATGCGTTTCAATCGGCGTGATTTCATGCTTGGCACGGCAGCCACGGCAGCGGCAGGCCCCGTCCTGCTGGGCGGCACACTGGCGCCATCAGCCGCGCAGGCGGCGGACTCGATCAAGTTCGGTTCCATCCTCGACACCTCCGGCATGTTCGATGCTTATGGCAAGCCGATGGACATGGCTGCGCGGCTGGCCATCGAAGAGATCAACGCGACCGGCGGGCTGAACGGCCGCAAGGTGGATATCGTCAGCTACGATACCCAGTCCGACATGGCGCTTTACACGCAATACGGCCAGCAGCTGGTGCGGAAGGACAAGGTCGATGTCGTACATGGCGGCATTCTGTCGGCGTCGCGCGAAGCGATCCGTCAGACCCTGCGGCGGGCCAAGACGCTTTATTTCTACAATGTGCTTTATGAGGGTGGCGTCTGCGACCGCAATATCTTCGTCACTGGCGTCACCCCGGCCCAGCAGGCCCAGGTTCTGATTCCGGAAGTGGTCAAGAAGTGGGGCAAGAAGCTTTATGTGCTTGCTGCCGACTACAACTACGGCCAGATCACCGCGCGCTGGGTGCAGAAATATGCGAAGGAAGCCGGTGCGGAGGTCGTGCAGGTCGATTTCTTCCCCCTCGATGTAGCCGATTTCGGCTCGACGATCGCGAAGATCCAGACCGCAGCGCCCAGCGCGGTCGTATCGGTGCTGGTCGGCGGCGCGCATCTGTCCTTCTACCGCCAGTGGGCGGCAGCCGGCATGAATAAACGCATCCCCATGGCATCGACCACGCTGGGCGTCGGCAACGAGCACAAGGTGCTGACCAAGGAGGAAGGCGACGGCATCATGGTCGCCTATAACTATTCCCAGGAACTGGCGACCCCGAACAACAAAAGCTTCCTGGAGAAGTGGACAAAGAAATACGGCGATACCAAAGCGGTGCACGAGATCGCCGTGTCGAATTATCAGGGCGTTCTGCTCTGGGCCGAGGGGGTGCGCAAGGCCAAGTCGGCCGAGCGGATGGCGGTGACCGCTGCCCTGGAATCGGGCCTGTCCATCAACGGCCCGGCGGGCAAGGTCACAATCGACCCGCAGACCCATCATGCGCTGCTGGATATTCATCTGATCGAAATCCGCGACCAGAAAATGAATATCCTTTCCAGCATGGGCCAGCGGCCACCGCTCGACACGCAGGGCGTCTGCAATCTCAAGACAAAGCCGGACGACAACACCCAGTACGAGGTCAAGATCTGACATTTCCCGACGACCAGCCCTCGATGGGTCCGGGTATGATGCAGGGGAGGGCGCTGCTTTGGATTTGACCGTCATCGTCCTGATCGAGTTCCTATATGCCATCGCCAGCCTCGTCCTGATCGGCGCGGGGCTGGCGGTGGTGTTCGGGATGATCGGGGTCATCAATCTCGCCCATGGCGAATTCATGGTGATCGGCGGTTACGCGGCCATCGTGGCCGTCAATGCCGGGGTGAATACCTATGTGGCGATGCTGGTTGCAGCTCCGGCGGCCGCCGGTCTCGTCGGACTGGTGGCCGAGCGGCTCGTCATCCGGTTCCTCTACGGACGCATGGTCGACACCATGCTGGCAAGTTGGGGGCTGAGCCTGATCTTCATCGGCGGCATCACCGCGATCTTCGGCAATACGACCACCGGGATATCCACCCCGATATCGGGCTTTCAGCTGGGGACCTATCAGGTCAACGGCTACAATTTCTTCATCATCGTCGTCGCAATCCTGCTGATGGCGGCCGGCTATGGCGTGCTGAAATGGACCCGCATGGGGCTGATCGCCCGCGGCACCATGCAGCGCGCCGATATGGCCGTGGCGCTGGGCTACAACGCCGACCGCGTCTACATGGTGACTTTCTGCATCGGTACGGCGATCTCAGGCCTGGCCGGCGGCATCCTGGCGCCGCTGGTTGGCATGATCCCGAAAGCCGGCGCGGCCTACATCGCCAAGGCTTTCATCACCGTTATCGCCGGCGGTCCGGCCCCCATCGCCGGACTGATATCGAGCGCCACGCTGTTCGGCATCGTCAACCAGACTTTCACCTTTGCCTACGCGCCCGTCGCGGGCGAAGTGGCGCTGCTGATCGTCGCCGTCCTCCTGCTGCGTTTCCTGCCGCAGGGCATTACCGGCGGTGCGGGCCGGGCATTGCGGCGGAGGTCATGATGATTGTTTCCGGCTGGCGTGTTGTCCCCGCCGCGCTTGTCTGCGGCAGCGCCGCGGCAATGCTGGCACCGCTGCTGCTGGAATACTACACCCTCAGCATCATGGTGATTTACGGGCTGCTGGCGCTCAGCCTCGGCCTGATCTGGGGTTTCGGCGGCATCCTGTGCTTCGGCCAGTCGGCTTTCTACGGCCTGGGTGCCTACACCTATGCGATCTGCGCCATCAATATGGGCGAGAGCACATGGCCGTTCCTGCTGGGCATTCTGGTGCCCGGGCTGTTTGCCGCCGCGGTCGGCGCGATGATGTTCTATGGCCGGTTATCGGACGTCTATCTCGGCGTGATCACGCTGGTCGTGACTCTCATATTGTTCAGGTTCATGAATTCCACGGCAGGCCCCGAGAACATCATCGGCACGGCGCGGCTCGGCGGATTCAACGGCATTCCCGGCTTCCCGACTCTCAACTTGCCCGGCTATCCCGACATCCTGATCCTCGATGGCGCCTTCTACTACGTCTGCTGTGCCCTCCTGCTGATCGTCTACCTTCTGGTGCAGTGGCTTCTGGCCAGCCCCTTCGGCCGCGTGGCGATCGCCATCCGCGAGAACGAACAGCGCGTCGAACTGATGGGATATGATGCGCGGCCGCGGAAAACACTGCTGTTTGCCATCGGCGGTGCGATCGCCGGCCTTGCCGGCACTTTGTTCGCAAACTGGGCCGAAATCGTCACGCCCAGCCTGTTCAGCCTCGGACAGGCCGCCGAGGTGATCATCTGGTGCATCGTCGGCGGTCTCGGCACTGTGCTTGGGCCGATCCTGGGCGGTATCGCCCTGGGTTACGTCAAATACCTGCTCGGCCAGCAGACGCTGATCGAAAACTCTCTCGTGCTCGGCGTCATTCTCGTTATTGCGGTGCTGGGTCTGCCGAAGGGGTTGCTTCCCGCGATCCAGAAACTGTTCGGCCGGCGGGCGGCGCGCCGGAGAGACCGGCGGCCCGGCCGTCGCAGCCGGCGGGTGGAGCAATCCCTTGGCTGAGATCGTGGTGGAAACGCGCGGATTGACCATGCGCTTCGGCGGCGTCACCGCCGTCAACCATGTCGATTTCGTTCTGCGCGAGCGCGAGCTGCGTTGCCTGATCGGTCCGAACGGGGCAGGGAAAAGTACTTTCTTCAAATGCCTGACCGGCCTGCTGAAGCCCAGTTCGGGTGATATCTTCATCGGCGACCAGGAAACCACCGGCTGGGATTCGCACCGGATCGCGCGGCTGGGCGTCGGAATCAAGACGCAGATCCCCAGCGTCATGGACGGTCTGACGGTGCGGGAAAATATCTGGCTGATGGCGCGCCGCTGTCACAGCAAGCGGGCCGCCGGGTCGGCCGTTGACGATGTTCTCGCACGTCTGCACCTGACCGGGATCGCCAAAGCGGAACTCGGCCGTCTTGCTCATGGCGAGCGGCAGCGGGTGGAACTCGGCATCGTCCTGGCCGGCCGGCCCTGGCTGGTGCTGCTGGACGAGCCGGCCGCGGGTTTGACCGGCGAGGAGGTGGAGCAGCTTGCCCAGGTAATCCGCACCATAAACGAGTCCGCGTCGGTCGTGGTGGTGGAGCATGACATGAAATTCATTCGCGCGATCGCCCGGCAGGTCACGGTTTTCTACCAGGGTGCCGTCCTGATCGAGGATGAGGTGGATGCCGTGATGGCTCACCCCAAGGTCCGCGACGTCTATCTCGGCAAGACCGCATGAGCAGCCCTCCGCCACATGCCGATGCAATGCTCGAGGTCAAGGGATTGGCCAGCGGCTACGGCCGTGTTCCGATTCTCCATGGCGTCGACCTCAGCATCGCGCCGGGCGAGATTGTCGGTGTGCTGGGTCATAACGGGATGGGGAAATCGACCCTGCTCAAGACCCTGATGGGCTACCTGCCGGCGGGCAGCGGCTCGGTCCGCTTCGAGGGTGAGGATTGCACGGATCTGCCGCCGCACCAGCGCGCCCGCGGCGGCCTGGGATATGTTCCGCAGGGGCGCGGGATTTTCCCGGGTCTTACCGCGCGCGAGAATCTGCGCTTCGCCTATCACGATTTCGGTCAGGCCAGCGAAAGCGAAATGGTCGATCAGGTGGTGGCGCGTTTCCCGCGCCTGACGCCCCTGCTCGATCGCTCCGGCGGCGCATTGTCGGGAGGCGAGCAGCAGTTGCTGGCGCTGGCACGCTGCCTCATGGGAGCACCGTCGCTGCTGCTGCTGGACGAGCCTACCGAGGGCGTGCAGCCTTCGATCATCGAGGAGATCGGCGAGACGCTGAAACGGATGCGCGACACCGAGAACCTGACGATCCTGGTGGTCGAGCAGAATTTCGATTTCATCATGGATATAGCCGACCGCGTATTGCTGCTGGAGCGTGGCCGGATCATTGCCGACCTGTCGGCCGACGATCTGCGCCAGCCCGGCCGTATCGACGATTTCCTCGGTTTCGGCGCCGCCCGCCGGACCCGTGCCGCTTCCGCTGCCGTCCCGGCTTCGCAGACCGGTACCCAGCCCGCATTGCGGCGGACCGCTCCGTCCCTGGTGCCGGTGCGACCGAAGCCGGTCCAGGCCAATGCCGCCACACTCGCCCCGGTCACGCCTTCGCCTTTGGCGCAAGATGCCGGCTTTGTCACAGGAGGAGTATCCATGAGCGTTCGCCGGCCCACCCTCGAGCAGATGCGCGACATCGCGGCAGGCCTGCATATGCGCATGAGCGACGACGAACTGCTCGCCTATATGCGAGTGATGGAGGGCAGCTTTCTGCATTATGACCGCATCAACATGCTGCCGGACGAGCTGCCGGAGGTGAAGTATCCCCGCACGCCGGGCTATCGCCCCGGGCCGGCGGAGAATCCCCTGAATGCCTGGTACTACAAATGCGAGGTACGCGGCTCGCCAACCGGATCGCTGCGCGGCAAGCGCATTGCCCTGAAGGATACGATCTGCCTGGCCGGCGTACCGATGATGAACGGCGCCTCGGTGCTGGAAGGCTATGTACCGGATATCGATGCGACCATCGTCACCCGCATGCTCGATGCCGGTGCGGTCATCGCCGGCAAGGCCCATTGCGAATATCTCTGCCTGTCCGGAGGCAGCCATACCAACGCTACCGGGCCGGTGCACAATCCTTACAAGATCGGATATGCGGCAGGCGGGTCTTCCTCGGGCTCTGCGGCGCTGGTTGCGGCCGGTGAAGTCGACATGGCGATCGGCGGCGATCAGGGCGGATCGATCCGCATCCCGTCTTCGATGTGCGGCTGCTACGGGATGAAGCCGACCCATGGCCTGGTGCCCTATACGGGTGTGATGTCGATCGAAGCCACCATCGATACGGTCGGGCCGATCACCCGAAGTGTCGAGGACAACGCGATCCTGCTGGAAGCGATAGCCGGTCATGACGGCCTTGATCCCCGACAATACGCTCCCAAGGTCGACAAATACACCGCGCACCTGAGCCGGGGCGCCAGCGGCCTCTCGATAGCCGTGATCGAGGAGGGCTTCGGCTGGCCGAACAGCGAGGCCGATGTGGATGCCAAGGTCAATGCGGCCGCTGAGCGGTTCAAGGCCCTGGGCGCCCGGGTCGAGCGCGTATCCCTGCCGATCCATCGCGACGCCCCTTCGATCTGGACGCCGATCGCCCTGGAGGGCCTGATTCATTTCATGATGCATGGAAACGGTTTCGGCACCAACTGGCGAGGCCTCTATGTCACCGGCCTGATCGATTTCTTCGGCAGCAGCTGGCGCGCCCGCGCGGACGAATTGTCGCCCAGCCTGAAGCTTTCCATGCTGGTCGGAGAATATTTCTTCAAATACCACCGCGGCCGCTTTCAGGCCAAATCGCAGAATATCGGCCGTCGCCTGCGGGCGGCCTATGACGATCTGCTGCGGCGCTACGATCTCGTGCTGATGCCAACGCTGCCGCAGAAGCCGCAGCCGATGCCGCCGGCCGGTGCGCCGCTCGATCTCTATATCCAGCGCGCCTTCGAGATGGTGTCCAACACCACGGCTTTCAGTGTTACCGGACATCCGGCGATGAGCGTTCCCTGCGGCATGAGCGAGGGATTGCCGATCGGGATGATGCTGACGGGGAAATACTACGACGAATCGACGATCTACCGTGCCGCCTATGCATTCGAGCAGTCCGAGGACTGGCGCAGGATGTAGGCGGGGAACAAGGGAGACATGCAATGTCGGTACTTAAGCAGCCGCTGTCCGGGAGCCTGTCGTCCAGCCTGCTGAATGCTGCCGAGAGGGGAGAGCCGGCATCGCTGTCGCCGCAGGATGGCAAATCCCATGTCAGCGGCGATCGCAGCCTGCCGCTCAAGCGCGCAACCGTGCCGCAGATGCTGGCAGAGGCGGTGTCCCGCCACGGGCCGCGCGACGCCGCGATTTTTCTGCAGCAGGGCAGGCGTTACACCTATTACGACTTTGATCGCGAGGTCGACGCACTGGCGGCCGGCTTCCTGGCCCTTGGCCTGGAGAAAGGCGACCGCGTCGGCATCTGGTCGCCGAACCGGCCGGAATGGCTGCTCACGCAATTTGCCACCGCGCGGATCGGGCTGATCCTGGTGACCATCAATCCGGCCTACCGCCTGGCCGAGGTGGAATACGCTCTCAACAAGGTCGGCTGCAAGGCACTGGTGGTCGCGAGCCGGTTCAAGAGTTCCGATTATGTCGGCATGGTGCAGTCCCTTGCGCCGGAACTGGCGCAGGCAGAGCCGGGACGCCTGCGCTCGGCCAGATTGCCGCAGCTGCGCATCGTGATCCGCATGGGAGACGAGGCCACGCAGGGCATGTTCCGCTTTGCCGATATCCTTACGCTCGGCGGGCCGGCCCAGCGTTTGCGCCTGGACGTGATCAGCAGCAGCCTGGATCCCGACGATCCGATCAACATCCAGTTCACCAGCGGCACCACCGGTTCGCCCAAAGGCGCGACGCTGACCCATTACAACATCGTCAACAATGCCCACTTCGTCACCCAGGCGATGGCCTTTACCGAGATGGATCGCCTCTGTATTCCCGTGCCGCTTTACCATTGCTTCGGCATGGTTATGGGTACGCTGGGTTGCGTCACCAAGGGGGCTTGCATGGTCTTTCCCGGCGAAGGCTTCGATCCCGGTGCGACCCTGAGCGCTGTGGCCGCCGAACGCTGCACGGGTCTGTACGGCGTGCCGACGATGTTCGTCGCAGCACTCGAACATCCGGATTTCAGGTCCTTCGATCTTTCATCGCTGCGCACCGGGATCATGGCCGGTGCGCCCTGTCCGATCGAGGTCATGAAGCGGGTCGTCTCGGACATGAATATGCGCGAAGTCACCATCGCCTACGGTATGACCGAGACCAGCCCCGTCTCCTTCCAGAGTTCCATCGACGATCCGCTCGAGAAGCGGGTGACGACGGTCGGCCGCATCCATCCTCATGTCGAGGTGAAGATCGTCGACGAATCAGGCCAGGTGGTGCCGGTCGGCCAGCGTGGCGAGCTGTGCACGCGCGGCTATTCGGTCATGCAGGGCTACTGGGGCGAGCCGGACCGCACGCGCGACGCCGTGGATCCCGGCGGCTGGATGCATACAGGTGATCTGGCGACCATCGATCATGAGGGATATTGCAACATTGTCGGCCGGGTGAAGGACATGGTGATCCGTGGCGGCGAGAACATCTATCCGCGCGAGATCGAGGAATTCCTTTATCGCCATCCGAAAGTGCGGGAAGTGCAGGTTTTCGGCGTGCCTAGTCCGGAGCTGGGCGAGGAGCTTTGCGCCTGGATCGTGCTGCACCCCGACAAGGCCGCCACCGAGGACGAGATCCGGCAATTCTGCCAAGGGCAGATCGCGCATTACAAAATTCCCCGGTACATCCGTTTCAAGCCCGAACTGCCGATGACCGTCACCGGCAAGGCGCAGAAATTCAGAATGCGCGAGGAGATGGTGCGCGAACTGGGGCTCGACGAGACAAAGACAGCTTAAAACGATGTGCAGCAATAGTGCAGCGGAGGTTGCAGATTCCCTTTGACAGGGTGCATCTCATGGGTGTAGAAATTTTCCAAAGAAAATAATAAAGGGCACTTTCGCGTAAGAATCCGAACATAATGAGCTTGGCTGGGCCAGGCCGGAGGAGGGAAGGCACATGCGTCCTGGCTTTGAAACCACCGTCCCGCATTTTCCCAACGTCTCGGCCAATCCCTGGCTGCCGGATTATCCCAATCCGCCCGATCTGCGCTTCAACTACTACAAGTTGATGAACGACGCCTGGGCCAATAATAGCCCGATCGCCAAGGCGCCAGCCGGCAAGACTGTGGCGGTGATCGGCGCGGGGGCTGCAGGATTGACTGCGGCCCGCGAACTATGGCGCGCGGGCTACAACGTCCGAATCTTCGAGGCCAGCAACCGCATCGGCGGCCGGCTCTACACCGAGCCGAAGGGCTGGGGCATGACGTCGTATGAGTGGGGCGCGATGCGCATGCCGTTCTTCAACGAGTCGGGCGTGACGCCGCAGCAATCGACCAACTGCCTGCTCGCCTATTTCCTGAACAAGGATCAGACCTACACCAACAATCCCGCCAAGACTTATGCCAACATGTCGAACTTCCCCAATCCGGGGAAGACGCCGGGCGGAACTGGCATCTACATGAACCAGGGCTACGGGCCGAATGATTGCTACGACAAGCCGACGCTGATTCCCTGGCCGAATGGCGGCGTGCCGGACAACCCGGATCTGCAGGATATCGCCAAAAAGGTCGATGCGTTCATCACGCTGTTCACCGGCGTTGTCGGTCCGGTCTATGCGAAGGATAGTACCGACTGGCAGACGCTGTGGCGCCAGATCGCCGGCAACTACGACAAGATGTCCTTCAGCGATCTGGTCTTCACCGCGCCGATCACGCAGCAGGAATACAAGAACGACGGCTGGTTCGGCGGCCTCGGCATGAACGATTACGAATCAAGCCTGTTCTATACGATCGGCGCTGGCGACGGTTCCTGGGGCGCCTTCTACGCCATCAGTGCGATGTGGTTCATCCGCTGCGTCATGTTCGGCTACAATTCGAATCTGCAGAGCGTTTCCAGTCTGAACAATGCCACCAGCCTGCCCTTCTATAACGATGCCGTGCGTGACACCAATGGCACGCCGATGACCCCACCGCTGTATCGCGGCATCCAGTCGCTTTGCGAATTGCTGCTGTATCTATGCCCGCCCGGTTCGAAGCGCTCGCTGTATCAGGCATGTGCCGACTGGAACGACAGCTCCGCCACCCTGTTCGTGAACCTGCCGGTCACCAAGATTGAGAAGTCGGGGGCGCAGATCATCGTTTATCCAAGAAACGCCATTCCCGTGAAGGCGGATTATGTGGTGCTGGCGGCTCCGATCTGGGCAGCGCAGCTGTCGGTCGAATTTGTCGGGTTCGATCGCGAGACGGAACTGCCTTGGGAAATCCCGACGGCGATGGCACAGCAGCATCTGATCGCCAGCTGCAAGGTCTTTCTGCCGCTCAGCCGGGCCTACTGGCGTACCGGCTCAAATATCCCGCAAATCATCGTCTCCGATACCTTCGTCCAGGACGCTTATGGCGTGAACTGGAGCAGCGACGCCAATGATGCCGCCATCCTTGCCAGCTACACCTGGGAGGATGACGCGCTGAAGCTGCTGTCGACCGACAATAACGCGCTGGCCAGCCAGGTGCTGGCGGAACTCGATACGATCACCAACGACACGATCGGCCAGAAGGTCAGCCCCTATGTCAGCGGTCCCGGCCAAGTCTTCCAGTGGTCGATCCAGCCGACTTATCGCGGATGCGCCAAGCTGTATCGCCAGCGGAACTGGAACCAGTGTTACGACCTGATGACGTATAATCAGGAATACGCCGCCAAATCCGGCCTCTATTTTGCGGGCGAGTCTTATGGGACCGAGGGCGGATGGACCGAACCGGCCTTGCGGACAGCGCTGGATGCGGTGATTCGTCTGGTCAACAATTCCGGCGGTCAGTTCCTGAACAACTTCACTTACGGCAACTACCCGCAATTCGACACGGCCTTCAGCCCGGACGAGGATTATCCGCCGATCACCTGACGGTGGCCGGGGTGGCGGGATTATCAGGAGGTGTCATGGACAAGCCGGTCAGGGAGACCTTTTGGTCGGCGACTTCCATGCCGCGCCCGAATTGCGCCATCCAGTATATTCCCGAGGCCTTCGAAGGCGACAAGGTCAGCGTGGTCGGTCGGCAATCGGCAGGCGCCGGTTTTCTCGACGCGCTGATCAGGCATGGTGGCGTCGAGCGGCTCTGGTGTCTGACTGACAGCGAGCAGGATTATGCCGCTTTCCAGGCGCGGGTCGCTGCTACCGACGGGTCAGCGGAAACCGCCTGGATCAGACCGTTCGATGCGGATGCCATGGCAGCCGCCGGCTGCATGTTCATGCCGGGCCCGCTGATCGGCGAGGGGGCCTGGATGCGCCGCTTTGCCGGCGAGCGACATTACAGCATCTGCGGGATCACCCATTCTGTCGCTACGGAGCGGGTTATCCGCAGCATCCGCGATTTCATGGTGGCGCCGACTCAGCCCTGGGATGCCCTGATCTGCACTTCGGTCTCGGCCAGGGATGCGATCCTGCAGATTTTCGACGGCTGGGCCGAGTATCTGAAATCCCGCGGCTTCGGTGTGGCGAAGGTGCCGGTGCAGTTTCCCATCATTCCGCTCGGAGTCCATCTCGATCGTTTCGAGCGCAGCGAGGCGGCCCTGCAGCGGGGTAGGGCTCTGCGGGAAAAGCTCGGGGTTCGGCCAGAGGACATCCTGGTCCTGCATTTTGGCCGGCATGATTTCCGCTCCAAGGCGCATCCTACGCCGCTGTTCCGGGCGCTCGAACTCGCAAGGAGAAGGTACCGCAAGTCACGGCTGCACCTCCTGATGGTCGGCCAGTTCAGCGATCCGGTGAATGCGAACCAGTTCGAGGCCGCCAGGCGCCTCTTCGCCCCGGGCGTGCCGGTCCACTGGATCGATGGCGCGCATACCGATCTCGCCAATGACGCATGGCCGGCTGCGGATATTTTCGTTTCACTGCCCGACAATGTTCAGGAGAGTTTCGGGCTGACGCCGGTGGAGGCGATGGCAGCTTCGCTACCCTGCGTGGTGAGCGACTGGAATGGCTACAAGGAAACCGTTGTCGATGGCGAGACCGGAATCCGGATTCCGACCACAATGGCTCCCGCCGGTGCCGGGGTCGAGTTGGCCGATGCCCATGCCTGTCAGAGCTTCGATCATTTCACCCTGATCGCCTATACGGCGCAATGCACGGCCGTCGACATAGACGCCTGCGCTCGGGCGATCGCCACCCTGGCGGAAGATGCCGGATTGCGTGAACGTATGGGCCGGGCTGGACGCGCCCGCGCCGAGATGCATTACGACTGGCGCCGGATCATCGCGCAGTATCAGAGCCTCTGGGCCGATCTGGCGCATTTGCGCCGCGCCGGTCCGGCTGTCGGCGCACGGGATCCGCGGCGGCAGACGGTTCATCCCGACTATCCCGATCTTTTCAGCATGTTTGCCCGCCATCCGACACGAACCTTGTCGGACCGCGCCCGCGTACGCCTGGCCGATCCCGATGCGCGCTACAGCCTGCGCCAGATTCGCTCGCTTATGATCAATGATTACGCAAACCCGGTGATGCTGCCTGCCGCCGCGATAGACGATCTGGTCGAACAGCTTGAGCGCGGCCCGTTGAGCGTCGCCGAACTGCTGGGCGCTGGCGACGCGGCGCAACGCCACAGGATCCTGCGCAGCCTGGTCTGGCTTGGAAAATTCGGTGTCGTGAACTTCGATTGAACGGCTGTAGTCAGAGCGGAAGCGGGGCCGTGGTGAAAATCTGTTACATCCTCTCCGAATACCGTAGTCATCGGCGTGCCGGGTTGGACTATCTGAACAGCCTGCAAGCACAGGGCGTCGTCACGGTCGATACGCCGGAAGAGGCCGAAATCGTCATTATCCATGACGAGCCATGGACATATCCCGACTACTACCGCGCCCTACCGATCCTCGCCCAGCGTTATGTGATCGCCTACGCGGTTTGGGAGCCCGACCGGTTATCGGCCGATGTCGCCCGATGGATCGGCATGGTCGACGAAATCTGGACCTGTTCATCCTACTGCCATCGTGTGATCGCACCTGCGGCAAAGAACATTACGATTATCCCGCATATCGTGCCGCCCCCTCTGCCGGCAGATGCGGCGGCGGAGCAGGGGTTGCGCGCGCATCTGGGCCTGCCGGAAAACGGTTTCCTGTTCTACACGATCAGCCGCCAGGAGGAACGCAAGAACCTCGAAGCTGGCATCCGCGCCTTCGCCCGGGCCTTTCCCGAGGGATCGGTAAACTATCTGGTGAAGACTCCCTTCGCGCTGCCCGCCGAGCTTAACCAGATCCCCGGCGTCATCCCGGTCTCGGAGTTCCTGGATGACCAGGCCATTGCCCGGCTGCATCGGATCGGACACTGCTTTGTCAGCCCGCATTGCAGCGAAGGGTGGGGATTGGGCCTGTCGGATGCCATGGCCTGCGGCAATCTCGTGCTGGCGACGGCGTATGGCGGCAACATGGACTACATGGACAAGGACACTGCATTGCCGGTCGGTTTCAGCCTCGAGGCAATCCGGCAGCCGGAGGCCCGGAGGCGTTTCGGGTTCGAAGCAACGGATATGAATGCCCGCTGGGCCTACGTGGACGAAGATGACCTGAGTGCTCAGATGATGCGTGCATTCCGGGAGTGGGACGACTTGGCCTCCTTGCGGCAGGCCGCTCGACAGCGCATGGCTGACTATGATGCCGAACGCATCGGCCGGCTGATGCTGAGTCGGCTGCAGGAGGTGCTGATTGTGCGTTCGCGAGGCTCCACCTCGTCTCCGCCCCGCTTCGCCCGCCCGATGGGTTAGAGGCGTCCGTTGCGGATCGCCAGATCGTTGGAATCGGCAATGCCTTCTGCCTCAACTTCTCAGGCGAGACAAACCCCTGTCATTCCTGTCGTCCTGTGCGGCGGTACGGGTACACGCCTGTGGCCTTTGTCGCGGCGCGCATTGCCCAAGCAGTTCCTTTCGCTGGAAGGCGACCGGACCATGCTGCAGGACACTGCCGCTCGTTTCTCGACGCCGGATTTCCTGCCGCCATGGTATGTCTGCCAAGCCGATCACCGTTTCCTTGTCGCCGAACAGCTGCAGCGGGCCAATCTGCTGCCGGGGAAAATCATTCTGGAGCCTTGCGCAAGAGGGACGGCACCGGCGGTGGCCCTGGCAGCGATGGCGGCGCTGGATGACCCGGTGGCATCGGTCTCTGGCGACGTGCTGATGCTTGTCACCCCGGCTGATCATGTGGTGCGGAATGCTGAGGAACTGCGAAGGATCGTGCTCTCCGCGGTACCATCCGCACGAGCGGGAGCAATGGTGCTGTTCGGCGTAGTGCCGATAGGGCCCGAGGCCGGCTACGGGTATATTCGCGCGGGCGATACCCACCCGGCTTTCGGAGAGCCTGTCAGATGCGTCCGACAATTTGTGGAAAAGCCTGCAACGGCTATCGCTGAGGGATTCCTTGCGCAGGGTGACTATTTCTGGAACAGCGGCATGTTCCTTCTGTCGGCGCGCCGGTATCTTGAGGAACTGGGGCAGTATCGGCCGGATATCCTGGATGCCTGCAAAGCAGCATTTGCCGGCCGACATACGGATTTGGACTTTCTGCGCATCGATCCTGCAGCATTCGAGAGCTGTCCTGCCGAGGCCATCGATACCGCCGTCATGGAGCGGACAAGCCATGCGGCCATGCTGGCGCTGGATGTCGGCTGGAGTGACGTGGGTACCTGGTCGTCGCTATGGGATATTGCCAAACAAGATCCGCAGGCGAATGTTGTCCGCGGCCGGGTTTTCGCCGTCGACAGCGAGAATTCATATCTGCGCAGCGATGGTCCGTTACTTGCCACATTGGGCGTTTCCGACCTCCTGGTAGTGGCTACGGAAGACGCCGTGATGGTGGCGCCCCGCCAGCGCGCCCAGGATCTGGGCATGGTTGTTGAGGCACTTCGGCACGCAGAATGCAAGGAGGTCGAGAATAACCGAACAGTGTATCGGCCCTGGGGCGATTTTCGCTGTGTCGATGCCGGATCGCGATTCCAGGTCAAGCATATCTCAGTGAGTCCCGGTGCCCGGCTGTCGTTGCAGATGCATTATCATCGGGCGGAGCATTGGGTTGTAATCGCAGGTGCGGCACGCATCACGCGGGGCGACGAAATCTTCCTGCTGCACGAAAACGAATCCACCTATATCCCTCCGGGCGTGAAACACAGGCTGGAAAATCCGGGACTAGTTACCTTGCAACTGGTCGAGATCCAGTCCGGCGGCTACCTTGGTGACGACGACATCGTGCGCTTCGATGACGACTTCGGGCGAAATTGAAGCCCGTCCGCTGCCACCAGAATGCGATCGGCAGGCCGATATGACTGTCGGCCCACATCGCTTCCACCCGACCATCCTCCGTGAATATGACATCCGCGGTATCGTCGGGGAGACGCTGGGCCCGGCGGATGCGCGAGCCATCGGCCTGTCGTTCGGAACGATCGTCGGCGGCAGTGGCGGCAGGCGCGTCGCTGTTGGCTATGACGGCCGCCTGACGTCGCCGGCCCTGGCGGAGTCTCTGCGCGACGGGTTGAATATCGCAGGACTTGATGTCGTGGATATTGGCCGCGGACCGACTCCGCTTATGTATTTTTCACAGTTCCATCTGGAAGTCGATGCGGGCGTCATGGTCACCGGATCCCATAATCCGCCGGACCATAATGGCTTCAAGTTGATACTGGGGCGGCGACCGTTCTATGGTCCGGCGATCCAGCGGATCGCAGAGATTGCGGGCGAGGGCAAATATTCCTTTCCCGGCAAGTCGGGCCGCTCTGGAAAAGCCGAAATATTCCACGCCTATGTCGCACGCCTTGCCCAGGATAGCCGGATGGGACGGCCGCTCAGGGTGGCATGGGATCCGGGCAACGGCGCCGCGGGCGAGGCGGTTACCGCCCTGGTTCGACGTCTGCCGGGAGAGCACCATGTCCTCAACGCAGAGATCGATGGCCGGTTTCCCAATCATCATCCGGACCCCACGATTCCTGGCAACCTCACCCAGTTACAGGAAGCTGTGCGGAGCAGGCACTGCGATCTCGGTTTTGCGTTTGATGGCGATGGCGATCGCCTGGGGATCGTCGACGGCGACGGGGAAATCATTTGGGGTGACCAGATATTGGCCATTCTCGCCCGCGAGATTCTGGCTCGACTTCCGGGCGCCACGATTATTGCGGACGTGAAATCCAGCCAGATGCTGTTCGACGAGGTACTGCGCCATGGCGGGCGACCGGTCATGTGGAAAACCGGCCACGCACCCATCAAGGACAAGATGATAACGGAGCGGAGCCCGCTGGCGGGTGAGATGAGTGCTCACATCTTCTTTGCCGACGGCTACTACGGCTACGACGATGCGCTGTACGTGGCGGTCCGCTTCCTGAATATTGCCGCAGCCACCCTAGGCGGCGCCCGCGCGCTCCGGTGTAGTTTACCCAAGCTCTGCAGTACACCGGAGATCCGGCTGGAGTGCGACGAGACACGGAAATTCGCACTTGTCAGGCGGGTGCGGGAACTCTTGGAGCGTGAAGGCGCCGAATTCAGTGCCATCGACGGCGTAAGGGTTCGCCGGACCGAGGGTTGGTGGTTACTGCGGGCCTCAAACACGCAATCTCTTGTTGTGGCCCGGGCAGAAGCAGGCGATCGGGCCGGGCTTGATCGTCTGATTGCCGATCTCAATCGCTGTCTTACCGATTGCGGCTTCGTCGTACCGGCAGCCTCCATCCCTTCCAAAGGTCAAGGGTGATGAAGGCGGCGCCCGTCGGGCAGGCGCTCCTGACTGTTCAACTCACGGAGAAGGGCAGCCAGCAATTCGCGAAACAATGTTGATCCGCTCTAGGAAGACCTGCCTCGCGTGATATCCGACGGCCTTATGCCGAAGCGTCGGCGGAACATCGTGCTGAAATGCGATGAACTGCTGAAGCCGACGCGATACGCGACTTCTGTCAAAGAGCGCGCATTGTGATCCGAGCGCAGCAGCATATCGTGCCCGAGTTCGATGCGTCGATTCCACACCCAGTTCGAGACCGACTGCCCGTCGAGGCGGAACAGCGCATGCAGGTAGCGCAGCGATATACCGTTGCTCTTGGCAATCATCTCCGGGCTGAGGGTTTGATCGCAGAGATGATCCTCGATCCAGGCCTTGACCGAACGCAAGCGTGCCTTTTGCACCACCCGTTCCGTCATCGGCTCATCGCGATCCGCGGAGTCGAAGGCCAGAGCGAGGACGTCCATCAGCTCTTCGCCGAGCCGCGCGCGGGTACCCGTATCCAGAGCAACGCCCTGGCTGGCGAGCGTCGAGCAGAACTCGACGGCGATGCGGCCGAGGCCGCGACCGGTGCTCATGGTGGCTGCCAGTGGCGCCTGATCATTCGGAAAACGGCTGCCGAAGGCCTGGCGCGGAATTTCCAGATAGTAGGAACGCACCTTGCCCATGCATTGCAGGTCATAAGGCTCGGAGGCGCAGAAGAGTGCGGCGACCCCCGCCGAGGTGTGGAACGAGTCGCCGGATTGCAGCACGTTGACGCTGCCAGTCTGGATGAACTGGACGTAGTAGCAATCCTTGTCCAGCTTCGACAGATGCGATTTCCGCCGTGAGATCAGCTGCTGCGATACAAGGCATTCCGTCATCGCCACATTGCCGAACTGGGTTTCGCGGATGAACCCGTCGTAGTTGTCCGGGTCGTCGGCTTCTACGTTGACGTGAACGTAAACGTCACAGATGGCATCACGCCAGGCGGCATAGCGTTTGGCGCGATCCAATGTATCGGTCGAGAATACCAAATCCATGATGTCCTCCCGCGCCATCCAATGGACAGCAGTCTGCCGTATGACGCCGGCGACCGCTTTTATTCTCGTTCAGACTCGAACGGCGGACCGCCGGCATTCTTTGCCATTCTCAGATATCGGGCAACAGGAAAACGCCGGCGCACGTCGCCAGTGCACGGTCAGGCAAGAATCTTGCGCGCACGGAAAAGAAGTGCCTGGCCGAGAGTGATAGGAAGCTTCCTGCGGCGGGCTTCGCCTGCCGCTTCAACGGCTGGGAGGAAGGCAAACTTATGCTCCGCGCGGCGAATCTGACCCAGGAGCGCATCGTACTGGTGCTGGCGCTTGTCCTGACGGCAGCCTTCGCCATCTCGCTCCCGGGTTTCCTGACCCCTGAAAACCTTCTTGCACTGGTGCGCAGCGTCTCGGTTCTCGGCGTGCTCGGGGTTGCGATGGCACTGGTGGTGCTCGGCCGTGGCATCGATCTTTCGCTGGTCGCCGTAATGGCGGTGTCGCTCGCATGGACACTGCACCTCGTCGATACGGGGACACCCCTCGCGGTCGCGCTGATGCTTGGGCTCGGCTTCTGCCTGCTCTCCGGAATTATCACGGGCGTCCTGGTCGCCTACGTCGAAATTCCGGCAATCTTCGCGACGCTGGCGATGGGCACCTTCATCTACGGGTTTGGTCGCTACTTCCTGATCACGCTCGATGTCGTCTATCTGCCGGATGCGGCGCGCTCGATCGTCTGGATCGGCAGCGGTTCCTTCATGGGCGTACCGGTGCCGGTGCTGGTCTTCGGCGGCATCTGCCTGTTCGGCGCGCTGTTCCTGCGCTACGTCAGGGCCGGCCGCTATATCCGCGCCATCGGCGACAACCTGATGGCAGCGCGGATAACCGGTGTTCCGGTGCGGCCGGTCATCGTGATGCAGTATGCGATGTCTGGGCTGATTGGCTTTATCGCCGGTCTCGTCACCGCGACATCCGTTGCCAGCATGAATATTCGGGTAGCCAATTCCACCTTTGTCTACGACGTCATCCTCGTCGTGGTGCTGGGCGGCATCGGCCTGTCCGGCGGCAAGGGTGGCGTGCGCAACGTCATCGTCGGCACGCTGCTGATCGGTGTGCTGATCAACGGCATGACGATCATGGACGTCCAGTACACGATCCAGAATGTCATCAAAAGCCTGATCCTGCTCGCGGCGATCGTCGCCGACACGCTGATCAATCCCCGGGACGAACAGACCGCACAGCAGGGCGACATCTGAAATTTTCCTACATAAGCAACCAACGGGAGGAAACCATGAAAAGTATCAAGGCGCTGCTGGCGGCATTCGCGATCATGTCGGCCGGCACGATGTCGATCAGCACGGTGGCCATCGCCGCCGGGATCGACGATCCAGCACGGGCGTCGCATTACGCCGCCTTCAAGGGCAAGCGGGTCGTCTTCATCCCGATCGCCATGGGCTTCGATCTCACCGAAGGCTGGGCCGCGGGCATCCGCAGCGCGCTTGAGCCGCTCGGGGTGAAATTCGAAATCCGCGATCCGAACTGGAACACCGATGCCGGCGCGCAGGCGATCACCTCGCTGATCGCCGAAAAGCCCGATGCCATCGTCGTACACAATCCGGATGTGCAATCCTATGCCCGCCTGCTCAAGCGCGCGGAAGAGGCCGGCATTTATGTGATCCAGGTCAATATGCGCTCCAGTTATTCGACCGACGGCTTCGCCGGCGCCGACTATGTCGGCATGGGCGAACGGATCGCCAATCGCCTGATCGAGAAATGCAGCCCGGCCAATGGCGGCAACGGCAAGATCGCCATCATGCAGGGCGTGCTGACCGCGGCGGCCAGCGCCTACCAGATGAAGGGCCTCGACAACGTGCTGTCCAAGAGCCCGCAGATGAAGGTCGTCTCCAACCAGGCCGCCGACTGGGACGCCACCAAGGCCAGAAGCATCATGGCCACTGTGCTGCAGCAGCATCCTGATCTCTGCGGCGGCGTCGGCTTCTGGGACGTGATGGACGTCGGCACCGGCGCTGCGATCCGCGAATCCGGCAAGAAGGTGTACTGGATCACCCAGGGCGGCGGTAACCAGGCTGCCTGCGACAATCTGAACAAGGATGTTTATAGCGAAGTGGTGAGCTATGACGTGCCCGCCCAGGCGCGCGACATCGCCAACATCATCCAGTCCCTGTTCCAGAACAAGCCGAAGCCGGGTGCCACGAAGACCACGCTGTTCTCGCCGCTCACATTCATCAACAAGGAGAATATGAAACCCGGCGACTGCTGGACGCTCGAGACCAAAAAGTAGCACGCATCAATCCGGAACCGGGTCGCCCATCGAAAGGGGCGTATCTCGGTTCCGGCCATTATCCCAGACTCGAGCTCCGCAGATGTCCATTGCTGATACCATTACCTACTGGCGCTACAGGCTGGTGCCGGATCATATCGTCGGCGAAATCCTCGCCAAGCGATGGATCGATAACGCAATCCCCTTCACGATCCTGATCGTCGTGCTGGCCGGCTTCGGCACTGCCGTGCCGGATTTCCTGGGCATCGGCAGCATGACCGCGCTGACACGGCAGCTCGGCGAATTCGGTATCGTCGTCATCGCCATGACCGTCGTGATGCTGGCGGGCGGCATCGACCTGAGCGTCGGCTCGGTGCTGGCGCTGGCCAATATCACCGCGCTGGCGATGCTGAATATCCTCCAACTGCCAGTCGGTCTGGCTTTCGCAGTCACGCTCGGGGTCGGCGCAACGGTGGGGCTGGTGAACGGTCTGCTCATCGGCTATCTGCGCCTGCGGGCTTTCCTCACCACGCTGGTCACCCTGATCATCGTCCGCTC
>CAYSCA010000005.1:0-44656 GCA_964429465.1 uncultured Rhodospirillaceae bacterium
ATGAGGCGCGCCGCCAGATCGAGATCCTGGAGGACGGCGGCAAGATCGACCAGGAAACGCGGCTGTTCGATACCGGCAAGGGCGTGACGCGGTCCATGCGCTCGAAGGAAGAGGCGCATGACTACCGCTACTTCCCCGATCCCGACCTGCTGCCGCTGGAATTCGAGCAGAGTTGGGTCGATCAGATCAAGGCGACTCTGCCGGAGCTGCCCGACGAGAAGAAGGCGCGCTTCATCGAGAAGCTGGGGCTGAGCCCTTACGACGCCTCCGTGCTGGTGGCGGAGAAGGAGGCCGCCGACTTCTACGAGGCTGTCGCCAGGGGCCGCGACGGCAAGCTCTGCGCCAACTGGGTGATTACCGAGTATTTCGGCGCGCTGAACAAGTCGGGCAAGAGCATGGCCGAGTTCGCCATCACGCCCGAGAAGCTCGGGGGCCTGATCGACCTGATCGCCGACAACACGATCTCCAACCGCCTGGCCAAGGATGTCTTCGCCCTGATGGTGGAAACCGGCAAGAATGCCGCGACCATCGTGGACGAGAAGGGCATGCGCCAGGTCACCGATACCGGCGCGATCGAGAAGGTGATCGACGAGGTGATGGCGGCCAATGCCGACAAGGTCGCGGAGTATCGCTCGGGCAAGGACAAGCTGTTCGGCTTCTTCGTCGGCCAGACGATGAAGGCATCGGGCGGCAAGGCCAATCCGGCGGCGGTGAACGAGCTGCTGAAGAAGAAACTCGCGGGTTAGTCACAGACGGCCGGTGAATTCACGGATCAACCGGTAACGTGGCGGGTTGTTCGGCACAACCCGCCATTTTTCTGCCGTTTTGAGCCCGCATCCTGTCCCTGATGATTCAGCCGCCTTTCCGCCAGCTCCTGTCTTCCATCCTCCTGCTGGCCGTGCTGGCCGGCTGCTCGACCGAGCGCGAGACCGAACCGGCGCGCACGGCAACCGAGCAGCTGCTGTTCTCCACCGCCGCCGAGCGTGCCGCCGATCAGCTGGTGTTCCAGCTGCCGGAAGGCACCAAGGTCTTCGTCGATGGCACCTATGTCGAGGGCACCGACAGCAAATACCTGCTGAGCACCATTCGCGACCGCATCCTGCGCCGGGGCAACGACCTGGTCGACAGCAAGGCGCTCGCCGACATCGTGATCGAGCCGCGGGTCGGCGCCATGTCGATCGACCGCGACAGAACGCTGGTCGGCACGCCCGAATTCGGCATTCCTGTGCCGCTGGCCGGGCCGGTCGAGTTTCCCGAGATCGCCTTTTTCAAGCGCGACACGCGGCAGGGCGTGATCAAGGTGGCCGCCACCGCCTACAATGCCAGGACCGGTCTGCTGATCCAGTCGCTCGATCCGGTTTACGGTTTCTCCCACCGGAAGGAATGGGTCTTCCTGGTCTTTTTCAGCTGGGATACCAACGACCTGATGCCTGATCCGGAGCGGCAGAAATGGGTTGGCCGCTAAACACCCCCAGGTGGTGAATTCACGGTTTTGTGTCGGGGTTGGTTGCGGCCTCTGCCTTATACGCATTATCTGGGCATGAGCAGGCAGATATTCGACCATCCATGTTTTGTGAAACCGAAGCTGAAGCTTTCGCCGATCCGGCGCGTGAGCTGATTTTCGAGGTTGCCGGGGCATATCTGGAGCGCCGCGGGATCAGCGCGGCCGAACTGGTCTTCGATCCGGCGCAGCATCGCGCGCTGCTGAACGACGGCGCCCGGTTCCAGGAGATTCTGCAGCGGATCGCGCTGCTGCAGGGCCAGCATACGCGGCGGCCGGTTTCCGAACGCATGAAGGAGCTGACCGCGCTGGCCGAGGCCGCCATGCGCCGCGTCGAGGCGCAGGCCGCATCGCTGCCCGAGATTTCAGGGCTCGATCAGGCGCGGCAGCGGAACCTGCTGACCGGCAGCAATCTCGATGAATGGGTGCGGGCGGGTGTCGTCTTCGCCCGTCTGCTGAAGGCGAGCGGCGGCTGGGCCGAACAGGCCGGGTTCTGCCTCGCTGTGGTCGAAACGGGCATCGGCGGCGAAGTCGGCTCGATGGCGGACCAGACGCTGTCGGAGATCCTGCGGCTCAAGCCGGCGGCGGCAGCGATCTTCGGCGAGAATGTCAACCGCCGCGGCATGATCGAGCTCTGCGTCTCGCTGCTGGAGGCCAGGGCATCCGCCGCGGCCGGCCTGACCGCGGTGATGGCGCGCCTGCAGCAGACCCAGGGGATGGCGCAGCTGCCGCTGGCGCGGGCCGCGATCCGGGCGCGGCTGGCCGAGATGCTGGGCGGCACCATGCCGCTGTTCAGCCCCGAGCCGCAGCCGGAATGGCAGGCGCTGCTGGCCCTGAAGCAGCGGATCGCCGCCGTGAAGGACCTGATGGAGGACGAGCGCGTCGGCGCCGCCCTGGCCCGCCGCTTTACCCGCTTCGCCGCGCCGGAGCTGCTCAATCCGATCCTCGGCAGGGAACCGGAAATCGCCCGCAAGCTGCTCTTCCTGCTGCAGCTCCATCGCGAGATCGCCGATCCGTCGGCGCGGTTCGAGCTGCTCGGCGTGCTCGGGCATTATCTCGATCACCGCGACTTCAAGACGCAGTTCATCGGCGCGCAGAGCAGCCGCGAGGATTTCGCCACGCTGGCGGCCGGGATTTCATCGGAACTGATGCAGGCCGAGATTCCCGACCAGCGCAAGGCGACCTACCTGCAGCTGTTCCGCAACCAGCTTGCCGGCGTGGTCAAGCCGACGGGGCAGCGCAGCCACCAGCGCGGGATCGGCGGCGCGGAGGATTATGTGCTGCTGCAGGGTCAGCGCATCCCGCTGCGCAACTGGAGCACGGTCGGCCTGCAATTCGGGCCCGCCGGCATGGCGCTTGCGGCGGGTGCGAAGCTGCCGGTCAAGGTGATCGTGCAGAATCCGAATCTGAGCATCGAATTCCGGGCCACGGCGGAAGTGCTGCGCGTCGCCGACGGCCTGGTCGCCGCGCGCTATCAATGCGAGGACCCGGCCGTGGCGGAGAAGATCAAGGCCTATTTCGCCTGAGGGGCGGGGTTACCGCATGCCGCTCATGCTTTGGCTGTGCTGGCCGCCGGGAGAAGCGACCTTCTTCAGCGCGTCGCCGGCGCGGCCGGGCTTTACGTTGCCGATATCGCCGATCGACACGATGCCGACCAAACGCTTCTCGCGGTTGACCACCGGCAGGCGGCGGACCTGCACATCGCCCATATTCTCGGCGACATGCTCGATCGTCTCGTCCTCGAAGCAGTATTTGACGTCGGTGGTCATCAGGTCGCGCACCTTGGTATCGGGGCTGCATTTCTTCGCCACGCCCCGGATCGCGATATCGCGGTCGGTCAGCATGCCAACCAGCCGGTCATTCTCGCCCACCGGAAGGCTGCCGGCATCGATCTCGGCCATGATCTGGGCGGCTTCGGCAATGCTCTGGTCCGGCGCGACGACCCGGACATCGCGGCTCATGGCATCGCTGATTTTCATGTCGACCTCCTCTGCGTGGCGGTGCAGGGCCGTGATGGCGCCCGCATCCTGCAAAAGACCTGAGCCGGGCATTCGGTTCCGTGAGCGGGGTGCGGCGGGTGCTGTCGTCAGCCCGGCCGGCATTGTGATAGGCTGGCGCCAAGGGGAAGGGCCATGAATCTGATGGAAGCCACGATTTTCGCGATTCTGGTAACCGCCGGGCCGGTGCCGCCGGGCGCCGAATTCGGCTGCCTGCTGGCTGATGACGGCAGGATGGCGGTCTGCAGCAACGATACCGAAATCCGGGAGTTCGCCGACGGCACGCTGGAATTCGACGGCAAGCACAAGGTCTCGAAGGACCGGCGCCGCGGGCTGGTCTTCTCGACCGGCATCACGTCGCATTTCGATTCCTTCGGCTGGCTGCAATTCTCCAACGGCTATGCCGCCCGGCGGATGGAGGGTGACATGTTCAAGCTGGCGCAGCCCGGCAACGGCCCGGACCTGACCTGCCGCTATCTGCGGCCGGGCAGGCAGACGCGCTGCACGCCCGGCTGAGTTCGGATGAAGCCCGATCAGCGCTTCATGTCGATGGCGCTGGACAGCATCTCGTTGGCGGCGGTGATCATCTGGCCGTTCAGCGAATAGGCCTGCTGGGCAACGATCAGGCGGGTCATCTGCTCCGCCACGTCGACATTGGATTCCTCCAGCGCCGAGGCGACGATGGCGCCCAGGCCGGTATCGCCGTCAGGATCGCCGGGAATGCCGAACACCACGTCACCGGAGACGCCGCTTTCCAGGAAGGCGGTGCCATCCACGCGGTCGAGGCGATCGGGCTCGGGGAAATTGGCGAGCAGCAGCTGGCCGCCCACGGCGCTACGGCCGTTGGTGTAGTTGTAGATGATCTGGCCGTCCTCGTCGAAGCTGACATTGGTGAAGGTGCCGCCCAGCAGGCCGTTCTGGCGCAGGCTGACATTCGACAGCTCGGTGTTCGGGCTGGAATACTGGGTCAGGCCGCTGACGGCGCTCACATCGAAGCCGCCGCCGAATTCGCCAAGATTGAGCGTCATCGCCTGGGCGCCGGCGCCGTAATCGACGCTGAAGCTGGCGGTAGCCG
The DNA here is from genome assembly GCA_964429465.1 of uncultured Rhodospirillaceae bacterium. Classification (GTDB taxonomy): domain Bacteria; phylum Pseudomonadota; class Alphaproteobacteria; order Ferrovibrionales; family Ferrovibrionaceae; genus Ferrovibrio. The sequence goes on from CAYSCA010000005.1 coordinate 4,574, forward strand.
CGCCGGCGCCGCTGACGGTCAGCAGCGGGTCGGCCGAGGTCATCGTATCCAGCACGCCGGCGGCGAAGGTGACGGTGACCGGGCCGAAGGTGGCCGGCGTGCCGCCGGCGGTGTTGATCGTCATCTCCCAGGTATCGGCCGCGGTCTTCTCCCAGGCGACCTGGAAATTCCGTTCGTTGCTGTCGGCATCGACGACGGCGATGCCGTTGGCATAGGTGCGGCCGACCTGCGCCGAGCCGGGCAGGTTGACCTGGTAATCGATCGTCGTGGTCGCCACGGCGGCGATATCGGAATCGTCGACGATGAAATCGCCGGGCGTGGTGCCGCCCACGGCTGCCGCCTGGAGATAGTATCCGGCCGAATTCACCAGCCGGTTCGAGGTCTCGAGCCGGAAATCGCCGAGGCGGGTATAATAGACGGCATCCTCGAAACCGGTCGGCTCCCGCGTCACGGAATCGATGCCGGTCGGCCGGGAGACCGGGATGAAGCCGTTGCCGCTGATGGCGATCGAAGAAAAGCTGCTGTCCGCCAGGATCGTGCCCTGCTTGCGGTTCTGGAAATCCGCCCGGGCGGTGATGCCCATATGGCGGGTCGAATCGATCAGCGGGCTCTCGCCCAGCACCTTGTTGAACACCATGTCGGAGAACAGGGTGCTGACCTGCTTGTAGCCCTTGGTGGTGGCGTTGGCGACATTGTCCGAGATATGCCCGATGGCAGCGGCCTGGGCGTTGATACCCTGGACGGCGGTTCCGAGCGCGCCGTAGAAGGTCATGGACGACTCCTGTGCATGGCTGATGCCGGTCCGGCACCGTTCCTGCCCCTGCCGTTGCAATCGCCGTGCCGCTCCGGTTTTCCCCTCAACCCGTTGTTTCTGCAAGCGATGTTGAAGACGGCCCCGCCGCATGCCCGGCAGAATTTGCCGGGCTCCTTTGCCATGGCCGCGCCGCGGGCATAATCTGCCGCGATGTTGCAAGCCCCGTTATCCGCCAGTCAGCCGGTTGTCGAAGAGGATGTCCACCTGTTCCGCTGGACGGGTGAGTTCCACGCGGCGGCCCAGGAACGGCTGTACCGGGAAGAGCGCCCGCAGGTGCTGCGCGGCCAGTTGCGGCTGTTCGGGCTGGTGGCGGTTGCCGCCATGCTGCTGGCGACCGGGCGGGATTATCTGCTGCATGGCTGGACGGAGGCGTTTTTCGCCGTGCTGGCGATCCGCCTCGGCGGCCTGATCCCGGCCTTTGCCTTCCTGTTCATCCTCAGCCGCCTGACCACGCCGGCGGGACTGCAGCGCGCCGCCTTCGCGGCGATGTCCGGCTTCACCGTGCTGATGTTCCTGGGCTGGCAGGTGAACCAGCCGCCCGGCCTGGTTGCGGCGGCGCTCGTCGCTCTGGTGCTGCTGGCCTGGTACATGCTGCTTCCGGCCACGGCGACCGTCATCCTCGTCAATGCGGCGATCCTCACCCTGGGCAGTACGGCCTACATTGTTCTGATCGCCCCGCCGCCGGAGGCGATCTATGCGGTCACGCTGCTGCTGATCGTCAATGTCGTCGGCGTCTTCGGGATGCGCCGGCTGAAGCGCCAGCGCCGCGGCAATTACCTGCTGCGGCAGCAGGCCGGCCAGGCCACCGCGGCGCTCAGCCTGATGCGCCAGGAATCCCGCATGCGCAGCGAATACCAGGCCTGGGCGCTGGATGCGCTGCAGGTCGGCGTCGTGCTGATCGCGCCCGACCTTCGCGTCCATACCATCAACCGCCGGGCCATGGAGCTGCTGGCGCTGCCGCCGGGCGTCTTCAAGCCGGGCGATCATTACGAAGTGCTGCTGCGCGTGTTCCTGGAGCGGCGCGATTTCCGCGGCATCGGGATGGAAGGCGTGCGTCACCAGATCGACAGGCTGATGCGCGGCGAGGCCGATTCTGCGGCGATCCGCTTCGGCAGCACCGACAAGGTGCTGGAATTCACCCTCGGGCATCTGCCGGACAATTCCTTCGCCATCGCGATCTCCGATGCGTCCGAACGCTATGCGCTGCATCGGCGCCTGCGCCATTCGGTGGAGGTGGCGGGTGACGGCTTCGCGCTCTACGACGCCAATGACCGGATCGCGATCTGCTCCAGCCGCTTCTCGGACCTTTACGGCCTGACCGTCGAGCAGACGATCGGCATGAGCTATGACGAGCTGGTGAAGCGCGCCTATGAGCGCGGCGTGTTCGATCCGGACGAACGCGGGCCGGGCGCCGCATCCGTCGCCGGGATGACGCGGCGGCGCATCCCCGAGCGCATGATCGAAATCCGCACCATGGCGGGCGAATGGTTCCTGGTGCATGAGCGGATCACGCCGTGGGGCGACCTGGTTGTGGTGCGGACCAACATCACGGCGCGGCGGCGCATCGAGGACGAGCTGCGCCTCGCCAAGGAGGAGGCCGAGCGGGCCCTGGCCGAATTGCGCGATGCCCAGGCCAATCTGGTGCTGGCCGAGAAGATGGCGTCGCTGGGCTCGCTGGTCGCCGGCATGAGCCACGAGATTTCCACGCCGCTCGGCATCGGCGTGTCGGCCGCGTCCCATCTGGCCGACGAGGTGGCGAAGCTGGCGGAGCGCTTCCAGCTTTCCGACCTGCGGCGCAGCAGCCTGGAGGATTTTCTCGAGACCGCCACCGAGGCGACCCGCATCATGGAAGGCAACCTGGCGCGTGCCGCGCGGCTGATCCAGGCCTTCAAGCAGATTTCGGCGGACCAGAGCACCGACGAGGTGCGCACCTTCCGGGTCGCCGAATACCTGCACGAGATCATGCTTAGCCTCGCGCCGGCCCTGCGCAAGGTGCGGCATCAGGTCGAGATCGACTGCCCGGAGGAGCTCCGGATCCGCAACCGGCCCGGTGCCTTCGGCCAGATCGTCACCAACCTGGTGATGAATGCCGTCCAGCACGCCTTCGAAGGCCGCGAGGAGCCGGGCCGGATTCGCATCGAGGTGACCCAGCCGCGGCCCGGCCGCGTCGTCATCGTCTTCAGCGACAACGGCCATGGCATCGCCGAGGAATTCCTGCCGAAGGTGTTCGATCCGTTCTTCACCACCAAGCGCGGCGCCGGCGGCACCGGGCTGGGCCTGCATATCGTCTACAATCTGGTCAGCCAGGTGCTGGGCGGCGCCATCGCGGTCTCCAGCCGCGAATGGGAAGGAACCCGCTTCACCATCAGCTTTCCGGCCGATGCCAGAAGCGAATAGAAGGATTATCATGTCCAGGCGCTACGATCTCGTCATCCGCGATGCCCTGCTGGTCGATGGCAGCGGCGCTGCCGCCAGGCGCGGCGATCTCGCCGTCGACGGCGACCGCATTGCCGCGCTGGGCGACCTCTCGGGCGCCGCCGGCGAGCGCGAGGTGCTGGCGGCTGGCCAGGCGCTGGCGCCCGGCTTCATCGACGCCCATACCCACGACGACCATGCCGTGCTCTGCGGCCCGGAATGCATGACCTGCAAGCTCTCGCAGGGCGTCACCACCGTGGTGATCGGCAATTGCGGCATCAGCCTGGCACCGGCGCAGATGAAGCAGCGCCCGCCGGCGCCGCTCGATCTGGTCGGCGGCACCGACGCCTGGGCTTTCCCCAGCTTCGCCGATTATGCCGAGCGCCTGCGGCGCGCGCCGCCGCCGGTGAATACCTATGCCCTGATCGGCCATATGTCGCTGCGCGTCGAGGCGATGGATTTCGACACCGACCGGCCCGCCAACGACCGGGAAGCGGCCAGGATGAAGCAGCGGCTGACGGAGGCCCTGGAGCAGGGTGGCTCGGGCTTCTCCACCGGCCTGTGGTATCCGCCCAGCCGGCATGCGCCGACCGATGAGGTGATCGCAGTGGCCGAGGCGCTGCGTGAGCGCGGCGGGCTTTACGTCACCCATATGCGCGACGAGGCCGATGGCGTGATGGACTCCATCGAGGAGACGCTGAAGATCGGCCGCGACACCGGCTCGGCCGTGGTGATCAGCCATCACAAATGCACCCTGCCGCAGAATTACGGCCGCTCGGTCGAGACGCTTGCCCGCATCGAGGCGGCGATGCGGGAGCAGAGCGTCAATTTCGACGTCTATCCCTATCCGGCGAGTTCCACGGCCCTGCTGCCCGACCGGGTCAGTGACGGCCTGCCGGTGCAGATCAGCACGTCGGAGCCTTACCCGGAGATGGCCGGCCGCATGCTGGCTGACATCGCCGCCGAATGGGGCACCGACATGGTCACCGCGGCGAAGCGCCTGCTGCCGGCGGCGGCGATCTATTTCATGATGGACGAGGCCGATGTCAGCCGTATCGTCAGCCATCCGTGCAGCATGATCGGCTCCGACGGCATCCCCAGCAACGACATGCCGCATCCGCGGCTCTGGGGCACGTTCCCCCGCGTGCTCGGCCATTACGCCCGCGAGCTCGGCCTGATCAGCCTGGAGCAGGCGGTGCACAAGATGACCGGCCTGACCGCCGGCGTCTTCGGCATGGCGGATCGCGGCCTGCTGCGCGAGGGCGCCTTCGCCGACCTCGTGCTGTTCGATCCTGCTACGGTGATCGACACGGCGACCTATACCGCGCCCAAGACCCCGGCGCGGGGGATCGCGGAAGTCTGGGTCAATGGCGTATCGGCCTATCGCGGCGGCCAGGGCGTGACCGGCGCCAATGCCGGCCGGCTGGTGCAGCGCCAGGCCGTGGCCGAAACCCTGCGCTGATGCGCCCGGCCGCCCGCATCGCCGACGCGGTCGCAAAAAAATCGCGGTAAGCCGGGCGGAACCTAAATCCCCCGCTGCGGTTCTGCTCTGGCCGGAAGCGGCCAGGCAATCCGCCGCTGCGAGCGAGGAGACGCATGGCCCGGATTCTGGTCGTCGAGGACGATGATCTGCTGGCGCTGACGATCTGTGACCTCCTGGAAGCGGAGGGCCATATCACTTTGCACGCGGCCGATGGCGAGGAAGCCCTGGCCGAGCTGGCGCAGGCGGTGCCCGACCTGATCGTCACCGATTACCGCATGCCCCGCATGGATGGCGAGGCGCTGGTCAACGCAATCCGCCGCGACAACCGTCTGGCGCATCTGCGCATCGTCATGGTCAGCAGCTATACGCTCGATCACCTGAAGGCCCGCCATGTCGCGGTCGATGCCTATGTGCAGAAGCCCTATCGCAACTACCAGTTGGTCGACGCGGTGGACCGCATGATCGGCCCCGGCGGATCGCGCCGCCCGCGCTGATTGCATCCCTATCCCGGCGGGAATCCCTTTTGGCGCGACCTCCGGATCGTGCTACCTATTAGGAATCGCCACCACGTCGGGGGGATCGAAGAATGCACATCCTGGTCATCGAGGACCATGATGGCGTGGCCGAAGTGATCGAGAAGGTGCTGCTCCATGACGGCCATCGCGTGCTCAGGGCCAGGGACGGGGAGGAAGGCGTTTCCGTCTTCAACCGGCACCGCTTCGATCTCGTGATCACGGACATCCTGATGCCGGTGCAGGAAGGCATCGAGACGATCCGCATCCTCCTCGAGCAGCAGCCCGACCTCAAGGTGATCGCCGTATCCGGCGGCGGGCAATGGCACGGCACCGAATTCCTCACCGAAGCCCGCGCGACGGGCGCCATCGCGACGCTGGAGAAGCCGTTCCGCCCGCGCGAGCTGCTCGAGCTGCTGCGCCAGGTGGAGCAGAAGGCGGAGTCTGCAGACTAGGGCGCCAGTTCGCGCAGCCAGTATTCGTAGCGGCGGTCGATCTGCGCCGGCTTGAGCTGGTTCTGCCGCTCCAGCCCGTGATGGCGCGCTGCGCGCGGGCTGAGGCCGAAGCGCCTCTGGAAGGCGCGGCTGAAATCGCTGTCGCTGCGGAAGCCGGAGGCGCGCGCGATCGCGCTGATCGGCCGGTCCATGGCCTGCGGGTCGACCAGCGCCAGCAGGGCGGCGCGCAGGCGGCGCTCGCGGATATAGGCGGACACCCCGCCGAGCGGGGCGAACATCTCATACAGCCGGGTGCGCGACAGGCCGTGATAGTCGCAGAGGCTGGCGGGCGACAGGGCGGGATCGGCCAGCCGCGCCTCGATGTCGCGCCGCAGCGAGGTCAGCAGCCCGCGTTCGAGGAACTGCGTTTCGCCCGGCATGCCCTGCCATGTCCCGTTCAGGCAGGCGGCGGCCAGCTGCGCGGTCATCGGCGCGATCGCGGCGGCCTGCTGGAAATCGAGGCGGGCGGCATGCCGGTTCAGCGTCAGCATATGCTCGCGCAAAAGGGCGACCAGCGGCTCGCGACCGTCGAGGGCGCGCATATGCAGGTCTTCGGGAGTCTGCAGGAAATCCTCGATCATCGGCCGCGGCAGGATCAGCGAGATGTTGCTGAAATCCGTGGTCTCGGCCTGCATCTCCTGCGACAGGTCGTAGACCAGCAGGCCGTTCGGCGGCATCTCGGCATCGCCGTTCTTCGAGCAGTAGCGCTGGGTGCCGCGGTCGTAGAGCTGGATCATGAAGTGATCCATGCCGTCGCGGGCCATGGTCAGCGGCGAGCGCTTCCAGATCTGCGCGCGGGTGACGGTGCGCGCCAGCATCAGCGAGCCGATCATATGCGCGTCGATGGTGGCGTGGAACTCGCCGTCATCGCCGCCATGATTCACCGCCCGCTCGACATCGAAGATGCAGGCGATGCTGTCGCGCCAGACTTCATAGCGCTGCTGCGGCGGCAGATGGTCGACGGAAAAGCGCGAATGCAGGAAGGTGTCGGCGATGCTCTCGGCCGGCACGCCGTCTGATCCCGCCATTCCGGTATTCCCGGTCATCTCTCCCTCGTCAGCTTTTTTTGATCCAGGCTGGCCGGCCTGCCGTTCCCGTCATCCTAGGGGTCGCCGGATACCGCGCGCAACCTGTCAATGCAGGGCGATGCCGATCGCCTTGCCGGAACCGGCAGGTTGCGGCGCTTTCGCCAGGACGGTACTGGCAGGCCCCGGCGCTTCATAAGCCATGCAATAGGCCAGCATCGCGCGGATATGCGGATGCTCCGCCGTCATGCCGGCTTCACGGATGCCGAAGGCGACGGCGAAAAGCAGCCGGTCGATATCGGTGCCGGCGGCCTCGACGAGCTGGTAATAGCGGCGCTCGGCCGCCGGCCTGTCGGCGATGGGAGAGTCGGGCATGTGGCGCACCTTCTGTCGCGATGACGATGGCCGGCAGGCTGGTGACGGCACGGCCGGGCGTCAATCGCAGCCCGGTACTTTTACCCTGGCGTCCGTCCGACTTGACCGCCGGTCCGGGATCGCCGTTGCACAAGTCTGGCGACCATATACCTGAGCGGGTGCGCCTCAACTCGTCGGCAGCAGTGTCTCCATAAACTGCGGAATCGGCCGCCCGATGCTTTTCAGCCAGCGGCCCATCGCGCCGGCGACGTCGCGCACCGGAGCGCGTTGGCACATCCGCTCGCGCCAGGCGATCAGCCGGGTTGCCTCGGCGGGCACCGGCGCGCCCATGCGTTCGCCGAAGATCTGCGCCATGAAGAAGGCGATGTCGGCGTAAGTGTACTGCGCGCCGGCGAGCCACTGCCGGCCATCGCCGAGCAGCGTTTCCATCGCGGCATAGAACTCGGCGGCGCCCTTGCGGGCGGCGATCGCGGCCGGGTCCTGCGGCGCGTCCTGCAGGCCCATCAGCCTGATGATATGCGGGAAATAGACCTCGTCGGATTTCAGCTCCAGCAGCCGGGCGCGGGCGCGGGCCGCGCTGTCGGCCGGCCACAGCCGGGGCTCCGGCTTCAGGTCCTCGAGATATTCGAAGATCTGGGTGGAGTCGAAGATCTCCAGGTCGGCGCCGGGCAGGCCCTTGTGGATCAGCACCGGCACCTGCGCCTTGGGATTGATCCGCAGCACCTCCGGGTGCTTGGGCGAATACAGCGCTTTCATCTCGAAGGGCACCATGACCAGCTCGAAGGGAATGCCTTTCTCCAGCGCGGCGATCTGCGCCTTGGCGCCGAACATGCTGAGCGGCCCGGAATAGAGGGTGATCCGGCCGGGCGGGGTGGCTGAAGGCAGGGCGGTCTGGGGCATGGGCGTTTCTCCTTTACTGCTACTGCGGCCGAAACGTAGGGTGAACGCGCTGCCCGGTCAATCTTTGTTCTTGTGCTAGAACATTAAAAGAACTATAATATGACTATTTCCCTCGACCAACCCCAGCCAGGAGACCCGACATGCCGTCCCGACGCGAGACTTACGACCCCTTCAAGGACCCCGATATCCATCTGCGGCCCGCGCCGCCCGAAGCGGACGAGCCCGAAGCAGACAGCAGCCCCTGGCCGGAATATCCGCGCCAGCGCCTCGCGCCGCGACCCGGCCAGCGGCTCGACTGGGGCGAGGTGGCGCGCCAGATTGCGCTTGGACGGGCGGCCGAGGAGATCGCCCGCGACTTCCACTGCCGGCCGGATCGAATCTGGCGGAATATGAAGCGCAGCAAGCGGTTCCGGGCCAGAATTGAACTGGAACTTGACCGGCTGAAGCTGCAGACCAGCCTGCAGTTTCGCAACCTGGCCGGCCATACCGTCCACCAGCTTAAGCGCCGGACCGAAAAGCTGGATGCCAGGACCCTGCTCTGGCTGGCCGAACGCCTGCGTCTCGGCGGGCGGCCGCTGAAGGCGGATGCGCTCTCGCATTGGCTGGCCTCGGTCGCCACGCTGCAGATCGTCGACGTCCCGCCGCCGAAGCCCGAGCCCGAAGAGCCTCTCGTCATTGGCTCGAAGGAGGAGTTCCGGGAGGAGCTGCGGCTTGCCGAGGAAATCGGCAGCGACAAGCTGATCGAGGGCGTTCTCCGCGCCGAAGGCAGCCGGCTGGATGTCAATCACCAGCTTCGCAAGTCCTTCTGAATCGAGCAGGAGGCCGCCGAGAAGCGGGTGGATATCTGACCGGCCCTGGCAACGCGCCGGCGCGCCTTGGCATCCAACCGGCATGCTCTTGGCATCGACTTGGCTCTCCGGTGGCGCCGCATGGGACGCTCTTGGCAGGGAATGGGCTGCAATTGGCTCGCAGCTGGCGCGTCGGGCGCTTCGGCCGAACTTGATAAGCGCTTGTTCCGGCTCTAGTTCGAGTGATCCGGCCGCCGGACGCCTTGTCCCGCGGCCTGCTTTTCACCATCCTGCCGTCCAATCCGACAGCCAAGCGGAGTCACAAGATGATCGACCTCTATTACTGGCCGACCCCCAACGGCCACAAGATCACCCTGTTCCTTGAAGAGACCGGCACGCCCTACACGATCAAGCCGGTGAACATCTCCAAGGGCGAGCAGTTCCAGCCCGACTTCCTCAAGATCGCGCCGAACAACCGCATGCCGGCGATCGTCGATCACAAGCCTGCCGATGGCGGCGCGCCGGTCAGCATCTTCGAATCCGGCGCCATCCTGCTCTACCTCGCCGACAAGTATAAGAAGCATATCCCGCAGGACCTGCGCGGCCGCGTCGCCTGTACCGAATGGGTGATGTGGCAGATGGGCGGCCTGGGCCCGATGTGCGGCCAGAACCATCATTTCAGCCAGTACGCGCCCGAGAAGATCCCTTACGCGATCGACCGCTATGTCAACGAGACCAACCGCCTCTACGGCGTGCTGGACCGGCGGCTGGCGGGCCGCGCCTTCATCTGCGGCGACGAATACACCATCGCCGACATGATGTCCTATCCCTGGATCGTGCCGCATGAGCGCCAGGGCCAGAAGCTGGAGGATTTCCCGAACCTCAAGCGCTGGTTCGATTCCATCTGGGCGCGGCCGGCCACCAAGACCGCCTACGAGAAGGGCAAGGCGGTGAACCAGGGCGTGCCGGTGATGACCGAGGAAGCCAAGAAGGTGCTGTTCGGCCAGACCGCCGCCGTGGTGAAGGGGTAGAAGTTCAACAGCAACCGTCACCCCTCGGCGCAGCCGAGGGTCCATCCCATGTTTCCGTCGCGCTGGCGGTTGGGTTGGATGCTCGGGCTTCGCCCAAGCATGACGGAAGGGAAAAAAGGCAGAAAGGACGTAACTGTGATCGATCTCTACACCTGGGGCACGCCGAACGGCCGCAAGGCATCCGTGATGCTGGAGGAGACCGGCCTCAAATATCAGGCCTTTCCGATCAACATCTCGAAGGACGAGCAGTTCGCGCCGGATTTCCTCAAGGTGAGTCCGAACAACAAGATTCCGGCCATCGTCGATCACGAGCCGCCCGCGGCTTACGGCAAGCAGCCCTACAGCGTGTTCGAGTCCGGCGCGATCCTGATCTATCTGGCCGAGAAGAGCGGCAAGTTCCTCCCCACCGATGCCCGCGCCCGCATGCAGGCGATGCAGTGGCTGATGTGGCAGATGGGCGGCTTCGGTCCGATGCTGGGCCAGACGCATCATTTCGTGAAATTCGCCAAGGAAAAGGTGCCCTACGCCATCGACCGCTTCAGCACCGAGACGGCGCGGCTCTACAAGGTGCTCGACGGGCATCTGGCCAGAAGCGAGTATCTCGCCGGCGCGGAATATTCGATTGCCGATATCGCCACCTATCCCTGGGCGGCGCGCCATGAATGGCACCTGATCGAGCTCGCCAAGTATCCGAACGTGAAGCGCTGGTACGATGCCATCGCGGCGCGCCCGGCGGTGCAGCGCGGCTTCGAGGTTCCGTGAGGCCGGCATGAGTGACGTGAAGACAAATCCGCTGCTGGATCATGCGGGCGTGAATCGCGTGCGCGCGGCGCTGGCGCCGTTCGGCGCCGGCGAGCGGGTGATCGCGCTCGGCGATGCGGTGCGCACGGCGCAGCAGGCCGCCGATGCGCTGGGCTGCGAGGTCGGTGCCATCGTCAAGTCGCTGGTCTTCTCGTCGGAGGGCAGGGCAGTGATGGCGCTGGTCGCCGGCGACCGGCAATGCGATCTCGGCAAGCTTGGCCGCGCGCTCGCTCTGCCCGCGGCGCCGAAGCGCGCCGATGCCGATCTGGTGCGCCAGGCGACCGGCTTCGCCATCGGCGGCGTCGCGCCGCTCGGCCATGCGGAAAAGCTGCCGCTGGCCGTCGACGAAAGCCTGTCGCGCTTTCCGCTGCTGCATGCCGCCGCAGGCCATCCGAATGCGGTGTTTCCGCTGACCTATGACGAATTGCTGGCCTGGACCGGCGGCGTGGCGGCGGAGCTCGGGACGTAAATGAGGGAATGGCAGACGAGGGAAGTGGCGGAGGGGAAGGGATTCGAACCCTCGATACAGGTTTACCCTGTATAACGGTTTAGCAAACCGCCGCCTTCAGCCACTCGGCCACCCCTCCGCACCAGAGTGGGTATTAACACGGCGTATGCGGCGCCCGTTCTAAGGACCCGGGGGGTGGCTGTCAACGCTTGCAGAACCGGCGGAATTTCCGTTGGATGGCGGCTCGAAAAGCGCTTTGGGAGGGGCGATGGCCAATATCCTGGTAGTCGATGACGACCCCGATGTGCGCGAAATCCTGCGGGCGCATCTCGAGGATGCCGGCCATACGGTCGACGAGGCCGAGAATGGCGAGGCGGCGATCGAGCGTCTGCAGGAACAGCCGGCCGATCTGGTCATCACCGACATCTACATGCCGAAGCTCGACGGGCTCGACCTGATGAACAGGATCCGCAGTTTCGGCCTCCGGATGCCGATCATCGAGATCACCGGGGCCACGCCGAAGATCGGCCCGACCGAGCATCAGCTCTTCGCGGTTGCCTCCGCCCAGGGGCCGCACAAGCGCCTGCGCAAGCCGATCCTGCGCGACGAGCTGATCGCGGCGGTGGACGAATTGCTGTCTTGAAAAAGGCGGAGAGAACATTAGATGAACCGCAAGATGAATTCTTTTTAATCCGCCGTTCAGCGCCCGCTGATCCGGCAATCCCCAATTTGCTGTCGTGATCATCCCCTGCATTGGAGGCAGACATGACCGAACAGCGTAAGCATCCATCCCGTGGCAAACGCGCGCTTGTCGCCGCGCTGCTGGCGACGACCATTTTCACCGGCGGCGGCTATGTCGCCGTCCGCGCCCAGGTTCCGGCCGGCCAGGACAGCCCGCAGGCGATCCAGCCGGTGGCGCCGGCTGCCTTGGCCGAACATCCCGGCTTTGCCGACCTGGTCGAGCGGGTGAAGCCGGCGGTCGTCAACATCTCGACGACCGAAAAGATGGACAAGACCCGGCAGCGCATGCCGTCCTTCCCGCCCGGCTCGCCCTTCGAGCAGTTCTTCCGCGACTTCTTCGACCAGCAGCAGCGCGGCCCGCGCAGCGCGCTCGGCTCCGGCTTCATCATCGATCCGGACGGCTACATCGTCACCAACAACCATGTGGTCGAGGATGCCGAGAAGGTGGTCGTGACCCTGAGCGACGGCAGCAGCCATCCGGCGACCGTGAAGGGCCGCGATCCGAAGACCGATGTCGCGCTGCTGAAGATCGAGGCGAAGAAGCCGCTGCCGCATGTCGTGTTCGGCGATTCCGACGCGACCCGGATCGGCGACTGGGTCATCGCGGTGGGCAATCCCTTCGGCCTGGGCGGCAGCGTTTCGGCCGGTATCGTCTCGGCGCGCGGCCGCGACCTGCATGCCGGCCCCTATGACGATTTCCTGCAGATCGACGCGCCGATCAATCCGGGCAATTCCGGCGGGCCGCTCTTCGACCGCAGCGGCCGCGTGATCGGCATCGCCACCGCGATCTACACGCCCAGCGGCGGCAATGTCGGCATCGGCTTCGGCGTGCCGTCGAAGCTGGCGATGAACGTGGTGGCGCAGCTCAAGGCGACCGGCAACGTCGAGCGCGGCTGGCTCGGTGTGCATATGCAGCCGCTGACCGAGCCGCTGGCCAAGGCGATGGGCCGCAAGAGCGATGACGGCGTGATCGTCAGCACGGTGGAGCCGGACTCGCCGGCCCAGGCCGGCGGCGTCGAGCAGGGCGACATCATCCTCGGCGTCGACGGCACGAAGATCGAGGAACCGCGCGATCTCGCGACCGCGATTGCCGGCATCAAGGCCGGCGAGAAGGCGAAGCTGAAGGTCTGGCGCGACGGCAAGGAGCGGAGCCTGACCGTCACCATCGGCAAGCAGCCCGCCGACCAGATGGCCGATGCCGGCGGTGACGCCGCCAACGACGAAAAGGTCGGCCTCGCGCTGGCGCCGCTGACGCCGGAGTTGCGCAACCGCCTCGGCATCGAAGGCCCGGCCAAGGGCGTGGTCGTCGCCGATGTCGCGAGCGGCAGCAAGGCGGCCGAAAGCGGCGTGCACGAGGGCGATGTCATCATCCGCATCGGCGACGATCCGGTGGCCACGCCGGACCAGGTGGCGGAGAAGATCCGCGCCGCGCGACGGGCCGAGAAGGAGGCGGTCGCCATGCTGGTGCTGCGCGGAGGCACGACCTACTATCTGGCGCTGCAGCTCGCCTGAACGTCATCGCCGGGGCGGCAACACCGCCCCGGCTTTCTGTCGGGGCCAGGCTTGTCGGAGAGGGAATGAAGGTTCTTCTGGTCGAGGATAACCCGCAGGTCAGCCAGTTCGTCCGCAAGGGGCTGGCAGAGGCCGGCCATGTCGTCGATCATGCCGATAACGGCCGCGACGGGCTGTTCATGGCCACCACCGAAAGCTACGACGCGATGATCCTCGACCGCATGCTGCCCGGCGGGGTGGACGGGCTGGGGATCATCGAGGCCCTGCGGCGGACCGGGAACCGCACGCCGATCCTGATCCTGAGCGCGCTGGCCGATGTGGACGAGCGCATCCGCGGTCTGAAATCCGGCGGCGACGACTATCTCACCAAGCCCTTTGCCTTCGGCGAGCTGGAAGCGCGGCTGCTGGCGCTGGTCCGCCGCATGGAGAGCCCCCAGGCGCAGACCAGCCTGCAGGTCGGCGACCTCAGCATGGACCTGCTGTCGCGCAAGGTGACGCGCGCGGGGCAGCCGATCGCGCTCAAGCCGCGCGAATACAAGCTGCTGGAATTCCTGATGCGCCACGCCGGCCAGGTCGTCACCCGCACCATGCTGCTGGAGAATGTCTGGGATTATCATTTCGATCCGCAGACCAATGTGATCGACGTGCATATCAGCAACCTGCGCCAGCGGATCGATTCCGGCTTCGCCACGCCGCTGCTGCATACGGTGCGCGGCGCCGGCTATCGCCTTTCCGCCGATGCTTAAGCTGCTGCGCTCGACATCGGTCCGCCTCGCGCTCGGCTATGCCGGGCTTTTTATCGTGTCCTCGATGCTGCTGATCGGGCTGGTCTGGTGGAACACCACCGGCTATCTCGACCGCGAGACCGATGCGGTGATCACGGCCGATATCCGTGCCGTGGGTGACCGGCTGCAGGATTTCGGCCTCGCCGGCGCCGTTCAGACGATGAATGAACGGGTGCTCGCGGATGCCGACCAGAAGGGAATCTACCTGCTGACCGATCCGGGGATGCGGCCGCTCGCCGGCAATGTCGAGGCCTGGCCCGCCGAGATCGGGCTGCAGCCGGGCTGGCATGAGGTCGATCTGGTCTACAAGAACAAGCTGCACGCCACGCGGCTGCTGCATGTCGTGCTGCGCGGCAATTTCCACCTGCTGGTCGGTCGCGACGTGCAGGAACGGGCGGCGATGCGCGACCTGTTCCTGCGCAGCTTCGGCTGGGCGGTGCTGGTGGCGCTGGCCTTCGCGGCGGCCGGCGGCTTCATGATCCGCCGCGCCGTGCTGCGCCGCATCGACCGGATCAACCGCACCACCACCGCCATCGTGCAGGGCGATCTCGGCCAGCGCGTCGCGCTGCGCGATGCCGAGGACGAGTTCGACCAGCTGGCGCAGACCATCAACAGCATGCTGGACCAGATCCAGCATCTGATCGAAGGCGTGCGCAACGTGTCCAACGCCGTCGCGCATGATCTGCGCACGCCGCTGGCCGAGCTGCGCACGCGGCTGGAGGCCCTGCTGCGCGACATCCCGCCGTCGGAGCGGATGCTCGACGAGATCGGCGAGGCGGTCGGCGATATCGACCGGCTGATCGGCATCTTCAATGCCCTGCTGCGGCTGGCCGAGATCGATTCCGGGCTGCGGCGGGCCGGCTTCGTGACGGTCGACCTGCCGGGGCTGGCCGCCGACATGGCCGAGCTCTATGCGCCGGCGGCCGAGGCGAAGAGCATCGCGCTGACGCTGGAGGCCGTGGCCGACCTCAAGGCCCAGGGCGATCCGCAACTGCTGGCCCAGGCGGTCGGCAACCTGATCGACAACGCGGTGAAATACACGCCGCGCGGCGGAATGATCTCGCTTACGGTGCGGCCCGGCGCCCATGGCTGGCAGGAGATCGAGATCGCCGATAACGGGCCCGGAATCTCGGCCGACGAGCGCGGCCGCGTCACCCAGCGCTTCTATCGCTCCGATGCGGCGCGCGGCACCGGCGGCGCCGGGCTCGGGCTCAATCTGGTCGAAGCCGTCGTGCGCCTGCATGGCGGCGCCCTGGAACTGGCGGATAACCAGCCCGGCCTGCGGGCCTGCTTCCGGATTCCGGCCGCGACATGAAGAAACTTTAATCCGCCTTTCAGCAGGCGATCAGCGGCGGCATGGCAGCCTGTCCCGGCTACCCGGGCCGGTGCGGCCGGGGGCAATCAACGGAAAGGAGATATGCCATGCGTATGACCGAAGCATTTCGCAAGACCGGACTGGCGCTGGCGCTCGGCCTGGCAGCGGGCCTCGCCGGGCCGGCATTCGCTGCAGGCGGCCAGCAGCAGGATGCCATGCCGGATCAGGCCACGCAGAAGCAGGCTTCCGCCACGCCGATGATGCGGGACGAGAGCGACAATCGCGGTACGCGGGCGCTGAACCTGCTGATGGCGAAGGGCTATACCCAGTACAGCGACTTCGAGAAGCAGGGCCGGAACTACACCGCCACGGTGACGGAGAATGGCGAAACCATGCATGTGGTGATCAACCCCGATGCAGGCACCGTCACCAGGATGGAGGGCTGAGGCGGGGGCGGGAAGCCCGATGCGCGGGCTTCCCGCTTTTCCCGGCGCCACCGCTTTCCTATACTGATGCGAAACAGCAGCGGACCGCCCCGATGACTCACGATCACCACCATCACGACCATGACCATCCTCATGACCATGGCACCGAGCTGAGCGATGTCGAGCTGCGGGTGCGCGCGCTCGAGACGGTGCTGGTGCAGAAGGGCTATGTCGATCCCGCCGCGCTCGACCTGCTGATCGAGACCTATGAGACCAAGGTCGGGCCGCATAACGGCGCGCATGTCGTCGCCAAGGCGTGGAGCGATCCGGCCTTCCGCAACTGGCTGATGCAGGATGCCACGGCTGCCATCACCTCGCTCGGCTATACCGGGCGCCAGGGCGAGCATATGGTGGTGGTCGCCAATACGCCCGAGATTCACAATATGGTCGTCTGCACGCTCTGCTCCTGCTATCCGTGGCCGGTGCTCGGGCTGCCGCCGGTCTGGTACAAGTCGGCGCCGTATCGCTCGCGCGCGGTGATGGACCCGCGCGGCGTGCTGATGGATTTCGGCGTCACGCTGCCGGCGACGAAGCAGATCAAGGTCTGGGATTCCACGGCCGAGGTGCGCTACCTCGTGCTGCCCGAGCGGCCGGCCGGCACCGAGGGCTGGAGCGAGGAGAAGCTGGCGAAGCTGGTGACGCGCGACAGCATGATCGGCACCGGGCTGGCGAAGCAGCCGGCGGAGGTTGCGGCATGAATGGCGCGGCCGATATGGGCGGCATGATGGGCTTCGGCCCGGTGAAGCCCGAACCTGAGGATGGACCGAAATTCCATGCCCGCTGGGAAAGCCGCGCGATGGCGCTGACGCTCGCCATGGGGGCGACCGGCCAGTGGAACATCGACATGTCGCGCGCCGCCCGCGAAAGCCTGCCGCCGCCGAAATACCTGGCCAGCACCTATTACGAGATCTGGCTGGCCGGCATGGAGAAACTGATGGCCGAGCGCGGCCTGGTGACGGGGGACGAAATCGCGGCCGGCAAGGCGTTGCATCCGCCCAAGCCGCTGCCGCGCATTATGACGGCGGAGTCGGTGCCGGCGGTGCTGGCCAAGGGCACCCCGACCGAGCGCGAGCCCGCTGCGCCGGCGAAATTCAGGCTGGGCGACACGGTGCGGGCGAAGAACATGCACCCGGCCGGCCATACCAGGCTGCCGCGCTATGTGCGCGGGCATACCGGGATCATCGAGCGGGTGCATGGCGCGCATGTCTTCGCCGATACCCATGCGACGGGTGCGGGGGAGCAGCCGCAGTGGCTCTATACGGTACGCTTCGAGGCGACGGAGCTCTGGGGCGAGGGCGCCGACCCGACCTTGTCGGTTTCGGTGGATGCCTGGGAAAGCTATCTGGAGCCGGCGCGATGAGCGATCTGTCGCTGCTGCCGGATCTGCCCTGCAATGCCGAGGGCCCGGTCTTC
The DNA here is from genome assembly GCA_964429465.1 of uncultured Rhodospirillaceae bacterium. Classification (GTDB taxonomy): domain Bacteria; phylum Pseudomonadota; class Alphaproteobacteria; order Ferrovibrionales; family Ferrovibrionaceae; genus Ferrovibrio. The sequence goes on from CAYSCA010000005.1 coordinate 21,911, forward strand.
CGCGCGCCCTGGGAAGCGCAGGCCTTCGCGATGGCGGTGGCTTTGCACCAGAAGGGCCTGTTCACCTGGCCGGAATGGGCGGCGGCGCTGAGTGCCGAGATCAAGGCGGCGCAGGCGGCCGGCGATCCGGATACCGGCGAAACCTATTACCGTCACTGGCTGGCTGCGCTGGAGAAGCTTGCCGTCGCCAAGGGCGCGGCGACCGCGGCGGCCTTGAGCGAGACGGCGCAGGCCTGGGACCGCGCGGCGCGCAACACGCCGCACGGCCAGCCGATCGTCCTTTAGCCGAGCGCCTTCTGCGCGGCCCGCCGGGCCATCACGCCGACCAGATGGGCGCGATATTCGGCCGAGGCATGAATGTCGTTGTTCATCTGCCCGGCATCGGTCCTGATGCCTTTCAGCGCATCGGGGCTGAAGGATTTCGACAGCGCGGCTTCCATCTCCTTGTGGCGGAAGACGCAGGGCGCCGCGCCGGTCACGGCGACCCGCACGCCGTCGGCGGTTTCGGCCACCATCACGCCGACCATGGCATAGCGCGAGGCCGGATTGCGGAATTTCTCGTAGCCGGCGCGCTTTGGTGCTGGAAACTCGATCCTGGTGATGATCTCGCCGTCCTCCAACGCGGTCTCGAACATGCCCGTGAAGAAGTCGTCGGCCGCGATCTTGCGCTTGCTGGTATGGACCGTCGCGCCCAGGCCCAGCACCGCGGCGGGGTAATCGGCCGCCGGGTCGTTATTGGCCACCGAGCCGCCGATGGTGCCCATGTTGCGCACCTGCGGATCGCCGATCAGGCCGGCGAGGTAGGCCAGCACCGGCGCAGCCTTCTTCACCTCGGCCGAGCTTGCCACGGCACCATGCCGCGTGGTCGCGCCGATGGTGACGGTCCCGCCCGAGACGCTGATCCCGTTCAGCTCGGCGATGCCGCCGAGATCGATCAGGTCGGAGGGCGAGGCCAGGCGCTGCTTCAGGGTCGGCAGCAGGGTCTGGCCGCCGGCGATGAACTTGCCGTCGCTGGCATCGCCGAGCAGCTTGGCGGCTTCGGCCAGCGATGACGGCTTGTGATAGTTGAATGCATACATGGGGCTTCTCCGTCCTCTATCTCATTCCGCCGCCGCGGCCATGTTCCGGCTCTGGATGACCTGCCAGACCTTCAGCGGCGTCGCGGGCATGCTGATCTCTTCGGTGCCGAGCGCGTCGGTGATCACATTCATCAGCGCGGCAGGCGCGGCAATCGCACCGGCCTCGCCGCAGCCCTTCACGCCCAGCGGATTGTGCGGGCAGGGCGTCTCGATCATGCCGACCTTGTAGGAAGGCAGGTCGTCGGCCCGCGGCATGCAATAGTCATTGTAGGATGCCGTGAGCAGCTGGCCGCTTTCCTTGTCGTAGACGACGCCTTCCAGCAATGCCTGGCCGATGCCCTGGGCGATGCCGCCATGCACCTGGCCTTCGACGATCATCGGGTTGATCACCTTGCCGAAATCGTCTACCGCCACCCAGTTCACCACGGTGGTGACGCCGGTATCGGAATCGATCTCGACCTCGGCGATATGCACGCCGGCGGGGAAGGTGAAGTTGGCCGGGTCGTAGAAAGCGCTGGCCTCGAGACCGGGCTCGAGATCGGCCGGGTAGTTATGCGGCACATAGGCGGTGAAGGCGACCTGCGCCATCGGCACCTGCTTGTCGGTGCCCTTCACCGAGAAGACGCCCTTGTCGAAGGCGACGTCGTCGACGGATGCCTCCATCAGATGGGCGGCGATCTTCTTGCCCTTCTCGATGATCTTGTCGGCTGCGCGCGACAGCGCCGAGCCGCCGACCGCCAGCGAACGAGATCCATAGGTGCCCATGCCCATCGGCACGAGTGCCGTATCGCCGTGCACGACCTCGATATTCTCGATTGGCACGCCGAGCTTGTCGGAGACGAGCTGGGCGAAGGTGGTCTCATGCCCCTGGCCGTGGCTGTGCGAGCCGGTATAGACGAATACGGTGCCGGTCGCGTTGAAGCGGATCTGTCCCGACTCCCAGAGACCGACGCCGGCGCCGAGCGAGCCGACCACGGCAGAAGGCGCGATACCGCAGGCTTCGATGTACGCGCAGAGACCGATGCCGCGCAGCTTGCCTTTGCGGGCGGCTTCCGCCTTGCGGGTCTTGAAGCCGGCGTAGTCGGCCATCTTCAGTGCCTCGTCCAGCGCCTTGGCATACTGGCCGGAATCGTACACGCAGGCGACCGGCGTCTGGTAGGGGAAGGCATCCGGCGCGACGAAGTTCTTCTTGCGCAGTTCCGCCGGATCCATCTTCAGCTCGCGGGCGGCCGCCTCGACCAGACGCTCGACCACGTAAGTCGCTTCCGGCCGGCCGGCGCCGCGATAGGCATCCACCGGCGTGGTATTGGTGAACACCGCCTTCACCTCGGCATAGATCGCCGGCGTGGTGTACTGGCCGGCGAGCAGCAGCGCGTACAGGTAGGTCGGCACGGCTGAGGCGAAGGTGGAGAGATAGGCGCCCATATTGGCATTGGTGGACACACGGAGGCCGAGGAATTTGCCATCCTTGTCCATCGCCAGTTCGGCATGGGTGATATGGTCACGGCCATGCGCATCGGTGAGGAAGGCCTCGGTGCGATCCGAGGTCCATTTCACCGGTTTCCGGAGCTTGCGGGCGGCCCAGACGCAGACCGTCTCTTCGGCATAGTTGAAGATTTTCGAGCCGAAGCCGCCGCCTACGTCAGGGGCGACGACGCGCACCTTGTGCTCGGGCAGGCCAAAGACGAAGGCGCAGAGGATCAGCCGCAGCACATGCGGGTTCTGCGATGTCGTGTAGACCGTGGTGGTATCGGTGCCCGGATCGTATTCGCCGATGGCGCTGCGCGGCTCCATCGGATTGGGGGAGAGCCGGTTGTTGACGAGTTCCAGTTTCGTGACATGAGCGGCGCCGGCAAAGGCCTTCTCGGTGGCCGCCTTGTCGCCAAATTCCCAGTCATAGCAGAGATTGCCGGGCGCATCGGCATGAATCTGCGGCGCGCCGGGCTTCAGCGCATCGCGCATGTCGGTGACCGGCTGCAGCACGTCGTAATCGACCTCGATCGCTTCGGCCGCATCGCGCGCCTGCGCCACGCTCTCGGCGATCACCACGGCGACCTGGTCGCCGACATGGCGCACATGATCCACCGCGATGATGTCGTGCCGCGGCGCCTTGTGCGGCTCGCCCTTCTTGTCCTTGACCACCCAGCCGCAGATCAGGCCGCCGACCTTGTCGGCTGCCACATCCTGGCCGGTATAGACGGCAACGACGCCGGGCATTTTCCGCGCGGCGTCGCTGTTGATGGATTTGATCTTCGCGAAAGCATGCGGCGACCGCAGGAATGCCGCATAGAGCTGGCCGGGACGATTGATGTCGTCAGTGTAATGGCCCTGGCCGGTGATGAAGCGGAAATCTTCCTTGCGGCGAACAGGCTGTCCAATGCCCTGGCCGATATCCTGGTTACCCATGTGTCACCCCCGCATCGCTTGCGCGCCGGCCATCACGGCCTTGACGATGTTGTGGTAGCCGGTGCAACGGCAGATGTTGCCTTCCAGCTCGTGGCGAACGGTTTCTTCGCTCGGGTTCGGATTGCGCTTCACCAGGTCGACCGCGCTCATGATCATGCCGGGCGTGCAGAAGCCGCATTGCAGCGCATGATTCTCGCGGAAGGCTTCCTGCATGGGATGCAGCTTTCCGTTGGCGGCAAGGCCTTCGATGGTGGTGACCGTCGCGCCATTCGCCTGGGCTGCCAGGATGGTGCAGGATTTCACGCTGCGGCCATCGACATGCACGACGCAGGCGCCGCACTGGCTGGTGTCGCAGCCGATATGCGTGCCGGTCAGGCCGAGATGTTCACGCAGGAACTGGACGAGAAGGGTGCGCGGCTCGACATCGCGCGTAACGGACTGGCCGTTGACGGTCATCGTCACGGATGCGGTCATGTTTTCCTCCCTTGAGCGCGATGCAGAACATAGCGCGCGCTGACATTAGACAAGACTGTGGGCGAATCGGGCGAAACCCGTCAAGTTGCAAAAAGCGGAAACGCTCAGCTGCGCAGGACGAGAACTGTAATTGCGCAAACGATGGCAATGAGTCCGGCGATCCAGGCCCAACTAGGTATCCCGCCGGTTACCGGCGCGCGCGCCGCCGTTGCCGTCGTGTCGGGCAGCGCGCCCAGTGTTGCCGAGGCGGCAATCGGCTCTTCAATGGCCTTGTCGGCCGCGGCTTCGGCGCCAGTCGTCGCCTGCGCCTCGGCTACGCCGCCCGGCCCGGCATCGGCGCCGACGATCTGGTTGAACTTCGTGAAGAAATCCTCCGCCATCTTCGCGGCAACACCGTCGACCAGGCGGGCGCCGATCTGCGCCAGCTTGCCGCCGATCTGCGCCTTGGCGGCATAGGTGAGGCGCGTGCCGCCCTGATCAGCATCGGTCAGTTCGACCCGTGCGCTGCCCTTGCCGAAGCCGGCGGCAACGCCGCCCTGGGCCTCGCCGACGATCGTGCAGCTGCTGGGCGGATCGAGATCGGTCAGCGCCACCTTGCCCTTGAACCTGGCCTTGACCGGGCCGACCTTGACCTGGACGGCGGCTTCGAAATCGGTATCCGACAGTTTGGTGACGCTCTCGCAGCCGGCGATGCACTGGCGCAGGATTTCCGGATCGTTGAGGGCCGCCCAGACCTTCGGGCGGGGAGCGGGAATGAGCTGTTCACCGTTTAATTCCATGGGGTAATCTCCACAACTGGATGCATTTTCTGATTCACCGCCTGTTAAGCTTAGCCCTCTAGCCTGCCGATAACCAGTTTCACGCCTGTTGAGATGCCAAGGGGTAACCATGGTCCCCGCCACACGATCCGGACTTGATGTCAGCTTCTGGATGCTTGAGCGCGCCGCCGGAGAGCGCATCGCCATGTCGCTGCCCAAGCTGCGCTGGCTGCTCTATCTGGCACAGGCGCATTATGCGATCGCGCGCGATGGCGCGAAGCTGATGCCGGCGACCTTCCTGGTCGCCGAAGAAGGCCCGATCGAGCCGACCCTGGACCTGGTCTTCCAGGCCGGCATTGAGAATCCCTGGACGCCGTCCTTCAGCGAAACCGCCGAGGCCTTCCTCGACGGTTTCTGGAAGCGCTTCGGCGCACTTCCTGCGATTGCGTTGCATAAGCTGGTGGTCGGCGACCCCGCCTGGAAGAAGGCGCAGGAGAACGGGCCGGGCAGCGAGATCCAGGTCGAGCATCACCGGGCGGCCAAAGCCGCCACCGGCAAACCCGGCATCGCTAGCAGCGGCCGGCGCGCTGCCGAACTGCCGTCCTTTGAAGAGGAAGTGCGCGCCAAGATCGCCCAGCATTCGAGCGGCGGCGGCCACGCGCTGGTCAGGGCGATGCGCGGGCAGGCCGCCAAACCGCCGGGCCGGACGGCCTCGGTGGCCGAGGCGGCCGGCCATCTGCGCGCCGCTCCGCCCGACAGCCAGGAAGTACGTTTCACCGCCGACGGCCGCTCGGTCACCCGCTGGCGGCCCAGGCGGCGCGTGGAGGGACCCACCATGTAACCTTTGCTTAGCCGGCTAAGCTGCGGACAACCCCTCAGAAATCGTTTTGGCAGCGTTTCGAAAAGATGTTACGCTAAGGGGCGTAGTGCGGCTATTGAAGGGTTAAAAAGTGGATCAAGGGGGCTTCGGCGACGCGGAAATCGTCAAGATTTCTGGCAAGGTCAAGTGGTTCAACGCGGTCAAAGGTTTTGGTTTCGTCAGTCCCGACGACAATTCCGGTGACGTGTTCCTGCATCTCTCCTGCCTGCGCCAGGCAGGTTTCGAAAGTATCGATGAAGGGGCAACCCTGCTGCTCGAAGTGGCCCGCCGGCCCAAGGGCATGCAGGCGGTGCGCGTGCTGTCAGTCGATACCAGCACGGCCTCGCCGTCAGGTGGCATGGGGGGCGGCATGGGCGGACCGCGTCCGCCGCGGCCGCCGCGTTTCGGCGGCAATGACCGCTTCGGCGGCGGCGATCGCTTCGGCGGCCAGGATCGGGGCGGTTTCGGCGGCGGCTTCGACCGCGCTCCGAAATTCCCCTCCGTCGTCGCCCAGGGCGATTTCTTCGAGGCGAAGGTGAAGTGGTTCAATGCCGTGAAGGGCTACGGCTTCGTGTCGCGCGGCGACGGCCAGCAGGACATCTTCGTCCATATGGAAGTGCTGCGCCGCGAAGGCATCCAGGAATTGCAGCCGGGCCAGTCGGTCCGCGTGCGCGTCGGCCAGGGCCCGAAGGGCCCGCAGGTCGCCGAAATCCGGATGGACTGACCTTCGCGCGACATCCAGCTTTCAGACGCCGGCGTGGCTCTCCACGCCGGCGTTTTTCGTTCAGGGCAGCTCGACGGCGTAGCGCTCGACCGGCAGGGCGGCAGGGATCAATCCCTGTTTCGCCAGATAGGCGGCGAACCGGCTGTAGCGGCGGCTGTCCAGGGCGCGCGGCGAATGGGCGAAGCGCGGGAGGGTGTCCTTCCAGGCGCGGCGGTTGAGATCGTCGTCGAGCGACTTGTCGCCCTTGATGAAATACTGCCGGCTCTTGTCGGGCTGGTTATGGATCAGGGCGACGGCTTCCTCCAGCGCGTCGAGCAGGCGCGACAGCCGCTGATCCTGCAGCCGGTCCTGATGCGCGATCAGGATCAGCTCGTCATAGAGCGGCACGCCGTAATCTTCCGGATAGAAGGCGCGGCCGGGCTTGCCGGCGATGTCCATCTGGTTGAGCTCGAAATTGCGGAAGGCGCCGATGGTGCCATCCACCTTGCCGGCGAAGATCGAGGGCGACAGCGCGAAATTCACGTTGACCAGCGTGACGTCGCTCAGCTTCAGGCCGTATTGCTCCAGCATCGACTTGAGGATCGCATCCTCGAAGCCGCCGACCGAATAGCCGATCTTCCGGCCCTTGAGATCGGCGACCGATTTGATCGGCCCGTCGCGCAGCACGACCAGGCTGTTCAGCGGCGTCGCCACCAGGGTGCCGATGCGGCGCAGCGGCAGGCCCTGCGCCACCTGCACATGCAGCTGCGGCTGATACGAGATCGCGACATCGGCCTTGCCGGCGGCGACCAGCTTGGGTGGATCGTTCGGATCGGCCGGCGCGACCAGGTCGACCAGCAATTCATGGCGGTCGAAGATGCCGGCATTCTTTGCGACCACCAGCGGGGCATGATCGGGATTGACGAACCAGTCGAGCAGCACGGTCAGCCGGTCATGGGCGCTGGCGGTGCCCGGCAGGAGCAGGGCGGCAAGAAGCAGGGCGGCAACGCGAAACATCGGACTCTCCTCATTCACCGGAATGGACGGGGGCGAAGCGGTCGGCCTGCCAGGGCAGCAGGCGGCGGGTGACGGCATCGACGGCGGCGTAGAGCGCGACGGCGCAAAGCGCGAGCGTCGTCAGCGCGGCGAACATCAGGTCGGTCTGCACACGCGCATTGGCCTGCAGCATCAGGAAACCGAGGCCTGCGCTGGCGCCGACCCATTCGCCGATGACCGCGCCGATCGGCGCCACGGCGGCCGCCACCTTCAGGCCGCTGGCGAAGGCAGGCAGGGCGGCCATCAGCCGGATGCGCAGCAGGATCCGGAAGCGGTGGCGCGGATCGCCGCCGGTCATCACCGTCGCCAGCTCCAGCCAGCCGGGTTCGGTGCGCCGGAGGCCGTCGAACAAAGTCACCGCGACCGGGAAGAAGATGATCAGCATCGCCATGATCACCTTCGAGGCCATGCCGAAGCCGAACCACAGCACCAGCAGGGGTGCGAGGGCGAAGACCGGCACCGCCTGGCTGGCGACCAGCACCGGCAGCAGCCAGCGCCGCGCGAGGGGCGATAAAAGCAGGCCCAGCGCGGCCGCAGCGCCGAGCAGCGCGCCGAACAGCAGGCCGAGCAGCATTTCGGCCACGGTGACGGCCGCCTGCCCCAGCAGAAGGTCGCCGGAATTTGCGAAGGCCGTGGCGATGCGATGCGGCGCCGGCAGGATATAGGGCGGCAGGCCGAAGGCCCAGACGGCGGCTTCCCAGAGCAGCAGCAGGCCGATGACCGTGATGAGCGGACGCATGATCATGGCTGCCGCCCGGCGTCGCGCAGCATCGATTGCAGCCGGCGCAGTTGCGGCAGCAAATCCGGCGTCAGCGGATCGCGCGGCCCCGGCGTCGCAAATGTGCAGATTGCCTCGAGGCTGGCGGGATGCCCGGAGAGCAGCAGCACGCGATCGGCGATGCGGCAGGCCTCCAGCGGATCATGGGTGACCAGCAGCACGGCCCGCGTGTCCAGCAGGTCGCAGGCCAGGTCCTGCATGGCCTCGCGGGTGACGGGATCGAGCGACGAAAAGGGCTCGTCCATCAGCACCAGGGGGCGGTCTTCCATCAGCGTGCGGGCCAGCGCGGCCCGCTGGCGCATGCCGCCCGACAGAGCGGCCGGCAACGCCCCGGCCCAGTCGGCAAGGCCGACGCGGAGAAGCAGCGCCTCGGCGCGCTGCCGGTCAGGAGGCTCGCCGCGCAGCCGGGCGCCGAGCAGCAGGTTGTCGCGCACTGGCAGCCAGGGCAGCAGCAAATCCTGCTGCGCCATCCATGCCACGCCGCCCGGCGGCGTGGATGCGCCGGGCAGCAGACCGGCGATGACGCGCAGCAGCGTGCTTTTGCCGATACCGCTGGGGCCGAGCACGGCGATGATTTCACCGGCGGCAATCGCGATGCTGAAGGGGGCGAGGACCGGACGGCTCTGATACGCGAACCCGCTGCTTTGCAGCGTGAGAGCGGCAGGAGAGGGGGGAGTCCGAGAGGCTGGTCCAGTATGCACGCCGCTGATCCCTACGCCGGTATCAACCGGATCAGGTTCGAGGGGTCGTCCGGACAATCCGGACCTCTCAGCCGCCAATCGGCTCCCCCTCAGAGGCAAGACCGCATTATAGGAAATTGCCGAGGCTTGTTAAGGGCCCGGCGATCTCTAGATTCAGGGCGATGCAGGCGCCGCTCTTCATCGGCAACGAGATCTACCGGCATTCCAGCCTGGGCGGCAAACACCCGCTGTCGATCCCCCGCGTCTCGACGGTGATGGACCTGGCGCAGGCCCTGGGCTGGGTGAGGCCCGAACGCTATCGCGAGAGCCGGCCGGCCACACCGGAGCAGCTTTCCCGCTTCCATCGCGAGGATTACATCGCCGCCGTGCAGCAGGCCGAGCGGACGCTCACCATCGGCGTCGAAGACTCGCAACGCTATAATCTCGGCCGCGGTGGCAATCCCGTCTATGCCACCATGTTCCGCCGGCCGGCCACGGGTGTCGGCGGCAGCCTGATGGCGGCGGCGCATCTGCTGGAGCAGGGGCGCGGCATCGTCTACAGCCCCGGCGGCGGAACCCATCACGGACGGCCGGCGCAGGCTTCCGGCTTCTGCTATTTCAACGACCCGGTGCTGGCGATCCTGGGCCTGCTGGATGGTGGCCTGGGTCGCGTCGCCTATGTCGATCTCGACGTGCATCACGGCGACGGCGTTGCCGATGCCTTCGCCGATGATCCGCGCGTCCTGGTGATCTCGATCCATGAGGCCGGCCGCTGGCCGCATTCAGGCCGGCTGGACGAAGAGGGAGCCGGCAACCTGTTCAACTACCCGGTGCTGCCGGGCATGTGCGACGACGAGATGGATGCCCTGATCGGGGAGGCGATCGGCCCGCTGGTCGAGAGCTTCGGGCCCGAGGCGCTGGTCGTGCAATGCGGCGCCGACGCCCTGGCCGACGATCCGCTGGGCAAGCAGATGCTGTCCAATACCGCATTGTGGCAGGCGGTGGCGGCGTTGCAGAACCTGGCGCCGCGCCTGTTGGTGCTGGGCGGCGGCGGGTATAACCCGTGGTCAGTGGCGCGCTGCTGGACCGGCATCTGGGCCGGGCTGAACGGCCTGGAGATCCCGGACCGCCTGCCTGCGGCGGCGGAAAGCCTGCTGCGCGGGCTACACTGGAATCACCGGATCGGCCGCGATCCGCCGGCCCACTGGTTCACGACGCTCGCCGACGCGCCGCGTCACGGGCCGGTGCGACAGGAGGTCCGGGTGCTGCTGCAACGGACGAAAGAGAGGATGGCGTAGGTGTTCAGACGGTTTTTTCTGCTCCTCGGGATGTTTCTGCTTGCTGCTCCGGCTGTGGCGCAGCCGCAGCCCACCCTGCCGCAAAGCGATCTCGTGATCGTCACCGGCAAAGGTCCGCAGCATTTCACGGTGGAACTGGCCGACAACGACGCGAGCCGCGCGCGCGGCATGATGTTCCGTACCAGCATGGCGCCGGATGCCGGGATGCTGTTCGACTTCAAGCAGGAGCAGATGGCATCCTTCTGGATGCGCAATACGCTGATCCCGCTGGACATGCTGTTCATCAAGGCCGACGGGACGATCCTCAACCTCCATCAGCGCGCCATTCCGCGGGACGAGACCGGGATCAGCTCGGCCGGACCGGTGCGGGCGGTCCTGGAGCTCAATGGCGGTACGGTCTCCCGGCTCGGAATCAAGCCGGGCGACAAGGTCCGGCACGCCATTTTCGGAAATCCACCAAAGCGTTAAGCCGGCATGGGCGGCCTGCGCCGGGGCTGGCCCGGCAGGCTCGGGCTGTGGTAAAAGGCGCTCGATTTCCGCTGGCTAGCCGGCGGGGTGTAGCTCAGTCTGGTAGAGCGCTTGCTTTGGGAGCAAGAAGTCGCTGGTTCGAATCCAGTCACCCCGACCATAATGGCCAGCGACTGCTTCGGGTACAGAAGGTGAGGCGATGAAGGCGCGCATTTATCAGCCGGCCAAGACGGCGATGCAATCGGGCAGGGCGCAGACGCGGAAATGGCGGCTGGAATACGACACTGCCGATACCCGTTTCGTCGAGCCGCTGATGGGCTGGACCGGCGCGCGCAGCACGCTGGGGCAATTGAATCTGCGCTTCGACAGCAAGGAAGCCGCCATCGCCTATGCCGAGAAGCACAACATCCCCTACGAAGTCGACGAGCCGCAGCCGCGCAAGCCGAGCCGCAAGTCCTACGCCGACAACTTTGCGTTTACGAGACTTCGCTAGTCTGTTTCGGCCGGCGGGTGCCGTTCGCGGCCGGCTCGCCGGCCCGTCGATCAGGTGCCCTTAGCTCAGCTGGATAGAGCAGCCGCCTTCTAAGCGGCAGGTCGCTGGTTCGAATCCAGCAGGGCACGCCATCCTTCTGCTATCGCCGGAGCCCGGTGACGGTGAGTCCGGCCGGCGGCTTCTCCAGGATCAGCCCCGCGCCCTTGCCGATGATGCTGCTGGGCGGCAGCGGATCGAGCATCACGGTCTGGCCGGTGCCGTCGCGCGGCGGCAGGGGCCGGGCGACGACGGTGTTCCTCCGCCGCGCCACATCCTCGGCGGCCGAGGCCGCCTCCTGGTCTCCGGAATATTCCAGCCCGGCGGTGATCGCTTCCCATTCGATCTGCGGCATGGGCGCGGCGGCTTCCGTCGGGCCGTCGTTGCCGGTGATCACGGCCGAGGAATAGGCCAGCAGTGCTACGGCGATCACGAAGGCCAGCATGGCGAGGTCCCCCTTGTCCGCGAAGGACCCAACTCTAGCCGCCGGCCGGGGCGGGCCCTGTGTCATCGGCGGGGCGGGCGCCCCGGGCGGAGCCGCTATTGCGGCTGGTATGGCATCAGCGTGCCGAGCAGCAGCAGGATGACCAGCAGGGCGATGCCACCGGCAATATAGAGCCAGGATCGTGACCGCGTTTCGGGGTTGCCCGACGGGGTCCCCTTGCGGGCTTCTGCCTGGGTGCTCGGCCGGGCCTGCGCAGGTTCGGAGGCCTTCTGCCGGGTCGATTGCGCGTCAGTCTCGTCATCGGCTCCCAGCGGCACTGCGGCCGGATCGGGATAGGCGACCTTGTCGCCGGTTCGTCCGGTATCGATGTCGGCTCTCAGCTGTTCCGCACCATAGGACGGCCCGGCATTTCCGGGCTGGCGAGACGTTGCCATGGGAGGCTCCTTGCTGAATCGGGGCAACGGCGCGGCGGCGGGATTGTTCCTCGCAGGGGCGTTTGTTCTTTGTCGAATTGACCTGCCTGCCGCGACGGGCTATCTTGTATGCAAGATATGGCACAAGACAGAAGTAAAATGGTCCGCCTCACGGGGACGACACCGCATCTGCAGCAGCAAACGGTTGCCACGCTGCGCCCGGGCTCGGTGCGCCGCCGGTCGCCGCTGTCGCCGCGGGCCACGTCGTCCGCCCTGGTCTACGAGCATCTGCGGTCGCAGATTCTTTCGCTGGCCATCCCGCCGGGGGCCGCCCTGTCGGAAAACGACCTGGCCAAGAGCTTTGGAGTCAGCCGCACGCCGGTTCGCGAGGCCTTGCTGCGGCTGGCCGACGAGCTTCTGGTGGAGATCGTGCCCAAATCCGGCACGACGGTGAGCCGGATTCCCTATTTTCAGCTCACCGAGGCGATCATCATCCGCAAGGCGCTGGAGGAACTGGCGGTGCGGACGGCCTGCGAGCGCGCCACCAAGAGCCAGGTGACCACTGTCTGGGCATTCGTCGAACGCCAGCGCGAAGCCGACAAGGCCGGCGACCCCGATGCGTTCCACGAGGCCGATGAAGGATTCCATGCCGCGATTTCCGATGCCGCCGGCTATCCGGGCATCTGGCAGCTGGTGAAACAGGTGAAAGTCCAGGTGGACCGTTACCGCCGCCTGACCCTGCCGCAATCGGGCCGCATGGGAAGCGTCGTCAAGGAGCATGCCGCTATCGCGCATGCGCTGGACAAGCGCGATGCGGATCGCGCTGTCGCCGCCATGCGGGGACATCTGGAAGGGCTGGAGCACAGCCTGCCCAATATCCGCAACCTCAATCCTGATTTCTTTGTCGAGGATGTCAGTGCGTTTGACATGCTGCGACCGATCCGTGGGACGTGAAATGTAGATCCGTGCGTTGAACTGAAACTAGGGAGGACAGAATGAACAAGCGTTTAGCAACCATGGCCGCGGCGACCATCGCCCTGGCATTGTCTGCCGCCGGACCCGTTGCGGCACAGACCAAGCTGAAATGGGCTCATGTCTACGAAACCAGCGAGCCCTATCATACCGAAGCCGTCTGGGCGGCCGGCGAAATCGCCAAGCGCACCAACAACAAGTACCAGATCGAGGTCTTCCCGGCCTCGCAGCTCGGAAACGAGAACCAGATCAACGAAGCCTTGACGCTGGGCACGGTCGACATGATCTATACCGGCGTCGCCTTCGCCGGTTCGATCCACAAGCCGCTGGCGATCACCAATGCGCCCTTCATCCTGCGCGACTTCGATCACTGGAAGGCTTACCGCGATTCCAAGCTGTTCCGCGACATCGCCGCGGGCTATGAGAAGAAGACCAAGCACAAGGTGGTCTCGCTGACCTATTACGGCCAGCGCCATGTGACGGCCAATCGCGAGATCAAGAAGCCCGAAGACATGAAGGGCATGAAGCTGCGCGTGCCGCCGGCGCCGCTGTTCCTGATGTTCACCAAATCCGTCGGCGCCAATGCGACGCCGATCGCCTTTGCGGAAGTCTATCTGGCCCTGCAGCAGAAGACCGTGGACGGGCAGGAGAACCCGCTGCCCACCATCATGGCCAAGAAATTCTATGAGGTGCAGAGCCACATCATGCTGACCGGCCATATCACGGAGTCTCTGCTGGTGCTGGTCGGCGGGCATGTCTGGGGCAAGCTGAACGACGGCGAGAAGAAGATCTTCCAGGAGGTCCTGCTGCAGGCGGCGTCGAAGGCGTCGGATCAGATCCGAGCTTCCGAGATGAAGCTGGCGGATGAATTCCGCAAGCTCGGCAAGACCGTCGTCGAGGTCGACCGTAATGCGTTCCGCCAGGCCGCCCTGCCGCTGCATAACGATGCCAGCGCCGGCGCCGGGTGGAGCAAGGCGGAATATGACGCGCTGCAGGCGCTGAAATAGTGCAGGATAGGTCCGGCGCGGCCTGGGCTGCGCCGGACCACGCTTACCGGGCAGGGGGTCAGTATGGCTGAAGACAAGGTCGTGGAAGGATTGTCGTCCGACGACGACGTGCCGCACCTGGTTACCGCGGTCGATGAAGAGATAACGATAAAGCCCTATATCGAGGACCTGATCTCCTTCGCCGTGTTCTGGGTGCTGGCGGCTGTTGTCTTCCTGCAGTTCTTTACCCGTTACGTGCTCAACGATTCCATGGCCTGGACCGAGGAGATCGCCCGCTACCTGCTGATCTGGGTGACCTTCATCGGCGCGGCCATCCCGATCCGCCGCGGCACCCATATCGGCGTCGAGGTCCTGCTGCATTTCCTGCCATTGCGGATCACGACCATCCTGCGGTTTGCGATCGATGTCGTGACACTGGGCTTCATCGGCCTGCTGTGCTGGTTCTCCGTCGACGTGACGGAGCGCATGCACATCCAGACGATGACAGTGACGGACTGGCCGATGAGCATTGTCTATGGCGGCGTGACCTTCGGCTGCTTCCTGATGCTGTATCGCGCGATCCGGATGATATCGGCCAATGCGCGCCGCCGCTGGCAACCCGACCCCGACCGGGCGGAACTGATCATCGATTGAGGGGGCGTACAAGATGGCTGCGTTGTTTCTGGTGTTTTTAGGCCTCCTGATGGCAGGCGTGCCGATCTTCATTTCACTCGGCGGCGCTTCGCTGTTCTACACCTACTTTCTTTCGAATATTCCCGACTTCGTCGTGCTGCACCGGATGGCCGGCGGCGTCGACTCCTTTCCGCTGATCGCGGTGCCGTTCTTCATCCTGGCCGGCAACCTGATGAACACCGCCGGTATCACCAACCGGATCTACGATTTTGCCGCGGCCGGGGTCGGCTGGCTCCGGGGCGGCCTTGGTCATGTCAACGTGGTGGGCTCCGTGATCTTCGCGGGCATGTCGGGTACGGCGGTGGCCGATGCCGGCGGCCTCGGCACGATCGAGATCAAGGCCATGCGGGACCACGGTTATGGTGACGAATTTTCGGTCGGCGTCACGGCGGCATCCTCGACCATCGGCCCGATCATCCCGCCATCCCTGCCCATGGTGGTGTTCGGCGTGATGGCCAATGTCTCGATCGGCCAGCTCTTCGCGGCAGGATTCATTCCCGGCTTGCTGATGGCTGCCGCGATGATGGCTTATGTGACCTGGTACGCGCATCGCAACGGGGTCGGGCGCGACCAGGCCTTCCGCTGGGGCGTGCTGGGGCGAACCTTCCTGCGCGCGATCCCGCCGATGATGACGCCCGCCATCATCATTGGTGGCATGTCGGCCGGCATCTTCACGCCGACCGAAGCGGCGATCGCCGCCTGCGGCTGGGCGCTGCTGCTCGGCATCCTGCTCTACCGGTCGCTGACCTGGAAGCAGTTCTACCGCATCACGATGGAGACGGTGGAGACCACCGCCGGCGTGCTGATCATCGTCGGCGCCGCATCGCTGTTCGGCTGGGTTCTCACCACCACGCGGGTTACCGAGACCGTGGCGGAAGGGCTGCTCTCGATCACCCAGGATCCGCTGCTGCTGCTGCTGATCATCAACGTCATCCTGCTGGTGGTCGGCTGTTTCATGGAGACCATCGCCGCCATTTCGATCCTTGTACCGGTCCTGATGCCGGTGGTGGAGAAGGTCGGCATCGATCCGGTCCAGTTCGGGGTGATCATGGTGCTCAACCTGATGATCGGGCTGCTGACGCCGCCGGTCGGCCTGGTGCTGTTCGTGCTGTCGCGGGTCGCCAAGCTGTCCTTCGACCGCACCGTGATGGCCGTGCTGCCCTTCCTTATTCCGCTGCTCGCCGTGCTTGCCCTGATCTCGATATTTCCGTCGCTGACGCTGTTTCTGCCGACCCTGTGGTATCGCTGAACCGGCGGGCGCCATTTGCGGGCGCAGCGATAGCCCGCTAATCTGGCCGCCTACAGAAACGCGGAGGAACCCCGGACATGGCTGCAGACAAGGTGGCGCTGGTAACCGGCGCCGGCACCGGCATCGGCAAGGCATCGGCGATCGCGCTCGCCAGGGCAGGCTACAATGTCGTTCTGGCCGGTCGCCGGCTGGAGCCGCTGGAGGCGGCGGCACGCGAAGCCGAAAAACACGGCGGGAAGGCGATTGCCGTTTCCACCGATGTCGGCGATCCGGCATCGGTGCGGGCGCTGTTTGCCAAGACCAGAGGCGCCTTTGGCCGGCTGGACGTGCTGTTCAACAATGCCGGCATGGGGACGCCGCCGATGCCGTTCGAGGATATCTCCTACGAGCAGTGGAAGGCCGTCGTCGACGTGAACCTGACCGGCATGTTCCTGTGCAGTCAGGAAGCCTTCCGCATCATGAAGGATCAGTCGCCGCGCGGCGGCCGCATCATCAATAACGGCTCGATCTCGGCCTATGCGCCGCGACCGTTCTCGGCGCCATATACCTCCACCAAGCATGCCGTGAGCGGCCTCACTAGGGCCTGTTCGCTGGATGGCCGCGCCTATGACATCGCGGTGGGGCAGATCGATATCGGCAATGCCGCCACCGAGATGACCGAGCGGATGGCCAAGGGCGTGCCGCAGGCCGACGGATCGACCAAGGTCGAGCCGCGCATGGATGTGCAGCATGTGGCCGATGCGGTGGTCCATATGGCCGGCCTGCCGCTCGAGACCAATGTGCTGTTCATGACGGTGATGGCGACGAAGATGCCCTTCGTCGGCCGCGGCTGATCCCGCCCGGCCTCAGGCCTGGCGCCGGTCCCAGGCGGCGCGCGCCAGGCAGAAGATCGTGAACAGCATCTGCGCACCGGCATGGGCGGTGTTGGTGGTGCCGTCATATTGCGGCGCCACTTCGACGACGTCGCCGCCGATCACGTCGAGGCCGATCAGGCCGCGCAGGATCGCCAGCGCCTCGGCGGTGCTCAGGCCGCCGATCTCGGGCGTGCCGGTTCCTGGTGCGAAGGCGGGGTCCAGTCCGTCCACGTCGAAGGAGACATAAACCGGACCGTCGCCGGCCACCCGGCGGGCCTGTGCGATGACGGCGGGAATGCCCAGGCTGGCCACCTCTTCGGCATGGATCACCGTCATGCCGGACTCGTAGGAGAATTCCCACAGATATTCGGCACCGCCGCGGATGCCGATCTGGATCGTCCGGTCCGGGTCCAGCACGCCGTCCAGTACGGCCATCCGGAACGGACCGCCATGATGGAATTTCGAGCCCTCATACGGCCCCGCTGTGTCGCAATGGGCATCGATATGGACCAGCCCGACGGGCCGGTCGGCTCCCAGGGCCTTGAGGATCGGGTAGGTGATGGAATGGTCACCCCCGACCGAAAGCGGGATGACGCCGGCAGCCGCGATCCTGCGGTAGAACGCCTCGATATCCTGATGACAGGCTTCCAGGCTGAAGCGGCTGCGGAAGGGGACATCGCCGATATCGGCCGCCCGGCACCCGGTCAGCGGCGCCATTTTCAGCACATGCTCGTAAGGGCCGATGCGTTCGACGGCGCGTACCGCCCGGGGGCCGAGCCGGGCCCCGGTCCGGTTGGTGACCCCCAGGTCCATGGGAACGCCGATGAAGGCGAAATCGAGATCACCGGGATGCTCTGCGGCTTCAGGGCGGTAGGGAGCGTCGAGGAAGGTGGCGACATCGGCAAACGGCCATTTCCGCCGGTCGCCCTCGCTGAACTGCCGCTCCGCCACGGCACGGAAGGCCGGATCGTAAATGTCGGCACCCCTGGCGCCGCCGTATTTCTCGCGCAGGCCCTTCAGTTTGTCGCGGTCCGTCATGGCGGTTTTTATATCACGGCCGACCACCTGCGGGGCACCCCAGGGACGTTGCGGAGCCGGACAAAAGCACACTAAAATCATTGCGGATTTTTCCCAGCCAAAGAAATAGGCTGCAGGTGGCAGATAGAGGGGGCGAGGGGCAGAATGAACCCCATGGAAGTTGAGAAGATGCTGGCACGCCATCGCGAATGGCTGCTCAAGCGTCCACGTGGAGCTCGTCTCAATCTGTCGCTTGCCGACCTGCAGGGATATGACTTCAGCGGCGCCGATCTGCGCGCCTCCAAACTGTCCGGGGCCAATCTGGCCCGCTCGGTTCTGGTCGAAACCAATCTTTCGGAAGCCGATCTTTTTGCCGCCAATCTCGAGCGGGCCGATCTGTCAAAAGCCGACCTGTCCAAGGCCGATCTGCGCGGCGCCTCGATGCGCGGCGCGACCCTGGCCGGCGCCCGCCTGCTCGGGGTCGATTTCCGGGGCGGCGCGCTCATGCAGGCCTCCGATGACGGTGTCGGCTTCGGCTCGCAGGAGAGCGGCAAGAAGAAGGCGAATACCTCCGGCGCCGACCTCACCGAGGCCAATCTGCGGGGTTCGAACCTCACCGGCTCCAACATGAATGGCGTCAACCTGGCCGGCGCCAACCTGTCCCGTGCCAACCTTACCAAGGTCAGCCTGCGCAAGGCCAATCTCGCCGGCGCCGATTTCAAGGGAGCCTGCCTGCGCGGGGTCGACATGTCGCTGGCGCTGATCGACGGCGCCGATTTCCAGGGGGCGGACCTGAAAGGCGCCATCCTCGAGGATGTCGACATGGATTCGGCGAATTTCACCGGCGCCGAGCTCTTCGTCGATGTCTCAAGTTTTGGCGACACCGTCGCCTCGATCCTTGCCGACCATGAGAAGTGGATCAAGACCGACGGCAAGGAAGGCACCCGCGCCGATCTGGCCGGCCTCAACATGGAACGCATCGACCTGTCCGGAAAGGACCTGAGCGGCGCCAACCTGAAAGGCGCCAAGCTTGCCGGCGCCAAGCTGCAGAATGCGACGCTGGTGATGACCGATCTGTCCGAGGCCGACCTGACCGGCGCCAATCTGATCGGCGCGCTGGCGAACGGCGTCAATCTCGCGCGGGCGACCCTGCACAAGGCCATATTGCAGCGGGCGCAACTCGGGCAGGTGCCCTTGCGGGGGCCCGACGGCAAGCCGATCGGACGCTACTGGTCGGCCAGCCTGGCCGCGGCGGAAGCCAGCGAGGCGGATTTTTCGGACGCACTGATGAAGGGCATCAACCTGATCGACGCGAAGCTGAACAATGCCAAGCTGATCAATGCCAACCTGACCGACGCAAAGATGGTCAACACCGATCTGGACGGCGCCGACATCACCGGCGCGCAGATACCCCCGTCCGACTGATCGCTTCCGGCTAAGGCCGTCAGCTATCCATCATGTTGCGCACGCGCTCCATGCGCATCTGGCCTGCGTGATCGATGGCTTCCTTGTAGTTCGCCGGCGCCAGCGGCAGCAGCTTGTTGTTGAGGCTGCGGGTCATCTGCCATTCCTTCTTCGGCTCGCTCTTCGACAGCAGCGTCTTCGATGACAGATTGGACAGAATCCGTTCCCACAAGGTTTCCTCGCAGGCGGGGAGCCGCTTCTCGCCCAGCAGGTGATTGAGCTTTTCCAGCGTGGGATCGGGCTTTGCCGGCAGCGGCAGCTTGCCGGCCGAGAGGTCGGCGAGGGCGATCAGCGCTTCCGACAGATTCGCCTTCGGACCGAGCAGATCCTGGATCAGCGTGGTGGAATCGAGGCAGGAGGCCGCAAATTCGTCCAGCAGCGCCGCCGTTCCTTCCATCGGACGACTGATCATGTCGTTGAGCGCGACGTCGAGGCGGGCCGCATAACTGGTCATCGACTGCGTGACCTTGGAAGCCTGGAAGAAAAACAGGAAGCGCAGGTCGTCGCCCTGGACGCGCGCCTTCAGCTTCTCATGCAGCAGGGCGAAATCATTGTTCTCGAAGGCGGGCAGGTTGCGTTCCGCCATCGCGTCGCGCGTGCGCTGAACCAGCTTGTCGAACAGCGCCTCCAGCTTCTTGCTGCGTTCGCTCTGGCTCGGCAGGTTAGGCTGGGTCTGCGCTCCGGCCAGCGCATAGATGCCGGCGCGCATGAAGTTGTTCATGTCGTTCAGCTTGCGCTGATGCTGCGGGGAATGAAGCAGCTCCAGCGAGGTGGCATTCTGCTTGTCGAGGAACTCGCGAAAGACGGCGCTGAAGCCTTTGACGGCGGCGCGCTGGGTCAGGTCGTAATGAGACTGGCAGACCGGGAAGACCCCCTTGAAGGGGCGTGTGGTCATCGCCTTGGGGCGCGCCGTGGCGGTCTTGTTGAAGATTTCCGACTGGGTCATGAAACCGTCGGAGCGGGCACGCGAACGCACCACCTTGACCGCACTGTAATCGCCCATATTCAGGAGGGCGTTGGCCTGCGCGATGGCAGACTTCTCCAGCTGTTCATTGGCATGCTGGGTCATCTTGGCATCGCCTTCGAGGCGCTTGTCCATGCGCCAACGGCCATCGACCATGACATAAATTTCATAGGCATAGGCCCGCGCGCCGAAAATCGACCCCAGCATCTAAACACTCCCCCAATACTGGCCGCCTCGCAGCCTACCCACTATGTTGCACCCCAAGGCGTATTTGACAACGCCGAATCTACCCTTCCTTGTCTCGCCGCTGTATTTCCGCCATCGCGCGTTGCTCGACCGTCTGCAACTGCTTGGCAAAGCGTTCAAAGGCCTGCGCCACAGACAGGACAAACTGCCGCTGCTGCGGCTCGGCCATTTCCAGGGCGGCTTCGGCGAAGCGGCGCGCCTGATGCCTGGCCAGGCCGGCAGCATCGCGGAATGCATCGACCCGGACCTGCTCGAAGGTCGACAGGATGCAATGCCTGGTGATGCCTTCCTCGACCGTCTTGAAGGAGGCTTCCTTCACCATGCCGTCCTTGAGGAGGTCGAAAACCAGCAGCGTCTCTTCGGAAATCTTGCTGATGATGCCGTCGACTCGCTCGCGATCGCGCGGCGTAAGGGCCATGGCCGGTTCCGGGGCCGGCTTCGGTGTTCGCTTTACGACACTGCGCCACATGGCTGCGACGGTCCTTTCTGCCGTCCGGGGATTCACCGTCCGGGCGAATTCTGCTTCACAACCGGCAGATGTGCCAGCGGTTTCCATACCGCCCGCACACCGACTTCGACCGAACTCTGATGCACCCTGGAAAACGGCTGAAAAGCAGGCGTGTGACATCCGACAATTACCAAGCAATAGTCGCCCGAACTGGTAAATTTTCGATAATCCTGTGGAAAATCAGCCGAATGTTCCATCGGGCGGCCGGTCCTGCTATAAACGGCCCGCCTTGACAGGGCAGCAAACAGGGGATGGCACCCAAACGGGTTGACCATACGGCGCAGGGAGGGTAACCCGCTGCGGCCGCGTGTATTTCGGGGCGTCGCCACTGAAACGGGTGAGCGCACGAAGGGGGTAGGGAGGCATTGTGGGTATTCTGCTGGCATTCAGTCGCCTGATTGATGCAACGAGTGAACGCATCGGCAGGCTGGTCTACTGGCTGGTTCTTCTGGCCGTGATCATCAGTTCGGGCAACGCGACTGTCCGATACACGCTCGATACGAGCTCCAACGCCTGGCTCGAAGTGCAGTGGTATCTGTTCTCGGCCGTATTCCTCCTGTGCGCCGGCTATACGCTGCTGCGGAACGAGCATATCCGCATCGACATCCTGTCCGGCCGCCTGTCCGAGCGCGGCCAGACCTGGATCGACGTGTTCGGCGACGTGGTGTTCCTGCTGCCGATGGCGATCATGATCATGTGGCTGTCCTGGCCGATGTTCCTGGATTCGTATGTGCGCGGCGAGATGTCGGGCGATGCCGGCGGCCTGATCCGCTGGCCGGTCAAGCTGCTGATCCCCGCGGGCTTCGCGCTCCTCGCGCTCCAGGGCGTCGCGGAGCTGATCAAGCGCGTCGCCTTCCTGGCCGGGCGCGGGCCGGACCCGGCGCCGCGGGAGCCGTCGGAACAGGAGATCATGGTTTCGTGAGGCGCGGGCGATGACCGCCTTCCTCATCCAGAACATGGCCCCGATCATGTTCCTGGCGCTCGTCGTGCTGCTCCTCATCGGCTACCCGGTCGCCTTCGCCCTCGCCTTCAACGGCCTGCTGTTCGGCGTGATCGGCATCGAGCTCGGGCTCCTGCCGCCGCAGCTCTTCCAGGCCCTGCCCGAGCGCGTCTTCGGCATCATGTCGAACGAGACGCTGCTCGCCGTGCCCTTCTTCACCTTCATGGGCCTCGTCCTCGAGCGGAGCGGCATGGCCGAGGACCTGCTCGACACGGTCGGGCAGCTCTTCGGGCCGGTCCGCGGCGGGCTCGCCTACGCCGTGGTCTTCGTCGGCGCGCTGCTCGCCGCGACCACCGGCGTCACCGCCGCCTCGGTCATCTCCATGGGGCTCATCTCGCTGCCGATCATGCTGCGCTACGGCTACGATCGGCGGCTCGCTAGCGGCACCATCGCCGCTTCCGGCACCCTCTCGCAGATCATCCCGCCGAGCCTCGTCCTGATCGTGCTCGCCGACCAGCTCGGCCGCTCGGTCGGCGACATGTATGCGGGCGCGCTCTATCCCGGGCTGCTGCTCACCGGGCTCTACGCTGCCTTCGTCCTGATCGTCTCGCTCGTCTTCCCGGGCATGGTGCCGGCCCTGCCGCGCGCGGCCCGGACCTTGCGCGGCTTCGCGCTGATCCGGCGCGTGGTCCTGGCGCTGATCCCGCCGCTCGTGCTCATCTTCCTGGTGCTCGGCACGATCTTCATCGGGGTTGCGACGCCGACCGAAGGCGGCGCCATGGGCGCGAGCGGCGCGCTGATCCTCGGCGCGCTCAAGCGGCGCTTGTCCTTCGATCTCATCCGTCAGGCGGTGGAATCGACGGCCAAGCTTTCAGCTTTCGTCATATTCATCCTGCTCGGCGCGCGC